>NZ_JBNDIC010000036.1:0-72361 GCF_056755475.1 Rhizobium sp. KNZ2-6A | reverse complement strand
TGCTGGACACGCCGGAGGTGCTGTTCGTTCATGCCGGCATCGATCCGGACAGGCCGATTTCCGAGCAGCAGGACGACGATCTCGTCTACATCCGCTCGCGCTTCCACGATAGTGCGCAGCCGCTGCCGAAACTGATCGTGCACGGCCATACACCCATCCGGCAGGCCGAGGTCCATGGTTTGCGGCTTAATCTCGATACCGGTGCCTTTTATACCGGCCGCTTAAGCGCGGCCCGGCTGTGGCAGGGCCGCGTTCACATTACCTCAACTTGATTTGCCGGCTATAGATTGCCGATGCAGAGATATTTCATTTCCAGATAGTCGTCGGCGCCATGACGCGAGCCTTCGCGGCCGAGGCCGGATTGCTTGATGCCGCCGAACGGCGCCGTCTCCGTCGATATCAGGCCGGTATTGATGCCGACCATGCCATATTCCAGCGCCTCGGCGACCCGCCAGACTTTCTTGAGGTCGCTAGCGAAGAAATAGGCGGCGAGGCCGAATTCGGTGTCGTTGGCCTGCGCGATCACGTCCTCGACCGTCTCGAAGCGAAAGAGCGGTGCCACCGGACCGAACGTTTCCTCGCGCGCCACCTTCATGCTCCGATCGATGCCGGTCAGGATGGTCGGCGCGAAGAAGGTGCCGGCACCTTCGATGCGCTTGCCGCCGAGGACGACGCGGGCACCCTTGGCTACGGCGTCCCGCACATGGTCTTCGGCCTTGGCGATACCCTGTTCGTCGATCAGCGGTCCGATGGATATGCCCGGCTTGAAGCCGTCACCGACGGAGAGTTCGCTTACCTTGGCCGCGAGCTTGGCGGCAAAGGCGTCATAGACATTGGACTGCACATAGATGCGGTTGGCGCAGACGCAGGTCTGGCCGGCATTGCGGTATTTCGAAGCCATTGCCCCTTCGACGGCCGCGTCGAGATCGGCATCGTCGAAGACGATGAAGGGCGCGTTGCCGCCAAGCTCCAGGCTGACCTTCTTGATCTGGTCGGCACACTGGCGCATCAGGATGCGGCCGACCTCCGTCGAGCCGGTGAAGCTGATCTTGCGCACCTTCGCATTGCCGCAAAGCTCGCGGCCGATCGCCGGGCCGTCTACCCCGACGATGATATTGAGAACGCCGGCCGGAACACCCGCCTTTTCGGCAAGAACGGCCAGCGCAATCGCCGTCAGCGGCGTCTGTTCGGCGGGTTTCGAGACAACGGTGCAGCCGACGGCAAGAGCCGGTGCGATCTTGCGGGCGATCATGGCCGCCGGGAAGTTCCAGGGCGTGATCGTGCCGACGACGCCGACCGGCTGCTTGATGACGACCATGCGCTTGTCGTTGGAGGGCGCCGGGATGGTCTCGCCGTAGATGCGCTTGGCCTCTTCCGCATACCATTCGACATAGGAGGCGGCGTAGAGGATCTCGCCTTTGGCTTCCGGCAGCGGCTTGCCCATCTCGGCGGTCAGGATCGCTCCCAGCTCATCGGCATTGGCGACCATCAGATCGAACCATTTGCGCAAGATCGCGGCGCGCTCCTTGGCCGGGCGGGCCGCCCAGCCGATCTGGGCGATATAGGCCGCATCGATTGCGGCCGTCGTTTCGGCGGCTCCCATATCCGGCAGAGAGGCGAGCACTTCGCCGGTAGCGGGATTGATGACATCGAACGTCTTCGTCGCCCCGCCGCCCGTCCAGGCGCCGTTGATATAGCCGGCGGCGCGCAGGAATCGCGAAGAGAAGGGAACATGCTTGGTCATTGCTGTTGTAAAGGACATGGTCTGCACTCCGACAGGGTTTCGCCCGGCGGCACGCGCCGGCGAATAGGAAACGAACATCAGGAACGGCTGTTAGAGCATGATGCCGAAAAGTGTGATCGGTTTTCGGACGACATCATGCTCTACTTTTTTGATTCTAGAGCAGATTCAGATTTTAGGTCGAACAGACCTAAAATCATCCGGCTCTAGCCGGAAGCGCTTGCCTCCAGCAGCGATGCTTCGAGAATGTCGAGCGCCTCGCCGAACACGCCGTCCTGGATGGTGATCGGCGACAGGAAGCGGATGACATTGCCGTAAACGCCGCAGGTGAGCAGGATCAACCCCTTGTCGAGTGCGATCAGCCGCACCTTGTTGGCGAAATCGGCGCTCGGCAGCTTTGTCGCCGCGTCGTTGAATTCCACCGCATTCATGAAGCCGGGGCCGCGGATGTCGACGATTTCAGGCACCTTGTCGCGCAACGATTCCAACCGTTGCTTCAGCCGCGCGCCGAGCTGGTTGGCGCGGTCGCACAGGCCTTCCTCGGCGATGACGTCGAGCACGGCGTGGGCGGCGGCAATGCCAAGCGGATTGCCGCCATAGGTGCCGCCGAGGCCGCCAGGCCCGGGCGCATCCATGACCTCGGCTCGGCCGGTGACGGCGGCGAGCGGGAAGCCGCCGGCAAGGCTCTTCGCCATGGTGACGAGATCGGCGGCCACCTCGTGGTGATCCATCGCAAACATCTTGCCGGTGCGTGCAAAGCCGGTCTGCACCTCATCGGCGATCAGCAGAATGCCGTGCTGGTCGCAGATCTCGCGCAGCGCCTTCATGAAACCCGATGGAGCGGGATAGAAGCCGCCTTCGCCCTGCACGGGTTCGAGAATGATGGCGGCGACGCGCTGCGGATCGACATCGGCGGCAAAGAGCTTCTTCAGCGCCGCCAGCGATTGCTCGACGCTGCTGCCGTGCAGCGGCACCGGGAAGGGCGCATGGAAGACATCGCCGGGCATCGGGCCGAAGCCGACCTTGTAAGGCGCGACCTTGCCGGTCAGCGCCATGCCCATGAAGGTGCGGCCGTGGAAGCCGCCGCCAAAGGCGATGATGGCCGAGCGGCCGGTGGCGGCGCGGGCGATCTTGACGGCGTTTTCGACCGCCTCCGCGCCCGTCGTCACGAAGATCGTCTTCTTGGCGAAATCGCCGGGAACGATGGCGTTCAGCCGTTCGGCAAGATGCACATAACTCTCATAGGGCACGACCTGATGGCAGGTGTGCGTGAAGCGGTCGAGCTGTTCCTTGACGGCGGCAATGACGCGGGGATGGCGATGGCCGGTATTCACCACGGCGATGCCGGAGGCAAAATCGATATAGCGATTGCCTTCCTTATCCCAGATCTCGGCATTTTCAGCACGATCGGCATAAATCTGCGTCGTCATGCCGACGCCGCGGGAAATGGCGGCGTTCTTCCGTTCGGTTAAAGTCATTGCAGTCGCTCCCAGAAAGCAGTTTCGAATTATCTTGCAGAAGTTCTGCAATTTATTTACAAAACTCCTACATTTTTCCTGCAAGATTTCAAGCGGGATTTTGTGCGAATGATAAAAGGCGCCAAAGGCTCGCGAATGGCGCCGCGCACCTTTTAAGGCGCGCTAAGGCGCGTCATCCATGCTAGACGAATCG
Source organism: Rhizobium sp. KNZ2-6A (assembly GCF_056755475.1). Classification (NCBI taxonomy): domain Bacteria; kingdom Pseudomonadati; phylum Pseudomonadota; class Alphaproteobacteria; order Hyphomicrobiales; family Rhizobiaceae; genus Rhizobium; species Rhizobium sp. KNZ2-6A. The sequence goes on along the minus strand of NZ_JBNDIC010000036.1, from coordinate 68,949 downwards.
AAAGACAAGAAATCAGGGAATATTGGCAAATGAGCAGCATCGAGCCCGAGCGCTACCCCGTGCGCTACAAGGTGGCGGAAGCGGCGCGTCTTGCCGGCGTATCGGCCTCCACCCTGCGGCTCTGGGAAAGCCAGGGGCTTGTCGTACCCTCGCGCTCCGAGACCGGGCATCGCCAGTATAGCGCCGAGGACGTGGCGCGGTTGAAGCGCATTTCTTGGTTCCGCGCCGAGCGCGGCCTCAATCCGGCGGCGATCCGCGAGGCGCTGGAGACGGAAGAGGGCAGTGCTGCCGGCCCCGAGAATGGCGAACAATCGGCATCCTCGGATATCGGCCGCAGGCTTCGCTCGCTGCGGCATGCCGCCGGCAAAACGCTGGAACAGGTCGCCGCCGATATGGGCATGACGTCCTCGACGCTGTCGACACTGGAGCGCACCTCGCAGGGCGTCAGCTTCAAGACCCTCCATGATCTGGCGGATTACTATAGCACAACGGTTTCGCGCCTGTCGGGCGAGGAGCGCGAGGACGTTCCGGCGCTGATCCGATCCGGCGAATGGCGCGCCTGGCCGGAGACGACGCCCGGCGTCACCGTGCAATTGCTTGCCGAGGGCAGGACGATGATGGATTGCCATCGCTTCGTGCTTGCTCCGGGCGCGGCGAGCGAGGGCGCTTATCGCCACGAAGGGGAAGAGTTCATCCATGTGCTTGCCGGTCGGCTGGAGCTGGTGCTCGACAGCGATCAGTTTTTCGATCTCCTGCCGGGCGATTCCCTTTATTTCGAAAGCCGCCGCGATCATTCCTGGCGCAACCGGCACGATGGCGAGACCATACTGCTCTGGATCAACACGCCGCCGACATTTTGAACGGCGCCCTCATCGTTATCCGGTATCGCCGTCGCCCCGTCTGTTCTATAGAACGGACGAAAAGCGAGTTCGTACAGACAGAGCCGGGAGAATCTCATGGCTGCCACCATCCGCTATCATGAAGGCGATATTTCCACTCAGGATGCCGCCCGCTACACCGGCGCCATTGCCATCGACACGGAGACCCTCGGTCTCGTTCCGCGCCGCGATCGGCTTTGCCTCGTGCAGCTTTCGCCGGGCGACGGCACGGCTGATATTATCCGCATCGCCGCCGGCCAGAAACAGGCGCCCAATCTCGTCGCCATGCTCGCCGACCCCGCGCGCCAGAAAATCTTTCATTACGGTCGCTTCGATATCGCTGTCCTCTTCCATACGTTCGGCGTCACCACGACGCCGGTCTTCTGCACCAAGATCGCCTCGCGTCTCTGCCGAACCTATACCGACCGTCACGGCCTGAAGGACAATCTCAAGGAGATGCTTGAAGTCGATATCTCCAAGGCGCAGCAATCGTCCGACTGGGCGGCGGAAACGCTGTCGCCGGCGCAGCTCGAATATGCGGCCTCCGACGTTCTTTATCTGCATGCGCTTCGCGAGAAGCTAACGCAACGCCTCCTGCGTGACGGCCGCATGGACTATGCGGATGATTGCTTTGCCTTCCTTCCGACCCGCGCCAAGCTCGATCTTCTCGGCTGGGAAGAGGCGGATATCTTCGCGCATAGCTGATCGTCTCGTTCGGCGGGAGAAATCCACAGGCCAGTGCCGCGAAAGCGGCATTGGCCTTTTTTATTTAGCAATCTGTTAAGAAACAGGCTGCTATCTTTCATATGGCTTCCAGCCCGACGTATTTGCGTTTCGCTCTTCCGGTTATCCGGCGCTCGAAGACCCACCGGCCGCATGAGCGGACCCTGATTGAACCTGCCCCCGCTTCCATCCGTCGCCTTGCCAGACAAAGGAGCATGTCATGTTGCTTCCCGTCGGTGCCGTGTCCGCCGTGGGTGCGCCTATAGAAAAGCCGATCGTTGCATCAGCGGAGACCTCCGGGCTTCAGACTGCCGCGACGCCATTGGCCGTTCTATCGAGTACGATCAATGCCGGCGTCGAGGGCAAGCTGAACATGCTGCTGGTCGCGGCCCGCGAGCGGATGTTCGATAGCCTGCTATCCGCCATCGATGCGGCCAGCCAGGTGGTGAATGTTTCCCGTGAACCGGGCGAGAGCAATACCGCCTATGCGCAGCGCGTTGCTGCTGCCATCCGCAGCCTGACGCCACAGCAGCTCATCGTCGCCCAGCAGCGAATGGATGCGCAGACGAATATCCGGCTGCCACTGCCGCTTCTGGCCGAGGCGCTGGAAGATCCGGAAAGCCCGCAGGCGATCCAGCTTGCGCTCAGCCTGGAGCAGGCGTCGGCCGCCGAACCCGACGCCGTGCTGAAGGCTGTCGTCAATTCCTATGGCCAGAATGCCGGCAGGGCGGAAGCGCCAGTCCCGCAGATGCCGGCATCGAGCCTGCTGCAGAAAGCGGCCGATCTGGCCACTCTGGCAACCGCCCTTGCGGCCGCCGCAGAAGAGCCGATGCCTCCCACGCCCACGCCCACGCCCACGCCCACGCCCACGCAGCCCGCGGCTCAGCCAGCGTCCGTTCCGCTGCAGGCGCCGCAACCGGGTGTTCCCACGCAAGCCGCGCCGGCTGCCGCGGAGGTGGCTCCGGCCCAAATGTCCATGCAAAGCGCAACGCCGGCCGCTCCCCAAGCTGCCGTCACCGGCAGCGCTGCCACCGGCGCGCCCCCGGCTTCGCAGCTTGCGCCCCTTGTCGATGACCTTGCTGTGGTAGCACTGCTGACCGCGATCGCCGCCGAAGCCGAACTTCCGACGGAAATCGCCTTGATCAGATCGCCGCTGACACCGCTGCCGGTGCCGCGCGATATCCAGCAGATTCAAGCCGATATCAAGCAGGGCCTGCAGGTCGTCATCGGCCCGCCCGCGATGGCAGCCGGTTCCGACCTGCAGCAGATCATCAGCAATCCCGCGTCCTCCGTCGAGAAGATCATCGCACAGGCGCTGACAGCCAATACGGCAACGCCACCGCCATCACAGCCGGCGTCCATCGATGCGGGTGCCAGAAACCCAGCATCGGTAATGGCCGCATCGTTGACTGATCAGCCCGAGGCCCCCGTCACCGCTACCGCGCTTTCCGGCAGGGCGCAGCCGTCGTCTGCGGCGCCGATGGCAATGTACGAGGCTGCGGAGCAGACGGGATTATCCGCACCCCCGCCGCTCGGCGTTCCTTTTGTCGTGGCGAACTATCTGCCGGCCGATGTCCCGGCCAAGGCCGGCGAATCGAAGCGGCTCGATCGCGTCGATCCCGTTGATGACGAGGAAGGCGGCGACGCTCAGGACGAAGAGACGGCGCAGCAGCAGGATAAAGACGAAGCTCCAGCGGAAGAACCGTCGCAGAGGGCTGAAGAGGCTTCCGACGAAGCGGACGCAGGACTTGTCTCACCCCTCAACGAGGCCGGGCCGGACCAGCTCGCCCTGCCGCAGCCGTCGCGCGATCCCCTGCACGATCACGCCTTTGATTTCTACCGGCGCATGGTGGCCTGGGAATAGCCGGCTCGCGACGGACTGGCGGCACGGGCGCTGCATAGTGGATAAAGAAAACCCGCCGGATCGCTCCGGCGGGTCTTTTGTTTCCAGGCTTCTACCGAAGATTATTCGGCGTTGCGGTTCTTCAGAGCCGCACCCAGGATGTCGCCGAGCGAAGCGCCCGAGTCGGACGAACCGAACTGAGCAACAGCTTCCTTCTCTTCAGCGATTTCCAGAGCCTTGATCGACAGCATGATCTTGCGGTCCTTCTTGGAGAAGTTGGTGACGCGAGCGTCGACAACCTGACCAACCGAGAAACGCTCCGGACGCTGTTCGTCACGGTCACGCGACAGATCGGCGCGGCGGATGAACGAGGTCATGTCTTCGTGGTTGACGAGCTTGACTTCGATGCCGCCGTCGTTGACTGCGATCACTTCGCAGGAAACGACTGCATTCTTGCGCAGGTCGCCGGAAGCTGCTGCTTCGCCGACTGCATCCTTGCCGAGCTGCTTGATGCCGAGCGAGATGCGTTCCTTCTCGACGTCGACGTCGAGAACGACAGCCTTGACGACGTCACCCTTGTTGAACTCTTCGATGACCTGCTCGCCCGGACGGTTCCAGTCGAGGTCGGAGAGGTGAACCATGCCATCCACATCGCCGTCGAGGCCGATGAACAGGCCGAATTCGGTCTTGTTCTTGACTTCGCCTTCGACTTCGGTGCCGGCCGGATGGTTGCGGGCGAATGCTGCCCACGGGTTTTCCAGCGTCTGCTTGAGGCCGAGCGAGATACGACGCTTGGTCGGATCGACTTCGAGAACGACGACTTCGACTTCCTGGCTCGTGGACAGGATCTTGCCGGGGTGAACGTTCTTCTTGGTCCAGGACATTTCCGAGATGTGGATGAGGCCTTCGATGCCCGGCTCCAGCTCGACGAACGCACCGTAGTCGGTGATGTTCGTGACGGTACCGGAGATCTTCTTGCCTTCCGGATACTTGGCCTGGATGCCATCCCACGGATCGCTCTCGAGCTGCTTCATGCCGAGCGAGATACGGTGGGTTTCCTGGTTGATGCGGATGATCTGTACCTTGACCTGCTGGCCGATGGACAGGATTTCCGACGGATGGTTCACACGGCGCCATGCCATGTCGGTAACGTGCAGCAGGCCGTCGATGCCGCCGAGGTCGACGAACGCACCGTAATCGGTGATGTTCTTGACGACGCCGTCAACAACCTGGCCTTCTTCAAGGTTCTGAACGATTTCAGAACGCTGCTCGGCACGGGACTCTTCCAGAACCGTACGACGCGAAACGACGATGTTGCCGCGGCGCTTGTCCATCTTGAGGATTTCGAAGGGCTGCGGGTTGTGCATCAGCGGGGTGACGTCGCGGATCGGACGGATGTCGACCTGCGAACGCGGCAGGAAGGCGATAGCGCCGTCGAGATCGACGGTGAAGCCGCCCTTGACCTGGTTGAAGATGACGCCTTCAACGCGCTCGCCAGCTTCGAACTTGGCTTCGAGCTTGATCCAGCTTTCTTCGCGGCGAGCCTTTTCGCGCGACAGAACAGCTTCGCCAAGCGCGTTTTCGATGCGCTCGACATAGACTTCGACTTCATCGCCAACATTGAGCGTGCCGTCCTTGGCGCGCGCACCGAATTCCTTCAGCGCGATGCGGCCTTCGACCTTGAGGCCGACGTCCACAACGGCGACATCCTTTTCGATGGCGGTGATGATGCCCTTGGTGACATAGCCTTCAGCCAGATCGTTCTTGGCAAAGGATTCTTCGAGAAGGGCCGCGAAATCTTCGCGAGAGGGGGAAGTTACAGACATAAAATCTCCTGGCGTGTCCATATCATGCAATCTGGACACTGACGCGCCGGTGGTTCGCGTTAACGGGCCTGACCCCAGTCCGCCTTCCCTCTAAGGAAAGCTATCCGGCGCTTGGACGGAATGTCAGGCTATTTTGAAATCGGCGGTTCCGGGCGCAGGGCGCGCGAAGGCCGCTCATATTTTCAGGCATTTCGGCTCAGAGCGGCGTCGACGATCGACTTTGCCTTCTGAAACGCCGCTTCTATACTCATTTCTGAGGTATCTAGCAAGTATGCGTCTTCAGCCGGCTTCAGCGGGCTGTCGGTGCGGCCCATATCGCGCTCGTCGCGCCGTTTCACATCTTCGAAAATGGCGTCGTAATCGGCGCTGCCGCCGGCGTCGACGATCTCCTCGTAACGCCGCCTGGCGCGCACTTCGGCCGAGGCCGTCACATAGAGCTTCACCGGCGCATCCGGGCAGACGACGGTGCCGATGTCACGGCCGTCGAGCACCGCGCCCGGCTTCTTTTCGGCAAAACGGCGCTGAGCCTCCACCAGAGCCCGGCGGACGGCCGGCATGACGGCGATCTTCGATGCGGCCTCGCCGATCTCGTGCCTGGATAGAATGGCCCGGTCGAGCCCGGCCAGATCGACCTTGCGCGCCATGCCTTTGGCAATGGCCTCGTCATCGAGCGGCAATCCGGCATCGAGCAGGGCCTTGGCGGCGGCGCGGTAGGTCAGGCCGGTATCGAGATGATGAAAGCCATAAGTCTCGGCAATCCGGCGTGCCAGGGTTCCCTTGCCGGCAGCCGCAGGCCCGTCGATGGCAATGATCATGTCTTCTTCCGTCCCTACGCGGTCTCTCGCTATTTGCTGGAGCGACGCACCAATTCGGCCATTTCCGCCGCCTCTGCTCGATAAATCGCCCGAGGCCTTCGGCGGTGCCATGTCGGTCAGCCAGCGGCCGGTTCTGGCTCACCTTCCATTTGCCGTCAATGCATTTCGTCTGAGCTGCGACGAAGTCCGGCGGCGCATCGTCCCATCGGCGTCCGGCCTCGATTGTCGCACCCAACCTTGTCATCATAGCAAAAAAATCGGGAAAGCTGGTGGCGATCATGGCGGAATCGTCGACCGAAACCGGATGCTTGCTCGCAAGCCCCATGACGAGGAAACTCATGGCGATGCGATGATCGAGATGGCGCTTGATATCGCCGCCGCCGCTGGCGTTGCCGTGGCCCTTGCCGTCAGGCCTGCCCTGAACCGTCAGGGAAAATCCCTACCTTCGCTGCAGTCGACGCCATTGGTTGGACGAGAGAGAGTATCGTGCGGCATGGACAATTCCTTTGCGATGCCCGTATTCCCAACGCGTTCTGTGCTGGCTGCGGTCCTCTTGCGCCAGACGTTCTGCGGTCCACCTCGGCCGGTGAGCATAGGCTTGTCGCGCCGTCATCCGGCAATGTGTGAAAACCGCATGCGAAGCGGCATGAAGTTTAGCTTTGACAGAAACGGCCGCAACGATTAAGGGGACCGGCTGATATTTCCCTTAAAACGCCGGCTTCCCCGGCATTGCCGAATTTCCATTCGGCCATTCATGAGGCTTTGACAGTGGCGAAAGCGGAACTTGGAACAAAACGTACCGACCCCGATACCGGCAAGAAGTTCTATGACTTGAACCGGGATCCGGTGATCTCGCCCTATACCGGCAAGTCCTGGCCCTTGTCCTTCTTCGAGGAAACCTCCGCTTCCAAGGAAGTTCCGGAAGAAGAGGAAGTGGCTGAAGTCGATACCGAAAACACGGAAGTCGAACTGGTCTCGCTCGAGGATGCCGATGAGGCCGCCTCCGGCGACGACATTCCGGATATCGGCGATGACGATGTCGAAATCGGCGACGATGATGACGACGACACCTTCCTCGAAGCCGACGAAGACGAAGATGATGACGATATGAGCGACATCATCGGCGTTACCGGCGACGAAGACGACGTCTGATCTTGAAGACAGTCGGCCCGGGAACCAAGAAAAATTCCCCGGGCCGAATTTTTCGGCTTGCTATCTGTAAAAACCAGAAGTAATAAGCCGCCACCCCGACGGGCGTAGCGCTCGAAGGGACCCAGGGCCGGTCAAACGGCACCACCTTGATGGGGCTATAGCTCAGCTGGGAGAGCGCTTGCATGGCATGCAAGAGGTCAGCGGTTCGATCCCGCTTAGCTCCACCAGCCTTCGCTCTCCGAGCTTCGGCTCGGCAGGCCAGCAGACGAAGGCTGCCGCGCTGAAGTTGCGCAGCAACGCAAGCGGGCCTTTCTCCACTTGGTACACATTTCATCTTTCAATGCCTCGCTTCTATGGTTGGACTGTCCGATTGAGCTTCGGCTCGGCAGGCCAGCAGACGAAGGCTGCCGCGCTGAAGTTGCGCAGCAACGCGGGCTCTTTTCCAAATATCTTCAGCGAATCAAAATTCGAACGTGCTGTTCGGACAAGCGATCCTTATCGTATTGGTTGCGCTCCTGCCCGCGCACACTATCATGCTCAGCATGAAATACGTCTACATCCTTCAAAGCTGTGATTTTCCTGATCGTCACTATGTTGGCGTGACCGGAGATCTGAAAGCTCGCCTGGCAAAGCACAACGCCAGAGAAGTGCCTCACACATCGAAATACGCGCCATGGTCGCTCAAGACCTACATTGCCTTTTCAGATGAGGCGCAGGCGCTTGCCTTCGAAAAATATCTCAAATCGGGATCAGGACGCGCTTTTGCAAAGAACAGGTTGTAGCTGTCTTTAGCGAGACTCCATTTCAAACCACCCCCATAATCCTCCGCATTCCCCCAACTTCGTGCTAGCCTCGAATCCTCCGCAAACAACTCCGATTCGGCCATGACCAGACAGCGTCGCCGTCGCCTCATCAAGACCCGCCGCACGGTGACGGGGTTTCTGCTCGTTGCCTCGATCGCCTTTCTGGCCGGGATGACCGATGCCGTCGGGCTGATGCTGACGGGCAATTTCGTGTCCTTCATGACCGGCAATACCACGCGGGCGGCGATTGCGCTCGGAATGGGCGAGTTCGGCCACGCGGCGGTGCTGTTTTCGGCCATCCTGACATTCATTCTCGGCAATGCGCTCGGGATCGTCATCGCCCATGCGGCGGACCGGCGGGCTTTCGTGGTGCTTGCCAGCGTCAGTATCCTTCTGGCCGCCGCCGCGGGCTTTGCGGAGCCGTCGCTGGTTCTGGTGCAGTTCTATCTGGTGGTGCTGGCCATGGGCATGGTCAATGCCACGGTCGAGCATATCGAAGGCCTGCCGATCGGCCTCACCTATGTCACCGGGGCGCTCTCGCGCTTCGGTCGCGGTCTTGGCCGTTTCCTGCTGGGGGATCGGGATTTTCTCTGGACGGTGCAGATCGTGCCCTGGAGCGGCATGATCTCAGGCGCCATCATCGGCGCGCTTCTGGCCGGCGCCTTTGGCGCACACGCGCTTTGGGTGGTGTCCATGGTCGCCCTTGTCCTGGCGCTGTCGACGCTTTTCATCCCGCGTCCGCTGCAGCGCCGCTTCAATCAGCGCTTCGTTGTTTCGGCATCGATGGTGCGGCGATCGAAATAGCCGCATTGCAGCGCACAAAAATCTGCTAGGGAGAAAAACGAATCGTTTTGCCGACAAGCATAAGGATATGCCGTGTTCGTTTTTTCGAAACTTGTCTGGATTTTCGGTCAGCCGCTGTCGCTGGCGTTTCTTTTCATCCTGCTGGCATTCATCGCCGCGCTGCTGCGCTGGCGCGCTACCGTCATCACCTCGGCGCTGTTGTCGGTGCTCATCCTGTTCGTTTCGCTCTATACGACCGCCGGCGCCTATGTCGTTCAGGGGCTGGAAGAGCGCTTTCCGCAGTCGGCTGCCGATCCGGCGGACCTTAAATGCATGATCGTCCTCGGCGGCGCCACGCAGAACGAGGTAACGACGGCGCGCGGCGGCTACGAGCTCGATTCGGCCGGCGATCGCCTGATCGAAGCGCTGCGTCTCGCGCAGAAATATCCGCAGGCGCGCATCGTGATCTCGGGCGGCGATGGCTCGATCGGCGGCACCTATGAGGGCGATGCCGTCATCTCCGAGCGCTTCTTTACGGCACTCGGTATTCCCAGAGAGCGCATGGTCGAGGACCAGACCTCGCGCACCACCTTCGAGAATGCGGTCAATACGAAGGAACTGCTGGCGCAGAACGGGCTTTCGAATTGCCTGCTCATTACGTCGGGCTTCCACATGCCCCGCTCGATGGGCATCTTTCGCAAGCAGGGCATCGATGTCGTGCCTTGGCCGGTCGATTACCGCAGCACCGGCAAGGAAACGCCCGGCCTCGATTTCACGCAGCCGTCGCGCAACGCGCAACTGCTGGCGACCGGCCTGCGCGAATGGGTCGGCCTGGTCGGCTATTACGCCGTCGGCCGCACCTCGGCGCTTTATCCCGGACCGTAACCACGTGTCCGGGCCTTAACCACGCGTCCGGACCGTAAGCCTATTTCTTGGAAATGGTGACGAATTTGACGCCGCGCACCCGGACGGTGATCTCGCAGCGGTCCTCGCCGTCCTTGCGGTCGCAGAAGCGCGGATGCATTTTCATGACCAGCACCATGTTACCGAAGCGCTGGATGAAATCATAGCCGTAGATCCGCGCCGTGGCGATCATCAGATAGCCGCCCTCGGCCACCTGGACGTAGAAATTATAGGGGCAGCCTTCATCCGTGCAGTAGGGGCCTTTTTCGCCCTTGCAGGTGATCTCGCCCTCGTTGACGACGATGTCGGTCAGCTTGTCGTTATTGATATCCTGCTCGGTCGCGAAGTGCTCGCCGAAGCTTACCTGGCCGTCGCAGCTCTTGGTGAAGTGATCCTTCTCGAATGCCACGGGATCCTGCAGGATCGATTGCTGCGCCTCGGCCACAGCGGGCATGATCACGAATGTGATGAGATTGAGGATCACGATCAGCAGGGATTTCACGGGGGATTCCTCTTCGAAGCACCATCGCGGCCGCGATGGTCGCCACAGCCGCTGCGACATCTTTACATCAGCCGGCTTGCGCGGCCCTTGCCGTCGTGATTCATTTCGAGAAAATCGCCGGCGCCTCGTTGGAGTTTTCGATGTCGCTTCTCTCGTTTCTTGATTATGCCGGCGTCGCCCTTTTTGCCGCAACCGGTGCGCTCGCAGCCTCGCGCAAGCAGCTCGATCTGATCGGCTTCCTGTTCCTGGCCGCCGTCACCGGCATCGGCGGCGGCACGCTTCGCGATATCGTCCTTGGCCGCGTGCCCGTCTTCTGGGTGCTGAACCCGACCTATATCATCATCTGCGCCATGGTCGGCGTTCTGGTCTTCTTCACCGCGCATCTGTTCGAATCGCGCTACAGGCTGCTCATCTGGCTCGATGCGGTGGGATTGTCGGCCTATTGCGTCATGGGGGCGGCCAAGGGCATGGCGGCGACGGGCTCGCCCACCGTCGCCATCGTCACCGGCGCGCTGACGGCGACGTTCGGCGGCATCCTGCGCGATCTCCTGGCAAACGAACCCTCGGTGCTGCTGCGGCCGGAAATCTATGTCACGGCCTCGCTCGTCGGCGCCGGCGTCTTCACGGCCGCCAATGCGACGATGCTTCCACTCTATGCCTCTGCGGGATTGGGCGTGATCGCGGCCTTCGCCGTGCGCGGCGGCGCGCTCTGGTTCGGCTGGACCTTCCCGACCTATCGCCACAGGCCAGGCCGGCATCCGGACGACGTGATGTAGATTGAAGGCAGTAGGAATTAGGCAGTAGGCAACTAGCGGATGCCTGGGAGACAATTCTATTGCCTATTGCCTATTGCCTATTGCCTATTGCCTATTGCCTATTCTTGCGGCGCAGGCGGATCACCACGTCGACATGGGCGATTTCCATGCCTTTCGGCGGCTCCGGCAGATTGTCGATCGTCAGGTTGCTGATCGGGATATCCAGCACCTCGTTGTGGCCTTCCACGAAAAAGTGATGGTGGTCGGAAACATTGGTATCGAAATAGGTCTTGGTGCTTTCGACGGCGAGCACGCGGATCAAGCCAGCCTCGGTGAACTGGTGCAGCGTGTTGTAGACGGTTGCGAGCGAAACCGGGACCCCGGCGGTAACGGCTTCCTCGTGAAGCTCCTCCACCGTCAGATGGCGGTCGCCCTTGGCGAAGAGAAGGTCTCCCAGTGCAATCCGCTGTCGGGTCGGCCTCAGGCCGACATTGCGCAGCCTGGTTTCGATCGCGATTTCGGCTTCTTCCGCCATTCAGGGACTCCGGATTCCTGATCTCTATAATTCTTTACTAAGCCATATAACTTTTGCCTTGATTGCTTTCAATAGTTTCAATGGGGTGGGAAGGTGCTCAAAAGCCGCAAAAAACCGGCTTTTGGCGCAATTCGCTCTGGTCGCGGCTCTGGCGTTCCTGTATGCGACCACCACATAACGGCTAGTGCGGTCGATTGAACGGATGAATGAGAGTGCGATGCTTTCGCTTCATTTTCTGTCCATCTTGCACTAAAGCTTCACATCCATCGGCATTCATGCGGGGGAAACGGATTTTTTATGACGACGAGACAGTCCAGCTTCAATTACGAGGAAATCCTGGCTTGCGGCCGCGGCGAACTGTTCGGCCCGGGCAACGCGCAGCTTCCCCTGCCGCCGATGCTGATGGTCCATCGCATTACTGAAATTTCCGAGACCGGCGGTGCCTTCGACAAGGGCTTCATCCGCGCCGAATACGACGTGCGCCCCGATGACTGGTATTTCCCCTGCCATTTCGCCGGCAATCCGATCATGCCGGGCTGCCTCGGCCTTGACGGCATGTGGCAGCTGACCGGCTTCTTCCTCGGCTGGCTCGGCGAGCCCGGCCGCGGCATGGCGCTTTCGACAGGCGAAGTGAAGTTCAAGGGTATGGTCCGCCCGGATACGAAGCTTCTCGAATACGGCATCGACTTCAAGCGCGTCATGCGCGGCCGCCTGGTCCTCGGCACCGCCGACGGCTGGCTGAAGGCCGATGGCGAGATCATCTATCAGGCGACGGACCTGCGCGTGGGCCTGTCGAAGGACAAGGTCGCCTGAACTGCGGCGCCGCCGCCTCCACAAAGACAGACGTTTTAGAAAAGGTCATCGACATGAGACGGGTAGTTGTTACGGGTCTGGGCATTGTCTCTTCGATTGGAAGCGATGCGCAAGAAGTGACCGCCTCGCTGCGCGAAGCCAAATCCGGCATTTCTTTCTCTCCCGATTTCGCCGAGCACGGCTTCAAGTGCCAGGTCTGGGGTTCGCCGAAGATCGATACGACCGATCTGGTGGATCGCCGCGCCATGCGCTTCCTGTCGCAGGGCGGCGCCTGGAACCATGTCGCGATGAAGCAGGCGATCGCCGATAGCGGCCTCGAGGAAGGCGATATCACCAACGAGCGCACCGGCATCATCATGGGCTCCGGCGGCCCGTCGACCCGCACGCTGATCGAAGCGGCCGACATCACCCGCAAGAACAACAGCCCGAAGCGCATCGGCCCGTTTGCCGTGCCGAAGTCGATGTCGTCGACCGCGTCTGCAACGCTTGCGACCTGGTTCAAGATTCACGGCGTCAACTACTCCATCTCGTCCGCCTGCTCGACCTCGGCGCACTGCATCGGCAATGCCGCCGAGATGATCCAGTGGGGCAAGCAGGATGTCATGTTCGCCGGCGGCCACGAGGATCTCGACTGGACCATGTCGAACCTCTTCGACGCCATGGGCGCCATGTCGTCCGACTTCAACGAAAACCATCCGGAAACCGCCTCGCGTGCCTATGATGCCAAGCGCGATGGCTTCGTCATCGCCGGCGGCGCCGGCGTACTGGTTCTGGAAGAGCTCGAGCATGCCAAGGCACGCGGCGCCAAGATCTATGCCGAGATCGTCGGCTACGGCGCCACCTCTGATGGTTACGACATGGTGGCACCTTCGGGCGAAGGTGCGGTGCGGTGCATGCGCCAGGCGCTCGCCACGGTGAAGGGCGATATCGACTACGTCAACACCCACGGCACCTCGACGCCGGTGGGCGACAGCAAGGAAATCGGCGCGATTCGCGAAGTCTTCGGCGACAAGATCCCGCCGATCCAGTCGACCAAGTCGCTGACGGGCCATTCGCTCGGCGCGGCCGGCGTTCAGGAATCGATCTATTCGATCCTGATGATGCAGGAGCGCTTCATCGGCGAAAGCGCCCATATCGCCGAACTCGATCCGGAATTCGAAGGCGTGCCGATCGTGCGCAAGCGCATCGACAACGCCAAGTTCGATATCGCTCTTTCGAACTCCTTCGGTTTCGGCGGCACCAACGCCACGCTCGTGTTCCAGCGCTACAACGGATAAGGCAATGACGGGAATCATGCAGGGTAAGCGCGGCCTCATCATGGGCGTCGCAAACAATCACTCGATTGCCTGGGGTATTTCAAAGGCGCTTGCAGCCGAAGGTGCGGAATTGGCGTTCACATTCCAGGGCGAGGCGCTCGGCAAGCGCGTCAAGCCGCTCGCAGCCGAAGTTGGCTCGGATTTCCTGCTGCCTTGCGACGTCGAGGATCTGGCCTCCGTTGATGCCGTCTTCGACGCGATCAAGGAGCGCTGGGGCAGGCTGGATTTCATCGTCCACGCCATTGGCTTTTCCGACAAGAACGAGCTGAAGGGGCTCTATGCCAACACCACGCGGGAGAATTTCACCCGCACCATGGTGATTTCCTGCTTCTCCTTCACCGAGATCGCCAAGCGTGCCGCCGATCTGATGACGGAAGGCGGCAGCATGCTGACGCTGACCTACAACGGCTCGACGCGCGTGATCCCGAACTACAACGTCATGGGCGTCGCCAAGGCCGCGCTCGAGGCTTCCGTTCGCTATCTCGCCGCCGATTACGGCCCGCGCGGTATCCGTGTCAACGCCGTTTCCGCCGGCCCGATCCGCACGCTTGCCGGCGCCGGCATTTCGGATGCCCGCGCCATCCTGTCGTGGAACCAGCGCAACGCGCCGCTGCGCAAATCCGTCACCATCGACCAGGTCGGCTCCTCGTCGCTCTACCTGCTGTCGGATCTGGCGGCAGGCGTCACCGGCGAAGTCCACTTCGTCGATGCCGGCTACAACATCACCTCCATGCCGACGCTGGAAACGCTGTCGAGCGCGGACGCGGAATAAGCGCACTCATCTGAATCGTCCTCTCGGCCCTTGGTCGGGAGGACCACATTTCCGGATATCCTTCCAGAGGATTCCCGATGACATCAAACGACGCAAAATCCCTCGCATCGACCGAACGCCTCATCCTCCGCTGCTTCATGCCCGGGGATTTCGAAGCCTATAGCGCCTACCGCTCCCTGCCGGAAATCTACCGTTTCCTGTACCGCGACCCGCCTTCGCCAGAGGTATTGCGAGAGCGTTTCGATGCCCGCTTGAATTCCCCTTTCTCCGATGATGGGGATACGCTGCTATGTGCTGCCATTCGGCGGGAGGATGGTGCCTTGGTCGGTGATGTCAGCCTGACATTCGCAAACAAGGCGGCACTTCAAGCCGAGATCGGCTATACCTCGAACCCCGCCTATGCCAGGAAGGGATATGCCACCGAGGCGACGGAAGCCTTGATTACCCTCGGCTTCGAAAAATTCGGCTTTCACCGGATTTTCGCGCGGCTGGATGCGAAGAACGCCGGCTCAGTCGGTGTCGTCGAACGGCTGGGTCTCCGCCGTGAGGCGCTTTTGATCGAAAACGATCGCTTCAATGGCGTCTGGGGCGACGAATGCGTCTACGCCGTGCTGAGCCGCGAATGGGCTGCAAGGGCGCCGAATCAGGCGCGTTAACCTCCATTCGATAAGATTTTACGAAAATTTTAGGTTAATTCTATCTTGCCGGGGACGGCCAGTTACGGCTGGCCGGAATTCCGATACAAGGCAGGCAATCAACAGTATTTCCTGCATGTCCATCGGCATTCACCATCCATTTACGGGAACCCCAGCCGTGAACACCATAACTGTTGCCAGCTCCAAACCGCTCGATCCATTGGGCGATACGACATCGCTCGAATCCGCCGCCACCCCGAGGGCATTGGGGCCGGATCTATTGCGAGCGCTTGCCATTCTCCTCGTCATGCTCGTGCATCTGCCGCTGGAAGCGACGCCGCTGCCGCTCGCCGGGATCAGGCCCTATGGCTGGATCGGCGTCGACATCTTCTTCGTGCTCAGCGGCTATCTCATCGGAAGCCAACTTATGGCGGAAGCCGCGCGCCGCCGCGCCATCGACTTCAAGGCCTTCTATCTGCGCAGGGCGTTCCGCATATTGCCGGCCTTTCTGCTCGTGCTCGCCGTCTACACATTCTTCCCATCCCTGCGCGATGCGCCGACGATGCAATCCGCCTGGCGGTTCCTCACCTTCACGGTCAATTTCGGGCTTGACCCTCGTCTCGGCAGCGCGTTCACCGAAACCTGGTCACTGAGCGTCGAGGAGCATTTCTATCTCGTTCTGCCGGTTTTCGTCGTCCTGCTCAAGCGGCGAGCGACGGTGGGCTTCGTCGCCCTTCTGGTCGCGACGATCGTGATCGCCGGCATGGGTCTGCGGTTCGCGCTCTGGCAGAGCCATGTCGGCCCGATTGCCGAAATGCAAATCTACAGGGAGGCCTTCGCCGTCTATCTCAGGGATGTCTATTACCCGACATATAACCGGCTGGACGGGCTCACCTTCGGCGTCGTTCTGGCGGCGATCCGGCTGTTCAAGCCGTTGCTGTGGGAACGATACATGCCGTCCCACATCGCGCTCGGTATCGGCGGCATGTTCGTGATGGCGGCGCTCGTGATCTTTTCCGTCCGAGGGCCGCTCGCCGAAGCCAATCTGCCGCTGGTGTTCCAGCCTCTTCCAGGCGCGGTCGTCGGCTTTCCGCTATTCTCGGCGGGCGTGGCGTTCATTCTCGGCGCATTGCTGGACCTGCAGCCGAGGATCTGGCGCTGGCACCTTCCGGCCATATCAGGCATCGCGACGCTCTCCTACAGCCTCTATCTCACCCATAAGGGCGTCTACCATCTCGACCAGATGGTGTTCGGCAAGGACAATCTTCAAGGGCTATCAGGCTTCGTCATCTATCTCGCCACCTGCTTCATCGTGGCGGCGACGCTCTGGTTTCTCGTCGAAAGGAACTTCCTGATCCTGCGGGATCATCTGATGCCGCGCGCACGGCGCGCCGACGAAACCTGATCCATAAAAGAAAGGCGGCCCTTTGGCCGCCTTCATCGCTTATTTCTTTGCCCAGAGCACCTTGTAGCGGGCATTGCGGCAGGTCTCGCCGAATTCCTTGAAATTCTCGGCCAGCACCGGCTCGTAGGGCAGGCCGCGATTGGCGACCAGCATCAGCCGACCGCCGCCACGCAGCGCCGAGGCGGCCGTCTTGATCATTGCCTGGCCAAGCGAAGGCTCGGCGGCATGGCCCTCATGGAAGGGCGGGTTCATGATGATCAGATCGTACTTGTCCTTGACCGGCTCGCTTGCCAGATCGTGCCAGAAGAAGCGCTGGGCGACCTTCGGGCAGTGCGACAGCAGATTGGCGCGTGCGGCCTCCAGAGCGCCGTAGTGGGCCTCGTAGAGGTCGATACGCTCGATCCTCGGCGATTTCGTTGCGAGTTCGACGGAGAGATAGCCCCAGCCGGCGCCGAAATCGGCGGCATCGCCGGCAAAGTCAGTTGGCAGGCGCGAGGCGAGCAGTTCGGAACCGGCATCGACACGATCATGCGAGAACATGCCGGGCGCCGTGGTGAAACTGTCGTCGACGAGGATCGCCGGCTTTGCAAGCTGCGCCGTCAACAGCTTGATGTCGGCGGGACGGGCAAACCAGAAGGCAACGCCGTGATATTTCGGCATGTGCTGGATCTCGAGACCGAAGGCCTCGACGCGCTTGCGCAGCGGCTGGATGCCGTCTTCCTTGCCGCCGGCAACGACAATCAGACCGCCTTCCCTAACGCGCGCCAGCGCTTCGGCGATATGATCCTCATTCTCGCCCTTGTGCTTGCCGCAGAGCACCAGCGCGCCGTCATAGCCTTCGCCTTCGATCTCCGGCGTCACGTTGATCCGCTGCGCCTGCAGCTGGCGATAGAAGGGGCGGAAACCCTGGACGGCGGACAGCTCGGCGGCAAAGCCTTCCGGCAGCGCAAAGCCCGCCTCGGCACCGAGAAACAGGATGCGCTGACCCTCGCCGGGCGCGTCGACAGTGCCGGAGGCAAAGGGATGAAACAGGGTCTTCAGGGCATCGCGGCTCATGGGCGTCGTCTCGTTATGGGTTTCGTTGGTCAGGCTTGCTGGCAGGTGTCTGTTTCCGCGCGTGCCCCTCACCCTAGCCCTCTCCCCGTCGGGACGGGGAGAGGGGACGACGGAGCAAGACAAGATGCCCAGTTTGAGAGAGGGCGATCATCAAGCACTGTCAAATCCCCTCTCCCCGCAATGCGGGGAGAGGGCTAGGGTGAGGGGCTGGGCACAGAGCTTCGGAAAAACCGAAATCGCCAGCCTCTTCAATATAAAAAGGGCGCGGAAAAGATCCCGCGCCCCGGAACGGAAATGAAGGCGCAGCTTACTCGGCCGCGTCGTCCTTCTTCTTGTCGGCAGCAATTTCCTGGCCGGTCGCCTGGTCGACGACCTTCATGGACAGGCGAACCTTGCCGCGCTCGTCGAAGCCGAGCAGTTTGACCCAGACCTTGTCGCCTTCCTTGACGACGTCCTGCGTCTTGGCAACGCGCTCGGAAGCGAGCTGCGAGATGTGGACGAGGCCGTCACGGGCGCCGAAGAAGTTGACGAAGGCGCCGAAGTCGGCGGTCTTGACAACAGTGCCTTCGTAGATCTGGCCGACTTCCGGTTCCGCGACGATCGAGTGGATCCACTTGCGGGCCGCTTCGATTTCCTTGCCGGAAGAGGAGGCGATCTTGACGGTGCCGTCATCCTCGATGTTGATCTTGGCGCCGGTCTTTTCGACGATTTCGCGGATGACCTTGCCGCCCGAACCGATGACTTCGCGGATCTTGTCGACCGGGATGTTCATGACTTCGATGCGCGGTGCGAATTCGCCGAGCTGGCCACGGCTTTCGGTGATTGCCTTGGACATTTCGCCGAGGATGTGAGCACGACCGCCCTGTGCCTGGCCGAGAGCGACCTTCATGATCTCTTCCGTGATGCCGGCGATCTTGATGTCCATCTGCAGCGAGGTGATGCCGTCGGCAGTGCCGGCGACCTTGAAGTCCATGTCGCCGAGGTGGTCTTCGTCACCGAGAATGTCGGAAAGAACGGCGAAACGATCGCCTTCCAGGATCAGACCCATGGCGATACCGGCAACCGGCTTGGCCAGCGGAACGCCGGCGTCCATCAGCGCGAGCGAGGTGCCGCAAACCGTTGCCATCGAGGACGAGCCGTTCGACTCGGTGATCTCGGAAACGACGCGCAGCGTGTAGGGGAACTGTTCAGCCGTCGGCAGCATCGGGCGGATAGCGCGCCATGCGAGCTTGCCGTGACCGATTTCGCGACGACCCGGGGAACCCATGCGGCCGGTTTCGCCAACCGAGTAGGGCGGGAAGTTGTAATGGAGCAGGAAGCGCTCCTTGTACATGCCCGTCAGGCTGTCGACATACTGTTCGTCTTCACCGGTGCCGAGCGTGGCGACGACGATCGCCTGCGTCTCGCCGCGGGTGAACAGGGCGGAGCCGTGCGTGCGCGGCAGCAGGCCGACTTCCGAGACGATCGGGCGAACGGTCTGCAGGTCGCGGCCGTCGATGCGGCTGGAGGTGTCGAGGATGTTCCAGCGGACGATCTTCGCCTGCAGGTGCTTGAAGATGGCAGCGACTTCTTCGGCCGTGTACTTGGCTTCGCCTTCTTCGGGCAGGAAGTGTGCCTTGACCTTCGCCTTGACGGCGTCGACGGCGGCATAGCGATCAGCCTTCTGCGTGATCTTGTAGGCGTCGCGCAGTTCGGCTTCGGCAAGGCCCAGCATTTCCTTCTCGAGCTCGGAATAGTCTTCCGGCTGGAAGTCGCGGGGTTCCTTGGCGGCGACTTCGGCGAGCTTGATGATCGCGTCGATGACGGGCTGGAAGCCGCGATGACCGAACATGACGGCGCCGAGCATGACGTCCTCAGGCAGTTCCTTGGCTTCGGATTCAACCATCAGAACGGCGTCCTGCGTGCCGGCGACGACGAGGTCGAGGCTCGATTCGTCCATCTCGTCGAGATGCGGGTTCAGCACGTATTCGCCGTTGATGTAGCCGACGCGAGCGCCGCCGACGGGACCCATGAAGGGAACGCCCGAGAGCGTCAGGGCAGCCGAGGTGGCGACCATGGACAGGATGTCGGGATTGTTTTCCAGGTCATGCTGGATAACGGTAACGACGACCTGCGTATCGTTCTTGTAGCCTTCCGGGAAAAGCGGGCGGATCGGGCGGTCGATCAGGCGCGAAACGAGTGTTTCGTTTTCGCTCGGACGGCCCTCGCGCTTGAAGTAGCCGCCGGGGATCTTGCCGGCTGCGTAGGTCTTTTCCTGGTAGTTGACGGTGAGCGGGAAGAAGTCCTGGCCCGGCTTCGGAGCCTTGGCGGAAACGACGGTCGCAAGCACCACGGTCTCGCCATAGGTGGCGACGACGGCGCCGTCGGCCTGGCGGGCGATTTTGCCGGTTTCCAGCTTCAGCGGGCGGCCTGCCCACTCGATTTCGACGGTATGGATATCGAACATGTCTTGTCCTTGCACTATGCGGGAAAAGGCGCCGTGGCCGACGATTTCGGCAGGGCGCATCTTCAACCGCACGAAATGTGACGCATCACGGGCAAGACAACGAGAGGCTTTCGAAGATCGGCCGAAGCACGAAGCTTCGGCTGAAAGCATCCGGCAATCCTGCCCCATGACAGGTCAACAGTTGTTGTTGGCAGTACCGGCCCATCCGGCCTGCCGGCAGTTTCGCGTCGCGCAATTTCAAGGCGCAAGCGAAACAGTCTCAAGGGGTTCATACCCCTCATAAGCAACCGGCGGACGTTCAGCAGAACGCCCGCCGGAGATTCCGTTAGCGGCGGATACCGAGGCTGGTGATCAGCTTGGTATAACGGCCTTCGTCCTTCTTCTTGAGG
Source organism: Rhizobium sp. KNZ2-6A (assembly GCF_056755475.1). Taxonomy (NCBI): domain Bacteria; kingdom Pseudomonadati; phylum Pseudomonadota; class Alphaproteobacteria; order Hyphomicrobiales; family Rhizobiaceae; genus Rhizobium; species Rhizobium sp. KNZ2-6A. The sequence continues at coordinate 48,599 of NZ_JBNDIC010000036.1, read as the reverse complement.
TAGTCAAGAAGCGAGCGCCGGCTGGAAACCATCGTCAGGAGACCACGACGGGAGTGGTTGTCCTTCTTGTGGTCCTTGAAGTGTTCCGTGAGGTTGTTGATGCGCTCGGTCAGGATCGCAACCTGGACTTCCGGAGAACCGGTGTCGCCTTCAACGGTCGCATATTCCTTGATCAGCGCAGCCTTGCGCTCAGCAGTGATCGACATCGGATAGTCCTTTCTATGAGAGGAAATTAAAGTCGCCAAACGCCGGGATGTCGTCCAGCATTGGCCGCGAATGCAATCAGGCAAGCCCGATGCTGGCGCTGCCTATAAACCAAATGAGCGCCAATGGAAAGAGGGTTCTCCCTGCAGCGGTTTCAGCGGTCCGCCATGGCGTCCCGGATCATGGCATCGTAGCCCTCCGGATCTTGCAGCATCGCGAAATGGCTCGCGTCCTTCAGTATGACGAGCTTGGCACCCGGAATCTCCTTCGCCATCATCTGCGTATGGTCGAGCTTCACCGCCTCGTCATGGTCACCGATGGCAAGCGTCACCGGCACGGCGATCTTTCCAAGGTCGGCTGCCGTCCATGCAGGCTGCGTCGCCCACATCTGCGAAATCTGGTTGACGAAGGCATCATACTCGTTCGGCGTCGGCGACAGCTTCTTGTAATACTCGCCGGCGACATTGATGTAATCGTTGAAGGTCTTATCGCTCATGACGTCAGGCTTCACGCCGTCGGTCGTGACATTGGCCGCTTGCGCGATCACGCGCGTCAGCTTTTCCGGATGTTTCATCGCCATGTCGATGCCGATGATGCCGCCATCGGACCAACCGACCAGCGTCACCTTGCCAATCTTCAGATAGTCGAGCAGCGCGACGTAATCCGAGGTCATCAGATCATAGCCGAAGGGCTGCTCACTGCGCGTCGAGCGGCCATGCCCGCGGCTGTCGGCAACAATCACCAGGTGATCCCTCGCGAAATCGGCAACCTGAGCGCCCCAGACGTCGGCATTCCCGAGGCCGCCATGGATGAAGAGGATCGGGTCGCCTTGGCCATATTCGGCATAATACATCTTGATGTCGTTGACATCGGCCATGCCGCTCGTTTTCGGCTGCGGCATTGGCGGAAATGGCGGTAGCCCGGCCCACCGCTCGGCGGACTGGGCGTTCGTAACTGTCAGGAACAGGGAAAGGAATGCAAGTATTCCGAATGCAACTCTGCGCATGTTTGCCCCCTTTGGACGGGCCATGATGGCCCGTCGGGAAACATATCGCATCGCCGTTGCCCGCAATAGCCGCTATTTCCGGTTGATTGAGATCAGCCGAACACGCGCTTGGGGCGGAATTCGCCCTGACCGATCTCGCCGATGGCGATCAGCTTGCCGCGGGCCGTGGCATAGGCCTCGGTTTCGGCGACCGGCGCATCGCGACCGCGCACCAGGATCGGATTGCCCATCTTCAGGCGATGCGCCTGGTCGTCGCTGATGACGAGATGCGGCAGCGAGGACAGGGCTTCGGCCGTGTCGATCAGCAGCGCGTCGAGGGCCGCGAGCCGCTCGTCGGCATTCTCGATCTCTTCCAGCGCCACCAGGTCGGAAAGCGGCACCATGGCTTCTTCGGCGAAGGGAGCGACGAAGCTGCGGCGCAGGCCGGAAATATGGCCGTAGCAGCCGAGATCGCGGCCGAAATCGCGGGCAAGTGCGCGCACATAGGTGCCCTTGCCGCACTCGACCTCGAAATGTGCCGTGCTGGCATCCGGGCAGGCAAGCAGTGTCAGGCGGAAAATCTCCACTTCACGCGAGGGGATCTCGACGGTTTCCCCCTCGCGGGCGAGATCGTAGGCGCGCTCGCCGGCGATCTTGATGGCGGAGAACTGCGGCGGGATCTGCTGGATGACGCCGGTATAGTTCGGCAGCAGCGCGCGGATGGCCTCTTCGCTCGGGCGCTTGTCCGAGGTGGCGGTGATCTCGCCTTCGAGGTCGTCGGAGGCGCGTTCCTCGCCCCAGGTCACGGTGAATTCATAGATCTTGCGGCCGTCCATGACGTAGGGGACCGTCTTGGTGGCGTCGCCGAGCGCGATCGGCAGCATGCCGGATGCGAGCGGATCGAGCGTGCCGGCATGACCGGCCTTCTGCGCCTTGAACAGCCACTTGATCTTGGAAACGGCTTCGGTCGAGCCGAAATCGACCGGCTTGTCGAGGATGAGCCAGCCCGAAATCGGGCGGCCCTTGGGCTTGCGTGGTTTGGACATTCTCTGTCTCTGTTATTGATCTTGGTCGTTATCGTCGTCGAGATCGCGGCTGACCTCGGGCGAGCGCAGCAGTTCGTCGATCTTCTTGTAATTGTCGAAGCTCGTATCGTCGCGGAAGCGGACTTCCGGCATGTACTTCATCTGGCGAAGCTGCGGGCCGAGGCGGCCGCGGATATATTTCGCATGGCGGTTCAGCGCCTCAATGATGGCGCCGTGGTCGGAGACGCCGAGGGGGGTCACGAAAGCGGTGGCGATCTTCAGATCCGGTGACATGCGCACTTCGGAAATGGAGATCACGGTACGCTCAATCAGGTCGTCGCGCACTTCGCCGCGCTGCAGAACCTGCGTGATCGCTGAGCGCACCTGCTCGCCGACGCGAAGCATGCGCTGCGAGGGCGCGGAAGAAGTTGGTCTGGTCATGGTTGTTCCGTTAGCAGCGTCCCTTGGACGCGATAAAGGGGGTCAAATGACTCGATCCGGCGCAAAGGTCAAGGCTGGAGAGGGTTTGCGGCCCGCCAGAAGCCGAGAATCCCTTCAAATACGATCTCCTGCTCCGCCTGGGGGAGAAAATGGATGCCGGGACATAGGCCGCGAAGGAGGCGGAACCCAAGAAAAAACCGCCGGTTTCGGCCGGCGGTTTTGATATCTGGCAAATCGAAGATTGCTTAGAGCGTACGGGTGATATGCTCGACGCGGAAGCACTCGATGGTGTCGCCGGCGCGGATATCTTCGTAATTCTCGAAGGCCATGCCGCATTCCTGGCCGACATTGACTTCCGACACTTCGTCCTTGAAGCGCTTGAGCGTCTTGAGCTTGCCTTCGTGGATGACGACGTTGTCGCGCACCAGGCGGACGCCGACGCCACGCTCGACCTTGCCTTCGGTGACGCGGCAGCCCGCGACCTTGCCGACCTTCGTGATGTTGAACACCTCGAGGATCTCGGCATTGCCGAGGAAGGTTTCGCGACGCTCCGGAGAGAGCAGGCCCGACATGGCCGCCTTCACGTCATCTACCAGGTCGTAGATGATGTTGTAATAGCGGATTTCGATGCCCTGACGCTCGGCGAACTGACGTGCCTGCGCGTTGGCGCGGACATTGAAGCCGATGATGGCCGCGTTGGAAGCTTCCGCCAGCGAGACATCCGACTCGGTGATGCCGCCTGCGCCCGAATGGACGATGCGGGCACGAACTTCGTCGGTGCCGAGCTTGTCGAGAGCGCCGGCAATGGCTTCGATCGAGCCCTGCACGTCGCCCTTGATGACCAGCGGGAACTCCTTCACGCCGACAGCCTGGAGCTGGGTCATCATCTGCTCGAGCGAGCCGCGCTGACCGGACAGGCGTGCAGCCGCCTTGTCGCGGGTGAGGCGCTGGCGATATTCCGAGATCTCGCGGGCACGGCTTTCGCTTTCGACGACGGCGAACTTGTCGCCGGCCTGCGGTGCGCCGGAAAGGCCGAGCAGTTCGACCGGCATGGCCGGGCCTGCTTCCTTCACATGCTCACCCTTGTCGTTGACGAGCGCGCGGACGCGGCCCCACTGATCGCCGGCAACGACGATCTGGCCGGGACGCAGCGTACCCTTCTGCACGAGCACGGTAGCCACCGAGCCGCGGCCGCGATCGAGCTGGGCTTCGATGACGGTGCCTTCGGCCGTGCGGTTCGGATTGGCCTTGAGATCAAGGATTTCAGACTGCAGCAGAATGGCTTCCAGCAGCTTGTCAAGGTTGGTGCGGTTCTTCGCGGAGACTTCCACGTCGAGAACTTCACCGCCCATCGATTCGACGAAGACTTCGTGCTGCAGCAGTTCCGTGCGGACCTTCTGCGGATTGGCTTCGTGCTTGTCGATCTTGTTGATCGCCACGATGATCGGAACACCCGCCGCCTTGGCGTGGTTGATCGATTCGATCGTCTGCGGCATCACGCTGTCGTCGGCCGCGACCACCAGGATGGCGATGTCGGTCGCCTGGGCGCCACGGGCACGCATTGCCGTGAAGGCGGCGTGGCCGGGCGTGTCGATGAAGGTGATCTTCTGACCGTTCTGCTCGACCTGATAGGCGCCGATATGCTGGGTGATGCCACCGGCTTCACCGGCCACCACGTTGGCGTGGCGGATGGCGTCGAGCAGCGACGTCTTGCCGTGGTCGACGTGACCCATGATGGTGACGACGGGCGGACGGGAAACCAGTTCGCCTTCCTCGTCGGCAACGTTGAAGATGCCCTGTTCGACGTCGGATTCCGAAACACGCTTGACCGTGTGGCCGAATTCGCCGGCGATGAGTTCGGCCAGATCGGCGTCGATGACGTCGCCCGGCTTCATCATCTGACCTTCCTTCATCAGGAACTTGATGACGTCGACGGCGCGTTCGGACATGCGCTGCGACAGTTCCTGAATGGTGATGGTCTCAGGCAGCACGACTTCGCGCGAGATCTTTTCGCGCGTTTCCTGCATCTGGCTGCGGCGGAACTTCTCCTGGCGGCGGCGCATGGCCGAAAGCGAGCGGCCGCGGGCGGAGCCGTCCTCGTCGACATTGGCCGTCGTTACCGTCAGCTTGCCGCGGCGACGCTCGTCCTCAGTCTTCGGACGCGTGGTAACCGGCTTTGCCGGCTCAGGGCGCGTAACCTTGCCGCGGGCCGGAGCGCCACGGGGCGGGCCACGATCGCTCTCTTCTTCATTGACGCGACGGCGGTTGGCCGGTGCTTCGCCGGCGGGAGCGCCAGGACGTGCCGGCTGAGGAGCCGCATCCGGACGACGCGCAACGACGGGAGCAGCAGGCGTCTGAACCGCCGGCTTCGGCGCTTCCACCGATGCGGGCGTCTCGACCTTGGCTTCGGCGGCGCGGGCGGCCTCTTCGGCGGCGCGACGGGCAGCTTCGGCCTGTTCGGCGATGCGGCGTGCCTCGTCTTCCTGACGGCGGCGCGCTTCTTCCTCGGCGCGGCGCACGGCATCCGCGGCATCGCGGGCCTGGGCGTCCGCAAGTGCGCGACGGCGCGCATCCATTTCATCGGCGGACAGGTGGTTCAGAACCACCGGACGCGACGAGCGTTCCTGCTGCGGGCGTTGCTGACCCTGGTTGGGCTGTCCCGGCCGCTGCTGCTGGCCACCAGGCTGATGAATGCGCGGAGCCGGCTGCGGTGGGCGCGGCGGCTGCGGTGTCGGTTCCGCAACCCGCGTCACCGATTGCGTTGCAGCAGCCGTCGTCGTTGAAGCAACGATCGGCTTTTCGTCTTCGGGGCGCAGAGGGCGGCGCTTACGGGTCTCAACCACGACCGCCTTGGTGCGACCGCGGCCCATGTCCTGGCGCACGGTGCCCTGGTTTACGCCTGAAGGCTTCAGGGTGAGGGTCTTCTTACCCGAAACACTCAGCGTCTTGTCGTCTTGATTGTCGGTCATTCCGTTCCTGTTCCTTCGGACAGGGCTCGGAAACGTCCGTCAGGCCCTGTCGTTCAATGCATGTACCTTAATGAGGCGTCCGGCAAAGGCCGGTGACCGCGTCATTGTTTTCGCCGGCCAGCGCCGCCCGTTGCCCGGGACTGACCGCCGTTGCGGTACCGTTCGAGCAGGTTTGCGCGCTTCACTACACCCTCACCCGCCTGCCCTGCAAGCGCTGCGGCATGGATAAAAGCATTCTGGCCCATCAGTTCTTCCATTTCCGCCTCCGTGAAGACACGGAAGGAGGGTATTTCCTTTTCGGTTTCCATACCGAGATGCCAGGCCTTTCGCGCCTGGTCGATCTTGCGGACGCCATCGGCGGCGGCGGCGATCGCATGAAACACGGCAAGTGCCGAGCCGTTGCGAACGGCGCCATCAACCTTTGATGAACCGCTGACGAACCGGCCCGCTTTGCGCGCCATGTGCATCATCCCGGCCAATTGCGCCACGAGAAGGCGGTCGACGATGGCACCAAGATCGGCCGGTGCCGTCACTTCCGCCTTCAAGGCGCGGGAAAACAGTTTCTTTGCCACTGCCTTGTCCACCAGCGCCCGGTCGACCTTGACCCAGCAGCCGCGTCCCGGCAGTTGCCGCTTCAGGTCGGGAACAACGGTCCCGTCGGGAGCGGCGACGAAGCGGATCAACTCATCGGGCGATCCGCTTTCGCGTGTCACGATGCACATGCGGCCGTTTGCGCCGTCATCGCCGAGACCATCGTCCTCGGCAGGTGCGCTGGGCCCCTCGGTGATCGTCATGCTTGTTGCTCGGTCTCATCCTCCGCGACCTCTTCGGTCTCAACGGCAAGATCGGCCTCGGTGATCCAGCCGGCCAGCAGGCGGGCCTGCACGACCATCTGTTCTGCTTCGACGCGCGAGACTTCGAGCTTGGAGAACAGGCCTTCGAACTTCTTCGTTTCGCCGTTCTTGCGCTCGCTCCAGCCGACGAGATCGTCGGCGGCGCAGCCGGCGAAGTCCTCGATCGTCTTGATGCCGTCCTCGCCGAGGGCGACCATCATCTGTGCGGTCATGCCGTTGATCTCTCGCAGTTCGTCGGAGACGCCGAGCGCCTTGCGCTTCTCGTCCATCTCGGCCTCGAGCTTCTCGAGATATTCGCGGGCACGGGTCTGGATTTCCTGGGCGGTGTCTTCGTCGAAACCATCGATCGAGGAGATTTCGTCGAGATCGACATAGGCCAGCTCCTCGACGGCGGCAAAGCCTTCCGAGGCCAGAACCTGACCGACCATTTCGTCCACATCGAGCGCGTCCATGAACAGGTTGGTGCGCTCGTTGAATTCCTTCTGACGGCGTTCCGATTCCTCGGCTTCCGTCATGATGTCGATATCCCAGCCGGTCAGCTGCGAGGCGAGGCGGACGTTCTGGCCGCGGCGGCCGATGGCGAGCGACAGCTGCTCGTCCGGAACAACGACTTCGATGCGCTCTGCGTCCTCGTCGAGAACGACCTTGGCGACTTCGGCCGGCTGCAGCGCGTTGACGACGAAGTTCGCCGGCTCGTTGGACCAGGGAATGATGTCGATCTTTTCGCCCTGCAGTTCGCCGACGACGGCCTGAACGCGCGAACCGCGCATACCGACGCAGGCGCCGACCGGATCGATCGAGCTATCGTTGGAAATGACGGCGATCTTGGCGCGCGAGCCCGGATCGCGGGCAACCGACTTCACTTGGATAATGCCGTCGTAGATTTCGGGCACTTCCATGGTGAAGAGCTTGACCATGAATTGCGGATGCGTGCGCGACAGGAAGATCTGCGGGCCACGCTGCTCGCGACGGACGTCGTAGACATAGGCGCGGACGCGGTCGCCGTAGCGGAAGTTTTCGCGCGGGATCATTTCGTCGCGGCGGATGATGCCTTCGCCACGGCCGAGATCGACGATGACGTTGCCGTATTCGACGCGCTTGACCGTACCGTTGACGATTTCGCCGACGCGATCCTTGAATTCGTCGAACTGGCGGTCACGCTCCGCTTCGCGCACCTTCTGCACGATGACCTGCTTGGCCGACTGGGCGGCGATGCGGCCGAAATCCATCGGCGGCAGCGGATCGGCGATGAAATCGCCAAGGGCCGCGTCCGGATTGCGGTCGCGGGCCAGTTCCAGCGGGATCTGCGTGGAATAGTCTTCGGCCTTCTCGACCACTTCGAGCAGGCGCTGCAGGCGGATTTCGCCGGTCTTCGGGTTGATGTCGGCGCGGATGTTCGATTCCGTGCCGTAACGCGAACGCGCGGCCTTCTGAATCGCGTCCGCCATTGCGGCAAGCACGATCTCGCGGTCGATGACCTTTTCGCGCGCCACTGCATCTGCGATCTGCAGAAGTTCTAGCCGGTTCGCACTGACTGCCATTGTCTTTAGTCTCCGTCTTCCTGCCCTTTGGTTCCCGTTCCGTCAGGCGGTTCGTTGATCGGTTATTCTTCTTCGTCCGCTTCGTTCTGGTTCGCAGCCTCGGCTTTGGCCAGCTTGTCGGCGCGCAGCGCGTCGCGGATGAGATCGTCCGTCAGGATCAGCTTGGCTTCGGCCAGCGTGCTGAACGGAATGGTCACCTTCGGTTCCTCGCCATAGGCAACCTGGTCGCGTTCGATCGTGAAACCTTCATCGTTAACGTCAGCGATCTTGCCGCGGAAACGCTTGCGGTTATCGACGAGGATCGACGTTTCGCACTTGACGATGTGGCCGGTCCAGCGCTGGAAATCCGATTTCCGCACCATCGGGCGGTCGATACCCGGCGAAGACACTTCGAGATGATACGCCTTATCGATCGGATCTTCCACATCAAGAACCGGCGAAATGGCCGTGGAGACCTCTTCGCAGTCCTCGACGGTCATAGTGCCGTCGTTACGCTCGGTCATGATCTGCAGCGTCAGGCCGTTCAGGTTCAGGAGACGCACGCGCACCAGGCGGAAGCCCATGCCCACAAGGACGGGCTCGATGATAGCGGCAACGCGCTGGTCAAGGCCGGTTTCGACGATCAGCCTGGGTTCATTGGTATTGTCTGCGTTTGTCACGTCCGACAAGCATTCACTCCTGCAGTGTCCATGCATTGGGAGATCGTGCTAATAAAAAAGAGCGGGTCCTTGCGGCCCACTCTTCATCGCACGATCAAGAATTTGATGCGGATATAAGCCCGTTCCCGGCAAATTGCAAGGCATTCGCGCCGAAACCTGCTCCGCTGCCTATTTGAGCACCCCGAGCATCGAACTATCGGGATAGCAGGTGGGCTTCATGCCGCCCTTTTCCTGCCATTGGCCGATCGACCGTCTCGTCTTGTAGCCCGGCAGGCCGTCCGTGCCGCCAACATCGTATCCCTTGCGCTCCAAAGCCTTCTGCATGTTGGCGACGTCAGAGCGCAGCATCTTGCCGACATCGCCCCATTTTTCCTGGAAGGCGCCGCTGCCATAGGCGATGCGGTCGGCGAGATTGCCGATATAGAGGCCGTAGAGGTCGGAGTTGTTGTATTCCTTGACGACGTAGAAATTCGGCGTGACGATGAATTCCGGCCCGTCGCGGCCCGCCGGCACCAGCATCATGCCGCTGGCGCGCAGTTCGTCCGGGGGAAATGCCTTGCCGGAAACGCGCGTAATCCCGAGCGAAGCCCAATGCGAGATCGGCTTGGCAAGATCCGGCCCCTCCTGGGCGCAGGAGACGGCCGGCGGGATCGTGGCTTCGTAGCCCCAGCCGCGGCCGCGCTGCCAGCCCTTCTGCACCAGATAGTTGGCTATGGAGGCCAGCGTATCCGGCACGGAAGTCCAGATATTGCGGTGGCCGTCGCCATCGAAATCGACTGCGTATTTCAGATAGTTGGTCGGCATGAACTGCGGCTGGCCAAGGGCGCCGGCCCAGGAGCCCTTGAACTGATCCGGCGTGACGTCGCCATGTTCGAGAATGCGCAGGGCGGCGATGATTTCGGTGCGGAACATGTCTTTGCGGGTGGACATGAAAGCCTTGGTTGCCAGCACCTGGACCGCCGAGTTCGGCAGTTTGGCGATGCCGAAGCCGGTCTCGCGGCCCCAGATGGCAAGCAGGATCGGTCCCGGCACGCCATAAGTCTTCTCGATCCGCCGCAGCACCGGCCCATATTGCGACGCAAGGCTCCGCCCGGTCGCCGCCAGCTTCTGCAGCCGCCCCTCGTTGAAATAGGGGGCGGGAGAGGAGAATTCGGCCTGGCTCTGCGCCTGTTCCCTGGGTTTCGGGAAACCCGGCGGCTCGAGGTCAGGCAGATCCCAGTTCAGCGTCACGCCGGCGAAGGCGGCCTGGAAGGTCTTTTCCGAAATTCCGGCTTTCCTAGCTTCCGGCCAGAGATCCTTCTGGATCCAAGCCTGAAACTGCGCTTCGACATCGGCCTTGGAGGCGGCGAAGGTGGGAATGGGGAGGAGGGCGAGGAGGAGGACGAAAAGGAACGAAAGGAAGCGGTGTGTATGCCGTGCCGCCGATACCCCCCTCTGTCGCTGTCGCGACATCTCCCCCACATGGGGGGAGATCGTTGGGAGTTTGCTGCGGCCCTTATCCGTAAAATCTCTCTCGGCATCTGCAGGCAGGATATTGGTTTGAGGCAGATCGCCGCTGCGGGCGACCAATCTCCCCCCTTGTGGGGGAGATGTCACGAAGTGACAGAGGGGGGTGTGCACTCTCCTCATACGCAGTCCTTTATGTCTTCGCGAAAAAATCGCCTCAAATCGCCGTCCGGGCCCGGAGCGCCGCCGCCAGCGTGCCTTCGTCGAGATAATCGAGTTCGCCTCCCACCGGCACGCCGTGCGCAAGGCGGGTGATCTTGACCTCGAGGCCATCAAGCTGGTCGGTTATATAGTGTGCTGTGGTTTGCCCTTCGACCGTGGCGTTGACGGCGATGATGATTTCGCGGACGCCGCCTTCGCCGACGCGTGCGATCAGGCCGCGAATATTGAGATCGTCGGGCCCGACGCCATCGAGCGGCGAGAGGACGCCGCCGAGCACGTGGTAGGTGGCGTTCATCGCGCCCGATCGTTCCAGCGCCCAGAGATCGGACACATCCTCGACGACGATGATGACGGATTGGTCGCGCCGGTCGTCGGTGCAGACGGTGCAGGGGTCGACGGTATCGACATTGCCGCAGCGCGAGCAGATTTTCACCTTGTCATAGGCATCGCCCATGGCATGGGACAGCGGCCCGAGAAGCTGATCCTTCTTCTTGATCAGGTGCAACGCTGCACGGCGCGCCGAGCGCGGCCCGAGGCCCGGCACCTTCGCCAGAAGCTGGATGAGTTTTTCGATTTCGGGGCCGGTGACTCGCTTTGCCATGGGAGGCTTTTAGCTCATAAGCTCACGGAACGAAATCACGGAAGGGACGGTTGACCGATGAAAATTCCGGCCATTTCCCATAGCGAGCGATGATTGCCGAGCCAGGTCGTGCTGGAAGGCGATGCCGGCCCCAGCCTCACCGCATGGCGATCGCCACGGCCGCGCCCGCCATGGTGCCGGCGCTGGCTCGATTGGCGATGCGCACGGCACGGCGGCTTTTGAGGAAGGTCCGGGCCTTGGCCGCAAGCATCGCCCAGGAAAGGTCGATGACGACAAGCACCGCAAACATCGTCGCAACCAGCTCGGCCCAGCCGGAGATCGTGACGGCATGCAGATCGATGATCGAGGGCAGCAGCGCCACGTAAAATACCATGATCTTCGGATTGCCCATGGTGACCGTGAAGCCAGCGAGGAAGAGCCTTGGGGACGATTGCGCATCCGGCAGCTGTTCTTCGGTCGCATCGGAGGCCGCAAACCACATCTTCCACGCGAGATAGAGCAGATAGGCGACACCAAGCCATTTGATCGCCACGAAGGCGAGATGGAAGGTTTCGGCGATGGTCGCAAGGCCGGCAACGGCACAGGTCAGCCAGATCGCCTCGCCAAGCCACATGCCGGACAGGAAGGGCAGCACATTGCGCGCGCCCTTCGTCAGCACGCGCGCCACGAGTGCCGCGATGTTCGGCCCCGGCGAACCCGCCGCAATGAACAAGGCACCGGCAAAAACAAGTAGCGTCGATAAGCTCATCGCATTCCCTCCAACAGGGCAAGTTGGACGATATCTGGAAGAAGAGCGCCAGAGATAGCATTCCGGCGCGGCTTTTCCAAACGCCAGATTTGCGTTCAGCCAAGCTCGGCGCGAAAACGCCCGAAGATTGCCTTGCCTTCCGGCCAGTCGCCCAGTCCGGATGCCGCATTGATGTGCCCGCGTGGCCCGACATCGACCAAGGCGCTGCCCCAGATTTCGGCGCTGTGGCGCGCATGGTCGAGGGAGCCGAAGGGGTCGTCGGTGCTGGCGACAAGCAGGGATGGAAAAGGCAGCCGCTGCCGCGGCGGGTTGGCGAAGCTGCCGGCTTCGGCAAGATAGATTTCGCCGGTGGGGTCGGGGGCGGCCACCAGGAGGGCGCCAAGGATCGCCGTTTTCTTTATCGGTGCCCAATGAGCGATGAGCTGGCAGGCAAGGCTGTGCGCGATCAGGATCGGCGGCGTCCTTGAACGGGAGATTTCCCGCTCGAGCGCGGCAATCCAGTCCGCGAGCATCGGTCTGTCCCAGCTCGACGGCTGGAAGCGGCGCATGTTGGGGTCCTGCCGTTCCCACAATGTCTGCCAGTGGCCTTCGTCCGAGCCGCCAAGCCCCGGAAGCATGATGATATCGCTCACGTCAATCCTTTCTCCATAGTCTACGATGGAGAAAAACTGGCATGTCGTTTCATCGATTGACATTGCAATCCATCGGATAAAGTTTTTACGAACCGATGAATTGAAGGTGAGTGATGGATAGTATCGAAAGAGGGCTGGATCCGACGGATCTGTCGATCATTGAGATCCTGCAGCAGGATGGAAGAATTTCGGTGTCGGAACTCGGCCGCCGCGTCGGCCTTTCGCAGCCGGCTGCTTCGGAGCGGCTGAAGCGGCTGGAAGAGCGCGGCGTCATCGCCGGCTACCGCGCGGTCGTCGATCCCGCCGCCGTCGGGCTCGGCATGATGGCGGTCATCCGGCTGCGCACCACGCATGAGCACATCCGGCCCTATCTGAAGCAGTTTTCCGAAATGCCCGAGATCATCGAGGTCTTGAGGCTGACGGGCGAGGATTGCTTTCTGCTCAAGGTTCTCGTGCCGACACCATCGGACCTTGAAACCATCGTCGATTCCATTGCCCGCCATGGCGCGGTGACGACGTCGCTGGTGCTGCGAAACGAACCTGCAAAGGCGATCGGCCGCGATCTCATCCGCAAGGCGACCGCCCGGTGATGGAGTCAGGCGTCGGTCTCAGAACGGCAGCTTGAACCCGGGCGGGATCGGCAGGCCGGCGGTGAGTTCGCGGGTCTTTTCGGCGGCCAATGCCTCGGCCTTTTCCTGGGCGTCCTTGTGGGCCGCGACGATCAGGTCTTCGAGGATTTCGACATCGTCTTCCTTGAAGAGCGACGGATCGATCTTGAGGCCCAGCATCTGGCTCTTGCCGTTGACGGTGACGGTGACGAGGCCGCCGCCGGCCTTGCCTTCGACGCGAATGTCGGCGATCTCCGACTGCATCTTCTCCATCTTGGCCTGCATTTCCTTCACTTTGCCCATCATGCCCATGATGTCGCGCATCGTCATTGGTCCTTCTGCTCTATGCTTCTATTTCCATCGGCTCAGATGTGCCGTCGGCCGCCACGGTCGTCGCCGAGCGGTTCCGCTACCCTCTATCTTACCCTTAGAATTCTATGTCGTCGCCCGGCAGGATATCGCCATCGACGGATTCGGCTACGGCCGGCGGGGCGGCTGCTTCCTCTTCATCGTCCGTCTCGGGCGCCCGCACCCGCACGTCGATGATCTTTGCGCCCGGAAACTGCGCCAGGATCGCGGCGACATCGGGATCCTGCCGCGCGTCGGCGACCCGCTGCTTCTGGGCGTTCGCCTCTGCTTCGACAAGCGTCGGCTGACCTTCCTCGCGGCTGAGGCTGACGATCCAATGAATGCCGGTCCATTCCTTAAGCTTGACGGCAAGCTCGTTCAGCAGCGTGCCGGGAGCGCCCGGTGCCAGACTGACATCGAGCCGGCCCGGCTCCAGCTTTACGGGGCGCACGAAGGCGCGCACCAGCGCCTTCATCTTCGGATCGCGCTTCTGGCTGGCAAGTTCGGCAATATCGGCCATCGAATTGACCGGCACGAGCGGCTTCGGCGCCTCGGCCGGTTTCTGCTCGATGCGGCCGACGGGCTGCGAATCCGGCTGGGTATTCGGCACGGCGCGCAGCATGGCGACCGGCGCGGAAGGCATGGGCCGCGGCGCCGATGTTTCGATGGCTCTCGCCACCGCACTGCCTTGATAGGAAACCGGTGATCCGCCGCCATTGCCGGTGGGGGCACCCGATGGTGCGCGTGCGCCGCCATTGCCGTCGGAAAATTCCGCCAGCCTGCGCGCCGCATCTTCAGGCGCGGGAAGATGGGCGGCATGCGCGAGCCGGATCAGCACCATTTCGGCAGCACCCGCGGTGCGCGAGGCATTCTCGGTTTCAGTAATGCCTTTGAGCAGCATCTGCCAGATGCGGGAAAGCGCCGTCACGGCGACGCCTTGCGCGAATTCCGCCGCTTTCGTGCGCTCGATTTCGCTGAGAGACGGATCGTCGGCGGCATCGGGCACATATTTGAGGCGGGTCACGAGATGGGTGAAATCGGCAAGATCGGTCAGGACCACGACGGGATTGGCGCCGGCCTCGTACTGGCTGTTGAATTCGGCAAGGGCTGCCGAAACATCGCCTTTGACGATATGGCCGAAGAGATCGACGATGCGGGCGCGGTCGGCAAGTCCGAGCATCGCGCGCACCGCGTCGGCGGCGACGAAGCCGCTGCCATGGGCGATCGCCTGGTCGAGCAGCGACAAGCCGTCGCGCGCGGAGCCTTCGGCGGCACGGGCGATCATGGCAAGCGCTTCGGGCTCGGCCTCGATGTCTTCCTTGCCGGCGATGGTGGTGAACAGCCCGACGAGATCGGAAGCGCTGATGCGGCGCAGGTCGAAGCGCTGGCAGCGCGACAGCACCGTGATCGGCACCTTGCGGATTTCCGTCGTGGCGAAGATGAACTTCACATGCTCGGGCGGCTCTTCGAGCGTCTTCAGCAGGCCGTTGAAGGCCGCCGTCGACAGCATGTGCACTTCGTCGATGATATAGACCTTGTAGCGGGCCGAAACCGGCCGGTAGCGCACCTGCTCGATGATCTCTCTGATATCGTCGATACCGGTGTGCGAGGCGGCGTCCATTTCGATGACGTCGACATGCCGGCCTTCCATGATCGCCTGGCAATGCTCGCCGGGTTCGCGCAGGTCGATGGTGGGCCGATCGACCACTGATGTCTTGTAGTTGAGGGCGCGTGCCAGGATGCGGGCGGTGGTGGTCTTGCCGACGCCGCGCACGCCGGTCAGCATATAGGCCTGGGCGATGCGGCCGGTCTCGAACGCGTTGGTCAGCGTGCGAACCATCGGCTCCTGGCCGACCATCAGATCCGTGAAGTCCTTGGGTCTGTACTTGCGGGCCAGCACCCGGTAACCGGTGCCGGTCGAGACGGCATCTTTTGCTTGTCGCTCGCTGTCGCTCATCGCCCTGCTTTTTTGCCCGGTGCCCAGCTTATTGTCCGGCGAAAGCCGGGTCTTGCTTTCGGAAAGGGTGGGAGGCTGGCACGATGACCCGTGCCGGGCTCGTTAGGGCTGCTTCCTTCCGGACCTGACCCGGTTGGCGAGTGGCTCGTCCACCACCAACCTCCCGGATGCACATATCGGCAATATCGTCATCAAAAGCAAGCCAAGGTCAAAAAAAACTGCTAAACATTTGATAAAACAATGGAGGATGTCCCCTTGAAGGAGTTTACGCTCGACGACCGTCTGGCGAATGACAGCGTTTCCGTCGCGATGACAGGCCTTTGCGATGTGCGGCTGATGAAGGATCGCCGCTGGCCATGGCTCGTGTTGATCCCCCGCCGGCCGGGCAAAGCGGAGGCTTTCGAGCTGACACCGCTCGACCGGATCCTGCTGACCTTCGAAACGGATAAGGTCGCAAGTGCGCTGAAGACGGTGACGGGGGCGACAAAAATCAACGTCGGGGCACTTGGAAATATCGTCCGTCAGCTTCATGTTCATGTCATTGCGCGGTTCGAAGGTGATGCCAACTGGCCAGGTCCCGTCTGGGGCTACGGCAAGGCGGAACCCTATTCCGACGAAGACATGAACAGCCTCATAGCCAAGTTGCGGGAAACGCTTTCACAATGAGCCAATCCATCTTTTCCTCGGATGCGCCCCATCCGGAAGCCAGCAGTCTCACCGCCTTTGCGGAAAACCAGCTCAACCGGGATGCCGAGCATCGCGACGAGGAATCGATCAAGCATGCGCTCGCCAAGGAGGGCACGCATATCCTCGCTTTTGCTCAGGAACGGCTTGTCCTGAAGCATGACGGGCAGGTGCTCGACCCGCTGTTTGCCCGCTACGAGCTGCAGGAGCTCGATCCGAATTGGGAGGAAGCCGTGCTGCTCGGCTATCGCAAGACCGGCGAGCCCAGGCTTGCCGTGCCGGTGCGGGTCCATGCCGACGAACTTGCCAGCCAGTACAAGCCGGCCGACATGCGCGCGCTCTGGCGCGATCTTTTGCTCGAAGGCGAAATCCTCGGCGAGGCGGCTCAGGGCATGAGCCTCATCCGCTGGAACGGCGACAATCGCTTCTGCGGCCGCTGCGGTTCGGCAATGGAAAGCCGCATCGGCGGCTATAAGCGGGTCTGTACGGCCTGCGAACATATGATCTTCCCGCGCACCGATCCGGTCGTCATCATGCTGACGATTGACGAGGAAAGGAATCGCTGCCTGCTCGGCCGCAGCCATCATTTTGCGCCGGGCATGTATTCCTGTCTCGCCGGTTTCGTCGAGCCGGGTGAAACCATCGAGAATGCGGTGCGCCGCGAAACGCACGAGGAATCCGGCATCCATATCGGCCGGGTGCGTTATCATGCGTCGCAGCCCTGGCCCATGCCGCATTCCCTGATGATCGGCTGCTATGCCGAGGCGAAGTCGACGGACATCCACATGGACGAGGCAGAGCTCGAGGATTGCCGCTGGTTCACGCCGGAAGAGACGCTTGCCATGCTCGATCGCGTCTCGGCATCCGGCAACACCTCTCCGCCCAAGGGCGCCATCGCCCATCGCCTGATGCGCGACTGGGTGGAGTGGAAGCGCTAGGACTATCCTGCCATGGCCCGCTCCGAACGCTTACTGACGCTGCTGCAGACGCTGCGGCGATATCGTCGTCCGGTGAGCGGTGCCGTTCTGGCGGAGGAAACCGGCGTCAGCCTGCGCACGCTCTATCGCGATATCGCCAGCCTGCAATCGCAGGGCGCCATGATCGAGGGCGAGCCCGGCATCGGCTATGTTCTGAAGCCGGGTTTCATGCTGCCACCGATGATGTTTTCGCAGGATGAGATCGAGGCGCTGGTGCTGGGGTCGAGATGGGTGGCGCGCGCGACCGATGCGCGTCTGGCGGCCGCCGGAACCGACGCGCTTGCCAAGATTGCCGCCGTGCTGCCGGCAGAGATGCGCGAGGCCATCGATCAGGCCGCGGTGGTCGTCGCCACGCGGCGGATAACGGAGGACAAGGCCGATCTTTCCCTCATGCGCAAGGCGATCCGCACCGAGCGCATGGTGCAATTGACCTATGGCGACGTGAACGGCGCCATCTCGACCCGGCGCATCTGGCCCTTCGCGCTCGGCTATTTCGACAATGCCCGCATCGTCATGGCCTGGTGCGAGCTGCGCCAGGACTTTCGCCATTTCCGCGCCGACCGCATCGTCGATTTCGCGGTGCTGGAGGCTCGCTACCCGCGCCGCCGTATCGCGCTCGCAAGGGAATGGCACGCCCGCGAGGGCATGGTCCACGATTGACGTGCTGGCGTACACTACTGCCAGAAACTGTCAGTAGGGGCGACTATGATGGGCACCATCCAAGCAGGAAGGAGGACCGATCATGGCAAGCAATGTTGTCATCACCACGAAGCAACTGCATCACGGTGGCGTCAGGGTGCGCAAAGACAAAAACCGTTCGACGCCGGCATGGCCCGCTCGCCTCTCGCAGATTGCGCTTGGCTATTTTATCCGCCGCTGGGATCGCCTCGATATCGAGGAAACGCCGAATTCCGTGAAGCGCGACCTGGGCTTCCTGGACGGCCGCGCCCCTTACCGTGAGGAAGACCGGATGCGCTGAACGCATCCGCCAATTCCAGGCTTACCTATCGACACGATCCATTGCCCTTCTACCGGCAGGCTCCGCTCTGCCTGCCGGATCGCATCTTCATGCCCTTATATCCATCAAAAACCAGAGGAATATCCAAATGACCAGCCCGAATCTCATCATCTTCTACGTCAAGGACCCCGGCGAAAGCACGCCGTTCTATCGCGACCTACTCGGCCGCGAGCCGGCCTTTGCCTCGCCGAACTTCGTGTCCTTCTCGCTCGACAACGGCTTAAGTCTCGGCCTCTGGCGCCGCAGCAGCGTCGAGCCGCAACCCTCCGCCATCGGCAATCGCGGCGAACTGGGCTTCATGATCGAAGGCGCCGGCGCCGTCGAACAGCATTACAAGGATTGGAAGGCGCGCGGCCTGCCGATCGCGCAGGAACTGACGATGATGGATTTCGGCCCGACCTTCGTCGTCCTCGATCCCGACGGTCATCGTCTTCGTGTTTGTGAGCCGGATAAGTAAGTTTCTCTCCCAAGCCACCCGCCCTCGTGCTTCGAGGCTGCAGCCCTGCGGGCTTTCGCACCTCACCATGAGGGCTAACCTTTTGCGTCAATAGCGAAACTCGCTCCACCTCATGGTGAGGGTGCAGCGCCGTTAAGCGCAGCGAAAACGGTGGTGCCTCGAACCACGAGGTGGCCTGGGCTCATGTTGGATGTTAAAGCTCTCGTCGCTTCGGGTGGAGCTTCCTTGCTTGCCGCATCCTTACGAAGCATTCGGCGTTGCTGAAGCATCCGCGCCGTCCTCCGAGTTGACTTGCGGCATTCGCAGAAGAGACTGATTGATAAATCCAGAGCCACGCGAGGAACAATTGCTCCATCACATATCATTCGGCGTGTCGAATATCGAAAAATCCGCCGCGTTCTACGATGCCGCCTTCGCACCGCTCGGCTATGTCAGGGTTTGGGAAGACTTGAACCCCGGCGAGCCCGACCAGGCGATCGGATATGGTCCGCCGGATGGGGGCGATAAGTTCGCCATCAAGCTGCGGGGAGAGGACGCGCGAGCTCCCGGCTCGGGCTTTCATCTCGCCTTCGCGGCACCGAGTCGAGATGCCGTCGCCCTCTTCCATAAAGCCGCATTGGCTCACGGCGGCGCTGACAATGGGCCGCCTGGTCTCCGGCCGCATTACGGGCCGAATTATTTCGCCGCCTTCGTCATCGATCCGGATGGGCATCGTATCGAGGTCATTACCAAGGCCGAAGGATAACCAATCGGGCGAAAATTGTCGCGACCTAGAGCATGATGCCGAAAAGTGTGATCGGTTTTCGGACGACATCATGCTCTACTTTTTTGATTCTAGAGCGGATTCAGATTTTAGGTCGAACAGACCTAAAATCATCCGGCTCTAGCCACCCGCCCTCGTGGTTCGAGACGGCCTTGCAGACCTCCTCACCATGAGGACCGACCTCCTGCGTCAATAACGAAACTCGCCCCGCCTCATCCTGAGGTGCGGAGCTCGAAGAGCGGAGCCTCGAAGGACGAGGTGGCCTCCGACGCCATCAGGCTTAAGAGATCAGCTCTTAAAGATCGCCCCGCGTCGGATGTCCCTTGTAGACACCGAGGATGCGGACCTTCTCCGAGAAGAAGCGCAGTTCTTCCAGCGCGCGGCGCACATGCGGATCCGAAGGATGGCCTTCGATGTCGGCATAGAACTGCGTTGCTACAAAACGGCCGCCGAGCTGGTAGCTTTCCAGCTTCGTCATGTTGATGCCGTTGGTGGCGAAACCGCCGAGCGCCTTGTAGAGGGCGGCGGGAATATTGCGGACGTTGAAGACGAAGGTGGTGACGATCTTCTCGTCCGGCGAGCTGCGCTCGGCCCAGTTCTCGTCGCGCGACAGAACGACGAAGCGCGTCATGTTGTCTTCGGTATCCTCGACATTCTCGGCGATGATTTCGAGGCCGTAGAGATCGGCTGCGAGTCGTGGCGCCAGCGCCGCCATGCTGCGGTCGCCGGTTTCCTGCACCAGCTTGGCAGCACCCGCCGTATCGCCGGCGATGACAGGCTTCCAGCCGTTGGCGCGCACGATATTTCGGCATTGGCCGAGCGCATGGATATGGCTGTGCACCGTGCGGATTTCTTCCTTCTTGACCCCCGGCAACACCATCAGCTGGAAGCGGATCGGCATGAAATATTCGCCGACGATATGCAGGCGCGATTCCGGCAGCAGATGATGGATATCGGCGACACGACCGGCGATCGTATTTTCGATCGGGATCATGCCCAGATCCGCCTCGCCGTTGTCGATGGCGGAAAAGGCATCCTCGAAGGTCTGGCAGGGCAGCGGCTCCATGGTCGGGAACATGTCGCGGCTGGCCATGTCGGAATTGGCGCCGTAGTCGCCCTGGAACGAGATCTTGTTGGTCTTGCTGATCATGGAACTGCCTTTGGAGGACTGCCGTCAAAGAGAGGCGGCGGAGAGGATGCGTCTGGCCTTTTCGAGGTCGGCGGGAGTATCGACACCGAGCGGAACCGTGTCAACGATCTCGACATCGATGCGCATGCCGGCTTCCAGCGCCCGCAATTGCTCCAGCGATTCGCGTTTTTCCAGTGTCGAAGGGCCGAGGCTGACGAATTTCTCCAGCGCGGCGCGGCGATAGGTATAGAGGCCGATGTGGTGGTAGAGCGGCCCCTTGCCGTAGGGTGCGGTGGCGCGGGTGAAATAGAGGGCGCGCAGGCGGCTGTCCGAGATCGGCGAGCCGACGACCTTGACGACGCTCGGCAGGGTCTTTTCTTCCTCGTCCTTGATCTCGACAGTCAGCGTGGCGATGTCGACGGTGGGGTTTTCGAGCGGGCGCAGCGAGGCGCGGATGGTGTCGGGATCGATCGTGGGCAGGTCGCCCTGCACGTTGACGACGATTTCGGCGCGGCCCTGCGGGTCCACGGCCTGCAGCGCCTCGTAGATGCGGTCCGAGCCGGATTGATGGTCGCCGCGTGTCATGACCACCTCGAAACCGGCATTAGCGACCGCAGCATAGGTATCCGCATGGTCGACGGCGACGACGATGCGACCGATCGCCGCCTCGCGCGCGCGCTTGGCAACCTGTACGATCATCGGCAGGCCGCAAATATCAGCGAGCGGCTTGCCCGGCAGGCGTGTGGAAGCCATGCGGGCGGGAATGAGGACCAGCGTCTTGTCTAAATTTGGATCTGTCATTGTTGGGCCTTCTATTCCCGCAGGAAAAGTGTCAAAACGTCTCACGGTGGAGGCCGTTTCCAGAGTTGCAAGAAACAGCCAAAAGACATAGGTTTCGCGCGAATTCAAGATGGGCCGGCGGAGGATGCTGGCGGCGAGGGGAGCATAGCAGATGAATTCATCCTACGTGAACATGGGTGTCGGGGCGCTTTTGGCCACGCTGTTCGTGTTGAAGTCCGTGTCGCTCGCGTCAGGATTTATTTTCCATTCAGAGACGCCGGAAAAGCCCGGTTTCGCCATTGTCGCGACCGAAGAACCGGCTGCGGGCGGCGACAAGGGTGCGGCCGCCAAGGCGGAAACGCCAATCGCCCAGCTGCTGCAGAAGGCTGATGCCAAGGCCGGCGAAGCCATCTTCAAGAAGTGTCAGGCCTGTCATTCCGGGGAGAAGGGAGGACCGAATAAGGTCGGCCCCGATCTCTGGGCCATCGTCGACCGCCCGGTGGCCGAGCATGAGGGCTTTGCCTATTCGGCCGGCATGAAGGATTTCTCCAAGGGCGGTTCGGAAAAGTGGACCTACGACCACCTCTATCACTTCCTGGCGGCTCCGAAGAAGTTCGTCGCCGGTACGGCGATGGGCTTTGCCGGCTTGCCGAAAGAAGAGGATCGCGCCAACGTGATCGCTTATCTGCGCACGCTCGCCGATACGCAGGTGCCGCTGCCGGATCCGAACGCGCCGGCTGCCACGAACTGAGATAATCTGAATAATGGATTGAAAACCCGGCCGTCGGAGCCGGGTTTTCGTGTTGCTATTCAGGCCGAATGGCGGCGTGATTTCGTCCTCTGATCGAGGTCGAAGACCTTGAGGCCATCCTCGGCGCTCGGAGGCATGCGCCAGTCTTCCGCGACCAGCGCCTTGCGGGCATCGCGCAGGCCGGCCTCCCAATGCTCATGCATCGATAGCGCCGAAAACTCGTAGTCCTTCGAATGCGAGCGGAACTGCTTGTTGCGGTAGATCAAGTGAATGATGGTGACGCCGTAGTCGGAGCAATGCCGCTCCAGCTTGCTGATGTCCGGATCGGCCTTTGCCTCTTCGGGAAGGCGCGCATAAAGCTCCGATATTGCCCGCCGCAGGCGATGACGCTCCAGAAAGAGATCGGTATTGAGCCGGGTGCGGCTGGAATAAGTGATGTCCTTGCGCCGCTCTTCCACCTCTTCCAGGTCCTGCGGCAGCGGGCCTATGGCGCTGAAGAGATCGACCTGGAAGACGACCGTATCGATCGCGGCACCGTTGCGCAGCACGTAGGTCAGCGGCGTGTTCGAGACGAGGCCGCCATCCCAGTAATATTCACCGCCGATCTTGATCGCCGGAAAGCCGGGTGGCAGCGCGCCGCTCGCCATGACGTGCTCCGGTGTGATTTTGATGTCCCGGTTGTCGAAGAAGGCGAAGTTGCCGGTGCGCGCGTTGACCGCGCCGAGGCTGAGGCGCACCGGGCCATGGTTGATTCGGTCGAAATCGACATGGTCGAGCAGCGTCTGGCGCAATTGTTCGGTATCGTAGACGCTGGTAGCGCCTGCGGAACCGCGCGCCTGAAACCAGGCCGGGAGCTGCCAGGGGGAGAAGAATCCGGGCACGCCGAAGGTCGATACCCACCAGCTGCTGACGGTGCGATAGAAAGGGTTCGTCTCTCGCTGCCGCTCCATCAGGAGGTCGACGGGAAGCTGGATGGTGACCTTGTTCCAGAAGGAGCTCAGCTTCTTGAGCCGCTCGCCCGGCACGTTGCCGGCCATGATGGAGGCGTTGATGGCGCCGATCGAGATGCCGGCGATCCAGTCCGGTTCGATATTCTGTTCTCGGAGTGCCTGAAAGGCACCTGCCTGGTAGGAGCCGAGCGCGCCGCCGCCCTGCAGCACGAATACCTTCTGCGAATAGGCTGAAGCGGGATTGCTAAGTGGGGCTGCAATATTCATGTGCCATCCTTTGCTGCGCTCCGGGTGGGAAAGCCGGGATGCGCAAATATATGACCATTTTCCTGCCTGCTTCTCCGAATGCGGAGAGATGCCATTGCGAATCGGCGGGTCCGGACCGGCGCTAGAACTCTACGCAATTCCGGGCGGAAAACCGCTATGCACTTTTCCCGGAATTGCTCTAGGCGAGCAAATAGGCCCAGAGCGACACCGAGAATGCCCCGAGCGCAGTCGTCAAGGTAATCGTCGAGGCGGCGAGACTGTGACCGACGCCGAAGCGATTGGCAATCAGCCATGCGTTCACACCTGTGGGAACGGCCGCCGTGAGCACGAGCGCCGCCCGCCATTCCGGGCTCAGCCCGAGCAGAAGGCCGGCCGCCAGTACGCAGGCCGGCAGCAGAAGCAGCTTGAAACCGGCAATCACGCTGGTGATGCCGAGATTGCCCGACAGCCTGTATTGGCGCAGCGCCATGCCGAGCGAGATCAGCGCCGCCGGGCCGGCGATATTGGCGATGCTGTCGGCCACGGCGCCGAGCGGCGCGGGGATGGGAATGCCTGTGAGGTGAACGACGAGTCCGCAGAAAAGCCCGATGACAAGCGGATTGCGCACCAGGTTCCTGCCGACCTGCCGCAGCAATTCGCCGGTGCTGCGGCCGGCACCGGCATTCTCCTTGCGCTCGGCCTGCTCCATCAACAGTGTGCCGGCGATCATCATGGTCGGCAGGTGCACGGCAATCAGGATCGACATCGCCATGACGCCGTCCGGCCCGACGGTGCGTCCCACCAGTGGCAGGCCGATGAAGATCGTATTGGCGAAGGCGGATGACACGCCCGCAAGCACGCCGATCCGCGCGTCCCGGCCGAACATCCGCGTTGCGACGATATGTCCGGCGGTCCAGGTGACGGCGACGCCGGAGAAATAGGCGATCCACAGCCGGAACGGCGAAGCGCCGCGAAAATTCGCCTCGGCGATGGTCTGGAACAGCAAGAGCGGCACGGCGATCTTGAAGACGAACTCGCTCATCGCCTCGCCGACCTCGGCTTTCAGAAGGCCGGTGCGCACGATGACCCAGCCGACGAGAATCAGCAGGAAGACCGGGAGGACGTCGGTGAAGATTTCGGACATGCCGGGCGGGGTTCGTGAAAATCGTGGATAAGGGCGGAAGGGTGATCCAGGAGTTGTAGCAGCTCGCCTACAGGTGGGAACCCGTAAAAAACAAAAAAGCGGGCAATGCCCGCTTATGTGTCCGGCCCCGCCGGAAAGTCCCCCCGGTGCACATGCCGCCAGTTCATCCGTGGTCGGCCCGCGTACCGGTGAGGCGGAAGGTATCATCCCTTCCCAGGCTGGCTCGGAAGCCTTGTGAGCTTCCCATCCCAGCCGCTAGATAAGCATTTAGAGATAGAAAGTGACAGGCAAATGACTGATTGGAATTTAGTTGGCCGCGCCGGCGCTGATTTTTCTTCCAAACTTCGGAAAAACCGATAATACCGGATACCGGCTATCACCAATACCGGGATCCTCCAATAGATGACTCGCTTCGATGTACTGACCGTTGGCAATGCCATCGTCGACATTATCGCCCGTTGCGACGATCAGTTCCTGATCGACAACGAGATCACCAAAGCCGCGATGAACCTCATAGACGCCGAGCGCGCCGAGCTTCTTTATTCGCGCATGGGCCCGGCTCTGGAAGCTTCGGGCGGCAGCGCCGGCAATACGGCGGCTGGTGTCGCGAATTTCGGCGGGAGGGCAGCCTATTTCGGCAAGGTTGCGGAGGATCAGCTTGGGCAGATCTTCGCGCATGATATCCGCGCCCAGGGCGTGCATTATGAGACCGAGGCGAAGGGCACCTTCCCGCCGACCGCCCGTTCGATGATCTTCGTGACCGAGGACGGCGAGCGCTCGATGAACACCTATCTCGGTGCCTGCGTCGAACTCGGCCCTGAAGATGTCGAGGAAGAGGTCGTCGCCGATGCCAAGGTGACCTATTTCGAAGGCTATCTCTGGGATCCGCCACGCGCCAAGGAAGCTATCCGCGACTGCGCCCGCATCGCCCACGCCAATGGCCGGGAAATGTCGATGACGCTGTCCGACAGCTTCTGCGTCGGCCGCTATCGGCACGAATTCCTTGACCTGATGCGGTCCGGCACCGTCGATATCGTCTTCGCCAATCGCGACGAGGCCTTGTCGCTCTACGAAACCGATGATTTCGAGAAGGCGCTGACGCTGATATCGGCCGACTGCAAGATTGCAGCCGTGACGACAGGCAAGGACGGCGCCGTCATCGTGCGCGGCAACGAACGCTATGTGGTCGATGCCCATCCGATCGAGGAGCGCGTCGATACGACCGGCGCCGGCGATCTCTTCGCCGCCGGTTTCCTGTTCGGCTATACGAAGGGCCGTAGCCTGGAAGATTGCGGCAAGCTCGGCAACCTCGCCGCGGCCATCGTCATCGAACAGATCGGCCCGCGGCCGATGCGGTCGCTCTCGGAAGCCGCAAAGGAGTTCGGGCTGCTCTGATAGTGGCGCCCTCAGATTCTCATCGGCAGACCTTGAAAGCCGCCTTCAGCAGATCGCTGGGGCGGCTTTTATTATGAAGCGGCCGAATTAGGCCATCACCAAAAGAGCGTCGCGGTTCCCGCCTCATACAGGATGAGGATACCAAGCGCGATCAGCACGAACGGCACGACCCTGTGTCCGTGTCGCCTGATCGGCGCGCCGAGCTTCGGATGATTGACGAGGGAGTGGGCCGCGCCCAGCCAAACCGCCGTCAGCACTGCGAAGATGCAGCCGATGGTCAGGATCTCGTAAGCGGAGCGGGTGGCGAAGAGCGGCGTATAGATGCTGATATTGTCGCCGCCATTGGCGATCGTAATGAGCGCGACGGCCGCGATGTTGCCGTGCCCGGCTGAAGCTTTCTGGTGATCTTCCGCATCGCCCCCCGTCTCGATGCCGTTGCAGTTCTCCCACAATCGCCTCAGGCCGAAATAGATCGGAGCAAGGCCGAGCAGGCCGATATAGGCGGCGGGAATGACGAGGACGAGCAGCGAGGCGACGGCGCTGAAGCCATAGAGCGCGCCAATGCCGAGATATTGGCCGATGACGATCTGCCTCAACCGGAATTTGGGATCGGAAAAGAAGCCGAGAAGAACGAAGATGTCGTCTATGTTCGTCGACACGAACGTGGCGATGGCAACGCCGAAAACACCAAGTGCATAACCCAAGATCGCCGCTCTCTCTTTGCGATACCGGGTATATCACTGCGCCGGGAAAATCGCGTGGCTGCATTCATCGTGGAACGGTGCGGGTTTGGTTACTTGAAGGCCTCACCGGGGTAAGCGCCCCAGATCTCGGATTGAGCCACCCAGCCCTCGGTGCCGTCGGCGGAGACATGGCACCAGTCGCCGGTGCATTCGCGAATGTTCATCATCACGCCGGGCTGAAGCTTGGCGATGACGGAGGCGGATGGCTGGGATTCGCGGCGCATATTGACGAAGACGGCCTTGCCCTTGCCCTTCATCCACGGTGCGGCAATCGCCGAGCGCTGGCCCGACAGCAGCGACTGGTTGACCCAGCCCTCCGTGCCGTCGGCATCGCGCACGCGCCGCCAATTATCATATTCCTGGATGATTTCGACCGGCAGCCCCTGCTTGAGGTAGAGCCACGACACTGCATAGTCGGCGCTCGGACCGATGCGCAGATTGACCCGCTTCGACTTCAGCGTGACGAATCGCGGCAGCGGCAATCCGCTAGGCCCCTTAGCGGCCTGGGCGGCGGCAAGATCCGTTGAAGCAGCGGCCATCAACAGGCCGATTGCGAAAATGGCGCAGGACTTCAATACTTTGCCACGCATGGGGATTCCGTTCGTTCGTCATGACAAAGGCGCCGTTCCGGCAACCTTTCGCTCCGGTGAGCGGCAAATCCCCGGATCGCGTCAGCGAGTTTTGTTTGTCTTCGCCTGCGGGTCTGGTAGAAATGCCCGGAACGGGAAAATTATCCCGCTTCTTGGTTAAGAACATCTGAACAAGGCGTCGCCGCTCTCCATGACCACGAAGAAAAAACCGAAGGTCTACGTCACGCGCAAACTGCCGGATGCGGTGGAGACGCGGATGCGCGAACTCTTCGATGCCGAACTCAATATCGACGATCGCCCGCGCACCAAGGACGAATTGATCCAGGCCGTCCGGTCGGCCGATGTGCTGGTGCCGACAGTCACCGACCGCATCGACGCGGAGGTGATCGACGAGGCCGGCCCGCAGATGAAGCTGATCGCCAGCTTCTCCAACGGCACGGATCATATCGATGTCGAAGCCGCCGCCCGCCGCGGCATCACCGTGACCAACACGCCGAATGTGCTGACCGAAGACACCGCCGACATGACCATGGCACTTATTCTCGCCGTGCCCCGGCGGCTGGCGGAAGGTGCGCGCGTGCTGACCGACAGCCCCGGCGAATGGGCCGGATGGTCGCCCACCTGGATGCTCGGCCGCCGCATTCACGGCAAGCGTATCGGCATCGTCGGCATGGGGCGCATCGGCACCGCCGTTGCCCGCCGCGCCAAGGCCTTCGGCCTTTCGATCCACTATCACAACCGCAAGCGCGTCAATCCGGCGACGGAGGACGAGCTGGAGGCGACCTATTGGGACAGCCTCGACCAGATGCTGGCCCGCGTCGATATCGTTTCGGTCAATTGCCCCTCGACACCGGCCACCTATCATCTGATCTCGGCCCGCCGCCTGGCGCTGCTGCAGCCGACGAGCTACATCGTCAACACCGCGCGCGGCGATGTCATCGACGAAACGGCGCTGATCAAGATCCTGCGCGAGGGGAAGATCGCCGGCGCGGGGCTCGATGTGTTCGAGAACGAACCATCAGTCAATCCGAAGCTGGTGAAGCTCGCCAATGAGGGCAAGGTGGTGATCCTGCCGCATATGAGTTCGGCCACGCTCGAGGGCCGCATCGACATGGGCGACAAGGTCATCATCAACATCCGCACCTTCATCGACGGCCATCGCCCACCCAACCGCGTGCTGCCGTTCCGATAAGCGAATCGCTCTGATTCTCCGGCCAAAACGAAGCCGATAGTGTCGGCTTCAAATTCGATCTTTCTTGCCTCCGGTCGGTCATGTGCATGTCACAAAGCCGGCTCAGAGGTGTCGGCAAACACAAATCAGGAAGGGCGGAAACGATGGCGCGGGCGCTGCCGCATGAGCGGATTCAATATGTGGTCGAGGGCGGCTTCAAGCTGTCGGGCGAGATCGAACCGAGCGGCAACAAGAATGCCGCATTGCCGATCATCGCCGCCTCGCTTTTGACCGATCAACGCGTCGAGCTCAGCAACGTGCCGCGCATCCGCGATGTCGAGGCGCTGGTGGAGCTGATCCAGTCGGTCGGCGCCAGGGTGCGCTGGCTCGGTCGCAACGAGCTCGAAATCGAGGCGCGGGAGCTTCGCCCCGCCAATCTCGATCCCGATCTCTGCGCCCGCATCCGTGCTTCCATCCTGCTTGCCGGTCCGATGCTGGCGCGTTGCGGCGAGATCACCTTGCCGCCGCCCGGCGGCGACGTCATCGGCCGCCGGCGCGTCGATACGCATTTCCTGGCGCTGGAACAGCTCGGTACCAGGATCGAAGTCAACAGCGTCTACAGCTTCCGCACGGAAGGGCTGCGCGGTGCCGATGTTTTCCTGGACGAGCCATCTGTGACGGCGACGGAAAATGCGCTTTGCGCTGCGGTTTTCGCCGAGGGGACGACTATCCTGCGCAATTGCGCCTCCGAGCCGCATGTACAGGATCTCGCGCGGTTCTTGATTGCCATGGGCGCTCGAATCGAGGGCGTCGGCACTAATATGATGACCATCCATGGTGGCCATCCGCTCGGCGCTGTCACGCACCGGATCGGCCCGGATCACAATGAGGTCGGATCGCTGATCGGCCTTGCCGCCGTCACCGGTTCGGAAATCACCATCCGCCGTGCTGGCGTCGAGCATCTGCGCTCGACCCTGATGACCTTCGAGCGTCTCGGCATCCGCTGCCGCATCGAAGGTGACGATTTGGTCATTCCCTCTGGTCAGGAAATGAAGATCCAGCCTGATTTCGGCGGTCATATTCCGAAGATCGAGGATCAGCCCTGGCCGGCCTTCCCTGCCGATACCATGTCGATCGCCATCGTCACCGCGTCGCAATGCGACGGCGTCGTGCTGATGTTCGAAAAAATGTTCGAAAGCCGCATGTTCTTCGTCGACAAGCTGATCGCCATGGGCGCCCGCATCGTGCTGTGCGACCCGCATCGCGCCATCGTCGCCGGCCCCTCGAAGCTGCGCGCCGCCCAGCTCGAAAGCCCCGATATCCGCGCCGGCATGGCGATGCTGATCGCGGCGATGTGCGCCGAGGGCACCAGCGTCATCAACAATGCCCAGCAGATCGAGCGCGGCTATGAGCGCATCGAAGAAAGGCTGAATGCCATGGGCGCCCGCATCA
This sequence comes from Rhizobium sp. KNZ2-6A, assembly GCF_056755475.1. Taxonomy (NCBI): domain Bacteria; kingdom Pseudomonadati; phylum Pseudomonadota; class Alphaproteobacteria; order Hyphomicrobiales; family Rhizobiaceae; genus Rhizobium; species Rhizobium sp. KNZ2-6A. The sequence continues at coordinate 19,109 of NZ_JBNDIC010000036.1, read as the reverse complement.
CCCGCATCCCGCCCCGCGAGAGCTGATTTTTCGAGGACGGGTGGGCAGCGGTGGCCACCTCGCCCTTCGAGGCTTCGCTCTTCGAGCTCCGCACCTCAGGATGAGGTGGAGCAGGCTCGGTTTTCGGTAGGGCTTGCTGCTCTTTGGCGGCAGAATAGGCAGCCCTCAGGGTGAGGTGGCGCGCAAGCGCCCTCGAACCACAAGGGCGGGCCGGCAACGCCGATCGAAGCGCGTCACTCCGCAGCGATCCGCGCTTTCCTGCGCTTGTACCGGATGGTTTCAAACCTTGCCGCCAAGCCGTCATAGAGCAGCAGGCGGCCGATCAGGGGCTCGCCGATGCCAGTGATGAGCTTGATCGCCTCCATCGCCATCAGCGTACCGATGACGCCGGTCAAGGCGCCGATGATACCTGCTTCCGCACAACTCGGGATCAGGCCTTCCGGCGGTGGGGCGGGAAACAGATCGCGATAGCGCGGATTGAGGTTGCCGTCAGCATCGCTTTCGTAAGGCTTCAAGGTGGTCACGGATCCGTCGAAGCGACCGACAGCACCGGTCACCAGCGGCAGGCGCGCCGCCTCTGTCGCATCGGCCGCTGCATAACGCGTATCGAAATTGTCGGAGCCGTCGATGACGATGTCAAAACCCGCAAGATGCCGTGCGGCCGTATCGGGGCTGAACCGCTCCTCGAAGCGGATGGTGCGCACATGCGGGTTCAGCCTCGCGATCGCGTCGGCCGCACTCTGCGTCTTCATCTCGCCGATCGTGCCCGTGTCGTGAATCACTTGCCGCTGCAGGTTCGAAAGCGAAACGCGGTCGTCATCGGCAATGCCGAGCGTGCCGACGCCGGCGGCAGCGAGATATTGCAGCACCGGCGCGCCAAGGCCGCCGGCGCCGATGACAAGCACCCGGGCCGCCTTCAATTTTTGCTGACCGGCGCCGCCGACCTCCGGCAGAAGGATATGGCGGTGATAGCGGGCGATTTCGTCTGAGGTCAAAGGGTCCATAGGCGCGAGTCTATCACAATCGCGGCGAAGGAGGCGCTAGAACCGGATGATTTTAGGTCTATTCGACCTAAAATCTGAATCCGGCTCTACAATCAAATAAGTAGAGCATGATGTCGTCCGAAAACCGCTCACGCTTTTCGGCATCATGCTCTAGGATTTCGTAATGCCGCCATGCGCCACGGTAAAGAATTGCGCGCGCTCGCCAAGGGCCGAGAACATCGACCTGTCAGTGCCGGTCATGAAGGCCTGGCCGCCGAGCCCATCGATGAGATCGAAGAGTGCTGCGCGCCGTCCCTCGTCGAGATGCGCGGCGATCTCATCGAGCAGCAGGATCGGCGCATAGCCAGTGAGATTGCCGACAAGACGCGCATGGGCAAGGATAAGGCCGACGAGTAGGGCTTTCTGCTCGCCCGTCGAGCAGCGTTCCGCCTCCATGTCCTTTTCGCGATGCCGCACCAGAAGGTCGGCCCGGTGCGGCCCGTCCAGCGTGCGGCCGGCGGCGGCGTCGCGATAACGCCCTTCGCGCAGCATATCGGCATAGGCATCCTCCAGATCGACGGCCGGCCGATCGAACTGTCCGTCGAGGAAGCCGGAAAGCTCCAGTGTCGCCGAGGGGAACGGCGTCGTCTCGCGCGTTTCGGCGATCAGCCGCGAGAGAAGGCCGAGCATTTCCTGGCGCGCGATCGCCATGGCGATGCCGAGGCTTGCCATCTGCTCCTCGACGCCGGCAAGCCAGGATGGATCGAACCGGCTTTCGGACAGCAGCTTGTTCCGGCTGCGCATGGCACGCTCGAAATCGCTGGCGCGGCGTCCATGGGCGGGATCGAGCGAAAGCACCAGCCGGTCGAGGAAACGGCGGCGCTCGGAGGAACCGCCGGTAAACAGGCCGTCCATGGCCGGCGTTAGCCAGAGAACGCGCAAATGATCGGTCAGTTCGTCGACGGTCTTGGCCGGCGTGCCGTTGATTTTGAGCCGGCGCGCGGCTGATTCGTCGGTCGCATCGATGCCGGTGCCGATTTCGACGGCACCCTCCATGCCTTCGAGCTCGGCGAAGATCGAAAATCCGCCCGGCGCGTTGACCCGGGTGACATCGGCATAGGCGGCGCGGCGCAGCCCGCGGCCGGGCGACAGCAGCGACACCGCCTCCATGAGATTGGTCTTGCCCGCGCCATTGTCACCGGTCAGCACCACATGCCGCTCGTCAAGCGTCAGCGTCGCCGCCGCATAATTGCGGAAGTCTGAGAGCTTCAGGCGCGAGATGAAAACCTTGTTCGGCATCGGTCTTTCGGAATCTTGGTCGATGGGCGAGGGGTATGCCGAACCCCGCCCAAGTGCAAGGTTTTTGCCGATGGCTATGGGCGCAAGGCGGATTGGGGCGAGTTGAGAGGCCACCCTCGTCCTTCGACGGGCTCAGGATGAGGGTGGAGTGAGCCACAGGCCTGGGAAAGTTACGGGCAAGGCGAGGGGATGAGCCCTGATGGTGAGGAGGCCCATCGGGCCGTCTCGAATCACGAGGGCGGGTGATTCGCGTACCAAAACAAAAAATCCGGCCGATGATTCGGCCGGATTCATGTGAAACACTTTTGATTCGCGGCTTCAGTCGCTGAACGTATCAAAGAAATCCTTCATGCGGGCGAAGAAGCCCGTCGATTCGGGATTGTTGTCCTTCGAAGAGATCTGCTCGAATTCCTGCAGCAGCTCGCGCTGGCGCTTTGTCAGCTTCTGCGGCGTCTCGATCTGGATCTGGATATAGAGATCGCCGACCTGGCTGGAACGCAGCACCGGCATGCCCTTGCCCTTCAGGCGGAACTGTTTGCCGACCTGCGTCCCCTCGGGAACGGTGACGCGTGATTTGGTGCCGTCGAGCGTCGCGACATCGAAGGTGCCGCCGAGCGCCGCCGTCGTCATCGAAATCGGCACCGCGCAATAGAGATCGGCGCCATCCCGCTGGAAGAATTCATGCGGTTTGACGGAGAGGAAGATGTAGAGATCGCCTGCGGGTCCGCCACGCGTGCCGGCTTCGCCTTCGCCCTGCAGGCGAATGCGCGTGCCGTCTTCGATGCCCGAGGGAATGTTGACGGAGAGCGAACGCTCCTCTGTCACGCGGCCCTGCCCATGACACTTGGTGCAGGGATCGGGAATGATCTGGCCGCGGCCATGGCAGGTCGGGCAGGTGCGCTCGACGGAGAAGAAGCCCTGCGCAGCGCGAACGCGCCCGGAACCCTGGCAGGTGCCGCAGGTCTTCGGCTGCGTGCCGGGCTTGGCGCCCGAGCCGGAACAGACATCGCAGGTGATCGACGTCGGTACCCGGATCTGCGCCGTCTTGCCGCTGAAAGCTTCCTCCAGCGAGATTTCCATATTGTAGCGGAGATCGGCGCCGCGCTCGCGACCGCCGGAAGAGCGCGCCCGCGAGCGGCCGCCACCCATCATCTCGCCGAAAATATCCTCGAAAATATCGGAGAAGCCACCGCCGCCGAAACCGGCCCCGAAGCCGCCGCCACCGCCCATGCCGCCATGTTCGAAGGCTGCGTGGCCATAGCGGTCATAGGCTGCGCGCTTTTGCGGATCCTTGAGCGTTTCGTAGGCTTCGTTGATTTCCTTGAACTTCCGCTCGGCATTGCTGTCGTCCGGGTTCTTGTCCGGATGAAATTGCATCGCCAGCTTGCGAAAGGCGCTCTTCAGCTCTTTCTCGTCCGCTGTTTTTGAGACGCCCAATGTCTCGTAAAAATCCGCTTTTGCCATTAAGGACTAGACCCCGGAAATGGATTTCCGGCTGCCCCGAAGGCAGCCGGATTTAAGTCTCCTAGAACCTTTCGGTTCGCGCTTATGCAGACCGCTTGCGGTCGTCTTCGTCCTTGATTTCCTCGTAGTCGGCATCGACGACATCGTCCTTGCCGGCTGCGGAGGCATCGGCCGAAGGAGCTTCCGCCTGCTGGGCTTCATAGATTGCCTGGCCGAGCTTCATGGAAACTTCCATGAGCGTCTGGGTCTTGGCCTTGATGTCTTCGGCGTCCGGCTCGGAAGCTTCGGTTGCCGTCTTGAGCGCTGCGATCGCGTCGGAGATCGCGGTGCGATCGGCTTCCGTGACCTTGTCGCCGTAATCCTTCAGCGACTTCTCGCTGGAGTGGATCAGGCTCTCAGCCTGGTTCTTGGCTTCGACGCCTTCGCGACGCTTCTTGTCGTCGGCAGCATGGGCCTCTGCATCCTTGACCATCTTTTCGATGTCGGCGTCGGAAAGACCGCCGGAAGCCTGGATGCGGATCTGCTGTTCCTTGCCGGTACCCTTGTCCTTGGCCGAAACCTGGACGATGCCGTTGGCGTCGATATCGAAGGTGACTTCGATCTGCGGCACGCCGCGCGGTGCCGGCGGCAGGCCGACGAGGTCGAACTGGCCGAGCAGCTTGTTGTCGGCAGCCATTTCGCGCTCGCCCTGCGAAACGCGGATGGTCACGGCCGACTGGTTGTCGTCGGCAGTCGAGAAGGTCTGCGACTTCTTCGTCGGGATCGTCGTGTTGCGTTCGATCAGACGGGTAAAGACGCCGCCCAGCGTTTCGATGCCGAGAGACAGCGGGGTCACGTCGAGGAGCAGAACGTCCTTGACGTCGCCCTGCAGGACGCCGGCCTGGATCGCGGCGCCGAGCGCCACGACTTCATCCGGATTGACGCCCTTGTGCGGCTCCTTGCCGAACAGCTGCTTGACGACTTCCTGAACCTTCGGCATGCGGCTCATGCCACCGACGAGAACGACTTCGTCGATTTCAGCGGCGGTGACGCCGGCATCCTTGAGCGCTGCCTTGCAAGGCGCGATGGTGCGCTGAACGAGATCGTCGACCAGGCTTTCCAGCTTGGCGCGGGTCAGCTTCAGCGTCAGGTGCTTCGGGCCGGTCGCGTCTGCCGTGATGAAGGGCAGGTTGATTTCGGTCTGCTGCGAAGAGGAGAGTTCGATCTTGGCCTTTTCGGCAGCTTCCTTCAGGCGCTGCAGAGCGAGCTTGTCGCCCTTGAGGTCGATGCCGTTGTCCTTCTTGAACTCGGCAACGAGGTATTCGACGAGACGCATGTCGAAGTCTTCACCGCCGAGGAAGGTATCGCCGTTGGTCGACTTCACTTCGAAGACGCCGTCGCCGATTTCCAGGATGGAGATATCGAAGGTGCCGCCGCCAAGGTCGTAAACGGCGATGGTCTTGCCGTCCTTTTTGTCGAGACCGTAGGCAAGAGCTGCGGCCGTCGGCTCGTTAATGATGCGCAGAACTTCGAGACCGGCGATCTTGCCGGCATCCTTGGTTGCCTGGCGCTGCGCGTCGTTGAAGTATGCGGGAACGGTGATGACGGCCTTTTCGACCTTTTCGCCGAGATAGGATTCGGCGGTTTCCTTCATCTTCTGAAGGATCATTGCGGAAACTTGTGCGGGCGAATAGCCTTTGCCCTGCGCTTCTACCCAAGCATCGCCATTATCGCCCTTGACGATCGTGAAAGGAACAAGGTGCTTGTCCTTCTCGACGGTCGGATCTTCGTAGCGGCGGCCGATCAGGCGCTTGACAGCGAAGAGGGTATTGGTGGGGTTGGTGACAGCCTGGCGCTTGGCCGGCTGGCCGACGAGACGTTCGCCGTCGTCGGTGAAGGCAACCATCGAGGGGGTGGTGCGGGCGCCTTCGGCATTTTCGATCACTTTCGCGTCCTTGCCGTCCATGACGGCGACGCAGGAATTCGTAGTTCCAAGGTCGATACCAATTACTTTTGCCATGTCATTCTCTCCTTGAAGCAAGCTGTCGGAACCCCTGTCAGGCATTCCATTGACAGCCCCTTACGGGATGGTCTTGAGGATTGCGCAGCCATGACTGCGGTGATGCCGCGTATATAAGTAGCGGTTTTACTGACTGCAAGGCAGGAAATTGCCCGAAATCCAGCAAAACAAATGGTTTGTCGCGCAATTTCCATTCAGCCCCATGTGCGCCGAGGACACGTGGATTTGACGCGACCGCGTATCAGAGCAGCCTTGCAGCGGCCATGCAAGCGGCAAGGTGCAAAATTGCGATTTTATCGGCCGAGGATGACGTCGAGCAGCGAGGAGCGATGCGGCCGCGCCGTTGCGACCGGAGCGCCGCTGTCGCCGATATCCGCGGGCGGGATATCGCCGCTGTCATAAGGGTTGGAACTGTAGGGATTGGTATCGTCCGCGAGGTTTGCCGGTGGCAGGTCCTGTACGTCTTCATTGATCGCGGTCTGGTTGACGGTCTGCGGCTGGACCGGCCTCTGCTGCAGTGTCGGCTGCTGCACGCCCTGTCCGCCGTCGGCAACGCCCGAGATGATACTGCCGATCGTCGTCGGCTGGTCGCCATTCGGCGCCTGCGCCATCGGCGGGCCGTTGTCGATGATCTGGCCGCCGCCGAAGATCGTCGTCGGCGTGATGCCCTTGTGGGCGGCGACCATGAATTCCTTCCATGCCTTGGCCGGCAGCCCGCCACCGGTGACCTTGCGCATCGATTTGCCGTCGTCATTGCCGAACCAGACGCCCGTGGTCAGATGACTGGTGAAGCCGACGAACAGCGCGTCGCGGAAGGATTGCGTCGTTCCCGACTTGCCGGCCGCCTGCCAGCCGGGAAGGCGCGCCGCCTTGCCGGTGCCGTAGGCGATGACGCCGGCCATCATGGCGTTCATGTTGGCAACGATATCCGGGTTCAGCACCCGCTCTGGATTATCGGTATTGGCCTGGTAGAGCACCTTGCCGGAAGCGGTCGTCACCTTGGTGATGACATGCGGCGCCACCTTGAAGCCGCCGTTCATGAAGGTGGCATAGGCGGAAGTCAGTTCCAGCAGCGACACTTCGGACGTGCCAAGCGCGATCGAGGCATTGGCCTGTAGGTCCGATTCGATGCCGAGCCTGCGGGCGACCTTGATGACCTGATCCGGCCCGACCTCGGCGACGAGCTGGGCTGCGACCGTATTCAACGAGTGGGCCACCGCGGTGGCGAGCGTCACCGGGCCGCTATAGCGCTGTTCGTAGTTCTCGGGCGCCCAATTGCCGATCTTGACCGGCATGTCGTTGCGGATCGAGTTGGGCGTCAGGCCGGCTTCCAGCGCAGCGGTATAGACGAACGGTTTGAAGGCCGAGCCCGGCTGGCGCTTGGCCGTCACGGCGCGGTTGAACTGGCTCTGCGCATAGTCCCGGCCGCCGACCAGCGCGCGGATCGCGCCCGTCGCGTCGACGGAGACGAGCGAAGCCTGCGAGGCGCTCAGTTTCTTGCCGTCCTTGGCAAGCACGTCTTCCAGCGCCTTCTCGGCCTTCTCCTCCAGCGACATGTCGAGCGTGGTGTCGACGATCAGGTCTTCCTTGATGTCGCCGCCGATCAGCTTCGGAAGCTGGTCCATGACCATGTCGGCGACATAGTTCTCGGCGCCCGTCCAATAGCTTTTCGACCGGGTCGGCGGCTGCGACATGGCGGTCTTGATGTCGGCCTCGGAGATGAAGCCCTGATCATGCATGGCTTGCAGCACCAGCTGCGCGCGGGCCTCGGCGGCGGCGGGATCGCGGGCAGGCGACAGCCGCGAAGGCGCCTTGACGAGGCCGGCGAGCATCGCCGCTTCGCCGAGGTTCACGTCCTTCGCCGACTTGTTGAAGTAGCGCCGCGAGGCCGCCTCGACGCCATAGGCGTTGGAGCCGAAATAGACGCGGTTCAGGTACATCGTCAGGATCTGGTCCTTGGTGTACTTGTGCTCCAGCCACAGCGCCAGCAGTACTTCCTGCACCTTGCGCTCCAGTGTGCGGTCCGGGGATAGGAACAGGTTCTTGGCGAGCTGCTGCGTCAGCGTCGAGCCGCCTTGGACGGCGTGCCCGGTCAGGACGTTCGTCACGACCGCGCGGCCAAGGCCGATCGGGTCGAAGCCGAAGTGGGAATAGAAGCGACGGTCCTCGATGGCGACGATCGCCTCCGGTATGTAGGGCGACATGTCTCCAAGCGCCACGGCTTCGCCGCCCGTGGTGCCGCGATTGGCGAGCAGGGTGCCGTCGAGATCGTTGATCTTTACGTTCGGCGGCCGCTCGGGGATCGACCAGGTGCTGGCGCTCGGCATGCGCGAGCCGTAATAGGCGACAAGGCCCGCAAGGCCGATGCCGGCCCAGAGGCAAAGCACCAGACCCCAATAGATCGTGGACCGGATAAAGCCGAAGAAGCCGCGTCGCGGACGCGCGCGCCGCGCGGGTTTGCGGCGGCTGCGGGCGCGGCGAGGCCTTTGGACCACGGGTTCGTCCTCGTCGTCCTCATCTTCTTCCTCGTCCGGTTCCGGCTCCTGGTAATATGTCTTGGCCGAGCGCCTGCTGCCGACGATGCGCTCGCCGGCATTGAATCCGTCATCGATGCGTTCCCGGCCGCTGGAAAAGGATGGTTCTATTCTCTGGCGTGATTTCTTCTTATCTGCCATTGCCGGCCGGTCGTACCTCGGTGCCCATTATTTCCCCAGTATTCCTATGTCTTCTATAAGGTTGATCGCAGCTGCGGCAGAAATCCTTGCGCCCGTTCGGCCGCGCTTTAAGCCGGGCGCATCGCCCGAGAGCCGATATCGGCTGTCGAGGGGCTACCCGCCATTTGTTCACGAACCCTCGTGAAGACATCAAATCCCGCCTGAACTGTAAATGCGGCGATTTAAGGAGGGATTAAGAACAATTCCAACCCGAGCCGGCGGGCCGGCTCCGGCCCCCTGGGCGGCGGGCCGTTGAGGGAACTTTTCGCCCTTTTAGGCATTAACAAATGACAAGAACAAAGAGGGCGAGCACATGAGTTCATTGATCAAAGTAGAGGAAGTCGACAGGAGCAGATTGCGGGAAGTCTGGAGTGTCCAGGATTTTGCCCGCCGCCACCGGCTTTGCAAGGAGGAGGAAGCCCGGCTGAAGAAGCTGTTCGGCGACTTTGCGACAAAGCAGGAACTGCTCTCCAACGCCCAGAGGCCGCCGCAATTTCGCTGAAAGGAATTGGCAGACTGGGCGCGATGGACATCGTGGGCCGCTACGACCGCAGGGTTGGCAGTGGAGGAGGCTGCGCCAATGTGGAAACGTTTCGAACTATGGTTGGTCGATCAGATCGACCGGATATTCGGCCTGGAGCGGCTCGCCCGCCGGGCAGGGTTTTCCCCGGACGAGGCAAGGCGCATCGCCCGTGAGAAATAAATCGTATGCGATGCATCGATGACCGTTCCCTCGGGAAAGCTTGAGCCCGGGCATGTCATCCGAGCCGTACTTGCCCGATCAGACAGGCCCGATATGTCGCGGCAAGCTCGAAATCTTTCATATTTTCGAAAGTTCTGATCAGGGTTATAGTACTGTCATGTGGCCGTCGTGGAAGACGGTTCCAAGTAATTGGCAGCGCGTGAGGAGGAGTATTCATGCGGCACGTTAAATGGAGCAATCCCATTGAAGTCGGTTTTGCTCATGGTAGTTTCCAGGTAGTGACCGGTCCTTCCGATGCATTGAATTGCATGGCCGATCTTTGGCCCGATCGGCGCGGTCCCTTGTATGTTGCAGCAAGAAGCCTTTGCCGGGCCGCCATCGACGGTCGCAAGTCCGCCGAAGAGGCGCGGGAAATGTTCATCTCGGCGACGCGTGAAGCGCATCTGAAGATGCACTGAAACCGGTCGGCATTTTCAAGCCGTTTGCTCGTTCGAGCCTTGCGAGCCGATAGAGGCGCGCCAAAGATTCCGTTCAAGATATTTCCGTTTGAATGCCGCTTGTCCGAGCATCTGTTCGGATGCGGGTCGCGCGTCGGCAATTGCCACTCCTCGGCGTATAGCGCATCAAAAACGCCAGCGATCTCCAAGATCGCTGGCTTTGATTTTGCGGAATCTTCAAGGCGCTGTTAGCGGTTTGAACCCCTTACAGACATGCGGCAATCCGGTTCCGAGGCCGGACAATCTTTATGATCCGGGCTATAGGGTCCCGGCTGACGCGTATCCTGTCGCGGATTGTTCTGCGGCTGCGGCTGCGCCTGAGGTTGTGGCTGCGGCTGAGGCTGAGGTTGCGGCTGAGCCTGCTGCCGTTGGGGTTCCGGGCGAGGACGGTTGTTGTCGCGCGGGCGATCCGGCTGGTTATCCCAGTCCTGGTTATTATCAGGCCGCCGCCGGCCCCAGTTACGATTGTCGTCGCGCTGCCGATCCCAGTTGCGATCGGGACGGCGGTCCCAGTTACGGTCCGGCTCGTTATCCCAGTTCGATCCGCGATCCCAACCCGGAGGATTGCGATCCCAGCCGCGGTCGGGCCGGCGATCGACCCAGCCGGGGCCGCGCCGCCAACGGTCGCGGTCACGATAGAAGTCGCGGCCGCGATAATAGCGACCCCAGTAATCATCGAAGTTGAAAACCACCGTCGGAATGCCGAGCGGTCGATAATATTGCGGGCCGACATAGATGCGGCGTGATTGATAGGTGGCCTGGATATAGCGGCCGGCGACCCATCCGCGACCGCCATAGAACGAGACATCGCACCAGGGCGTCTCGTTGAGGCAGCCGTTGATCTGCAGCGGCGCTCCGACCGGGATCATCGTCACCGCCGGATAGGCGGTGCTCGGACCTGACCGCATGTTGACGTTTGCGGTGGCAAAGCCCTCCGCGGCTTCCGCAATGGCCGGCAGCGCAACGAAAGCGGCCAGCAAGCTTGCGGCAAGAACCTTGAACCTCATGAATACTCTCCCTTTGCGCACCGTCGTCGCGAAACCGCCAACGAATGTCTTCCGCATGTCATGCGCCTACCCCGGCGCTATTCGGTAAGACTTTCCAAATCCAGCAAGATAAAAGCCTTCGCATGCACGGAATCTGATAGGACTCCACGGCAAGCCTTCAATCTTTACATGTGTTTTAGAAGTATTCGCATGAATGCAGCTTGAACGATGGCGCGCGGCAGCCGGAAAATCTGCCGGATTCGTTGATATGGCCTGGTTGCGGCTCAAGATCTTGGTGTCATCGGCGGCGGTCACTGGAAAGATCGATCGAAGAAAGTGAAATGCGGCCTTGAAATTGCCACCTTGCCCACCGATATCAGGCTCAGTCATGCAGCCGATGGCGGCTGGCGCGCTTCAAAGCGAGCCGTTTCCGTTCATCGTGGTCTTGGAAGCGAAGTTGACCTTCGGTTAACCTTTCATGATCAATCTGGCTGCAGTTCCGCGTTGCCTTTGACCACGGATGTACTGGCACTGATGCGATAGCGGATGGCGAAAGGCCGGGTCATTCCGGCCTTTTTGTTTTTAGAGCAATTCCAGGAAAAGTGCGCAGCGGTTTTCCGTCCGGAATGCGTAGCAAAACAATAAGATAGGGCGTTTTCGCGATTCGAAGAAAAGCGGAAAGTGCTCTAGCGATGGCGTGCTCTTGCGGAAGCGGGGCGCGCCATTTTCAGTTTAGGCACTGGAGCATTTCCAGGAAAAGTGCGCAGCGGTTTTCCGTCCGGAATGCGTAAAAACAAGAGCATAGAGCGTTTTCGGGATTCAAAGAAACGCGGAAATGCTCTGGAGCGTCAGCATCTCTGCGACGCCAAAAGAAAAACCGCCGCAGGGGATGCGGCGGTTTTCCGATTCAAGCTTTTTGGTTCCGGCAAAGTGCCCGGCGGACCGGGCGACCTTGTCAGTTCGCCTTCTTGGCAGCGACCTTGACGACCTTGGCCGGAGCTGCGGCCACGGTTGCCTTGCCGGCAGGAACGTAGCCGGCGCCGATGGCGACGTTCAGCGAGATATAGTCGATGGCGCTCGTCTGAACGGCCTGTGCAAGGCTCTGCTGAGCGCTGGTCACGTTGCGCTGGGCGTCCAGAACGTCGAGCAGCGAAGATGCACCATCCTTATAGCTGGCGGTCGAGAGCTGCAGGGCTTCCTGGTAGGACTTGACCTGGGCGTGCAGGGCCGCAACCGTCTGCGCATCGCGGCTGACGGCCGACAGGGCGTCTTCCACCTGTTGGACAGCAGTCCTCACCGTCTGTTGCCAGACGATGTACTGTTCGCGGCTTGAGGATTCCGCGCTCTTGACGCCGGCGCGCAATGTGCCGCCGTCGAAGATCGGCAGGTTCAGCGCCGGGCCGAACGACCAGCTAGTGAGGCCGCCGCTCGTGGACGAACTGTGGATATAGGACGGCGAGATCGCGCCACTGAGCGTGATCGACGGGAAGAGCTTGGCTTCCGCGACGCCGATCTGAGCGGTAGCAGCGGCAAGATTACGCTCTGCGGCGCGAATGTCTGGACGATTGCGGATGAGATCGGCGGGAACACCGGTGCGGACGCTGCCGCGGAATACCGGCTGGCTGCCGCCGCCCTGCATCTGCGCGATGATCGTGGACGAAGGCACGTTGAGCAGCGTCGCGATGTGATGCACCGCCTGGCGATAGCTGATCTCGAAGCCGGGAATCGTTGAAAGCGTCGAGTTGACGAGGCCTTCGGCCTGGACGACATCGAGGCGTGAGGCAGCGCCAGCTTCGAGCTGGAACTTGGTCAGCGAAAGCGTGTCGCGCCGGGACTTCAGGTTTTCCCGGGCGATCGCCACCAGCGCTTGGTAGTAGCGGGCGTTGACATAGCTGTTGGCCAGATCCTGCAGATAGGTCAGGCGTGCAGTATCGACATTGGAGTAGGCGGCATCGAGCGAGGCGTTGGCGCTTTCCGTTGCGCGGCGATACTGGCCCCAGAGGTCGAGCAGCCACGAAACCGAGGCGCCACCACCGGTGATATTCCGCGTTTCGGTCTGCGTGCGCAGCGAGCCCTTCTGGCCGCTGGTCGTATGGTCGCCGGTAACCGTCAGGCTCGGCAGGCCGCCAGCGCCCGCGGTCACGACCGCCGCTTCAGCCTGGTTGATGCGCTCCAGTGACTGCTGGATGGTGAGGTTTTGGCCAAGTCCCTGTGCGGCGAAGGCATTCAGCTTGGAGTCGCTGAAAGCGGTCCACCATTGCGAACCGGCGATATCGCCGTTTACCTTCGTACCGCCCTCCGAGAATTTGGCCGGCAGAGGCATTTCCGGTGGCTTATGGTCTGGGCCGCTGACGCAACCTGCCAGAATAAGCAGCAGGGCGGGGGCGGCAGTACGAATGGAAACCATCACATTGTCCCACAATTCAATTTACATGATCAGTGACTTTAACGGAGTCAGCATGACTCCATGTACCGGTGCTCCAGTCTTACGCAATACAAACAATGACCCGAAGCGGTCGGCGTCAATCTAGCAACGAGTTTAGCAATAGCACAGAGGCTTTTACGAATTCTCGGGAGCGAACATATGTAGGATCGGGCGAAATATCAGCTTATTGGTAAAAAAAATCCGAAGTGTTGCAAAAAACATACCCTCGCATCCGCAATCAAGGGATGTGAACGGCACAAAACTCCGTCGCCGCCACAACTTCCGGGAAGTTTCGGCGTGTCGATTCAGCTAAACGACCGTGCAGACGGTCTTTTACGGGAAATAGCGGGCGAGGCTTGCGCGAACCCGGTCGCGCGGTGTCGTGCCGTGATCGTCAGGCACGAAAGGCGTGCCTGTTATCGCTTCGAAGGCGCGGATATAGACCTTAGACGTCTGTTCGACGAGATCAGTCGGGATTTCCGGAATCTCATCCTTGTAAGGGTCGCAGCGCTCGGTGACCCAGGCGCGCACGAAGTCCTTGTCGAAGCTTTCGGGGCGCATGCCCTTTTCGAAGCGCTCCTGATAGCTGTCGGCCAGCCAATAGCGGCTGCTGTCGGGGGTATGGATCTCGTCGGCGAGGATGATGGTCCCGTTTTCGTCGGTCCCGAATTCATATTTGGTGTCGACGAGGATCAGCCCGCGCTTGCGGGCGATCTCCTGCCCGCGTGCGAACAAGGCAAGGGCATAGTCCGACAGTGTCTGCCACTGCTCTTGCGTCAGAAGCCCCTGCTCGACGATCTCGGTCGGCGTCAGGGGCTCGTCGTGACCGCCGTCGAATTCCTTGCTCGTCGGCGTGATGATCGGCTCCGGCAGGATCTGGTTGTCGCGCATGCCGTCCGGCAGCGTGATTCCATACATCTTCCGCTGCCCCTTCTTATAGAGCGTCAGGATGGAGGTGCCGGTGGTGCCGGCGAGATAGCCGCGGACGACGACTTCGACGGGGAGAATATTCAGCCGCTTGCCGACGACGACATTCGGGTCCGGATAGTCGATCACATGGTTCGGGCAGATATCGCGCGTCTGTTCGAACCAGTAGCGCGCCGTTTGCGTCAGGACCTGGCCCTTATAGGGAATGCAGGTGAGGATGCGGTCGAAGGCGCTGAGCCGGTCGGTGCTGATGATGATGCGGCTGCCGTCGGGCAGATCGTAATTCTCGCGCACCTTGCCGCGATAGTAGTTGGGCAATTCCGGAAAATGGGCTTCGGAGAGAATTCGCAACATGTCCACCAACAGGCTCGTGCATCCGCCCGACGGATGCTTCTTGAGCGGACCCTTAGCGCATTGCGGCCGGAAGCGGAACGGTTTTCCCATATATAATATGCAATCCGTTGCCGATCGCGTGGTTGCCGTGGCGAAAAACGGTCAGTACGGCCGGCGCCAACAACCGTTTTCGCTTCGTTCGAGGATCGGCGTGGAAAAGACACCGACAATCCGCTCGCTCCATTGCCTGCCGTCCCTATCGACATGATCGCGCCAGCGCTCGGATTGCAGCATGGCCGCGCCGATCACGACAGGCTCGATGCCGCAGGACGTCAGGAGAGAAAGCCCGGAGACGATCGAGGCGCCACTGGAGATCACGTCGTCGACAAGCGCCACGCGCTTTCCTTCCAGCAGCGGCAGCATCCGCGGATCTATATAAAGGCGCTTTTCCTGGTTTGGCGTGGTGATCGAGGAAAGCGCAACCGACAGCTCCTCGCGATACCAGAACTTACGTGATGTTCCGAGCGGCACATAGCGCGCATGGCCGAGCGCGCGCGCCACCGCGGCTGCCAGCGTCAGGCCGAGCGTCGGCAATCCGGCGACGACATCGATATCATGAGCCGCGATCCGCGCCGCCAGCGCTGTCGCCAGCGCCTCCAGCACGGTGAAGCTCGCCTGATTGACGATCAGCGATGCCAGCGCGTGTTCGCCGTCGGCAAGCATGCGGATCGGCAGGCGCAGCTGCCGTCCGTCCGGCAGTTCGGCCACATGGAAATCCGCTCGCGCCTCCATCGGGTCGAAGCTGCCGGGCGCATGCAGCTCCTGCCAGAAGTCGTTGGGTAGCATCGCACGCAGCCTTCTATCTGTTGATTTTCATTCCGGCGCGCCGGTGCAGCCCAAGGATTTCGGCCTCGGTCAAGGCCCGCACGCCGCCCTTCGGCAGATCGCCGAGCGCGATATCGCCAAAGGCGACACGCACCAGCCGCAGGCATTCGATGCCGAGAGCCTCCAGCATGCGCCGGATCTGGCGGTTGCGGCCCTCCTTGAGCTCCACTTCGATCCAGCCGTTGCGGTCGCCGGCGCGCAGCAGGCGGGCGGAGCTTGCGGTCAAAAGCTCGCCATCGTCGATGATGCCGCGCTCCATGCGCGCAAGCTGTTCCTGGTCCATGATGCGGTCGACCTGCACGTGATAGATCTTGCCGACATGGCTGACCGGATCGAGAAGTGTCTGGGCGAGCACCGTATCATTGGTAAAGAGCAGCAGCCCTTCGCTCGCCTTGTCCAGCCGCCCGACCGGGGCAAGATGGCGGGCATCGATCTCTTTGAGGCAATCATAGACCGTCGGCCGCCCTTCGGGGTCATCACGGGTGGTCACCAGCCCGCGCGGCTTGTTCAGCATGAAATAGAGCTTCTTTTCCGCCGATATTGCCATGCCGTCGACCGCGAATGTCGAATGCTCCAGATCGACCCAGGTGGCGGGATCCGCGATCCTCCGGCCGTCCACGCTCACGCGGCCGGCGGCAATCAGCGCCTCCGCCTGGGTGCGGGAGCAGTAGCCGAGCTTGGAAAGCGCTCGCGGCAAGGTTACGCGCTTGCCTTCGGGCTCCTGGGCGCGCTTCGCTGGTCTGCCGGATCTTTGCGGTGATTGCCGCTGGCTCACCCGCTCTGCCTCACGATCGTCATTGCTGTCTTCATTGCTGTGGCCGGACGTTCCGCCCAGGAAAGACATCCTTTCGCATGCCGGCGGCGGCGACGCAAATCGCATTGTCGAGGAGTAGGCAGGGCTGAAAGCAGACAGGGCTCGCATTTCGTGGATGCGAGCCCTGCCGCGGGCCGGAGCGGGCGATGGGGTCGGGTAGGCGGCAAGGCTGCCGCCATTCGCTCCGGAGGGATCGCGCTTGCCCGGAAAACCTGCACTGCTTCTTTTGCTGGGATTTTTCAAAAGACGGGAAATTTGTTACAGTTTGTAACGCCGGCCGTTTCCCTGTTGCCAAAATGACCTCTCGCCCCGCATGGAAGGGCCATGGTTTTCGCATCGCTTCTTCTGGTCGAGGACGACCGCGAGATTAGGGCGCTCCTGGAGGAGTTCCTGAGCCGCGAGGGTTTTTCCGTGCAGGCGGCCGACAGCGCCGCCGCCATGGACCGCATTCTGTCCAAGGGTTTTCCCGATCTGATCATCCTCGACCTGATGCTGCCTGGAGAGGACGGTTTGTCGGCATGCCGCCGCATTCGCGCCCGCAGCAAGGTGCCGATCCTCATGTTGACGGCGAAGACGGAAGATATCGATCGCATCCTTGGCCTCGAAATGGGCGCTGATGATTACCTTGGCAAGCCTTTCAATCCGCGCGAGCTTCTGGCGCGCATCCGCGCCATCCTTCGGCGATCCGGGCCGGAACGGCCGGAAGAGGTCAGCATCCCGTCGCGCCGTAAGTGTTTCGCCGGCTTGACGGTGGATCTCGACGGCCGCGTCATCGAAATGGAAGGCGAACGCGTCGTGCACCTGACGACGGCGGAGTTCGATCTGCTCGTCTGCTTTCTCGAACGGCCACGGCGCGTCCTGTCGCGCGAGCAATTGCTCGACTGGACACGCGGTCGCGGCGCCGATCCCTTCGATCGCACCATCGACGTCACGGTCTCCCGCCTGCGCACCAAGCTCGGGCATTGCCTGCCCGATGGCGCCCATATCATCACCACCGTGCGCAATGCCGGCTATCTCCTCACCACGGACGTCAAGGATGTCTGAGCCATGCTGAAACTCGGTCTCGTCGCCCGCATCATCATGATCGTCGCCGTGGCATTGTTCGTCATACAGCTCGCGGCTTTCGCCGCCGCCCAGCTGAAGCCGGATACATCCTTCAATCCGGAGTTGTCGCCGGCCATGCGGGTCAAGACGGCGATCCGTCTTCTCGATGCCGTTCCGCCCGAGGCGCAGCCGATCGCCGTGCGGGCGCTGAATGCCAATGGCCTGGCGATCCGGCTCGCCGATGCGCCGGCACCCGGTGAGAAGAACGAGACTTCGGACCTGACGCTCACCGGCAAGCTGGCGCGCGAATTCGCCAATATCGCCTTCGGCAACCGCTACTTCAACATGCGCTCGCTGTCGGAAAGACCGCAGGGCTGGTTCTCGGTCGGTGCGCCCGACCGGATCATGGAAGTGTCGATCGGCGTTGCCGGCGGGAAGATTGCGGTCTTCAATCTTCCCGAGACGCCGACCGTGCGGTTGCGCGGAATTCCCATCGGCCTTATCTCGGGCATCCTCGGCATGCTGGTCGCAGTCATTGCCATTGTCGCAGTGGCGCGGGAAACCCGCCCCTTGACGCGCTTGTCCCGTACCGTCAACTCGATCGGCAACGGATTGCAGCCGGTTCGTATTCCGGAAAGGGGAGCCTGCGAGCTGCGCATGCTGATCAAGGCGATCAATGCCATGCAGCTGCGCATCGCCGCCCTGGTCAATAATCGTACCCTGATCCTCGGAGCGATCTCGCATGATCTGAGGACCTATCTCACCCGCTTCCGCCTGCGCATGGAAATGATGCCCGACACACCGCATCGTGATCGGGCAATTGCCGATGTCGAAGCCATGCAGCGGCTGGTGGAGGATGCTCTGGGCTTTGCCCGCAGCACCGTCGTTTCGGACGGCAAGACCATTGTCGATCTCGATGCAGCCATTTGCGGCCACCTGGCGGAGCGGCAGGATGGGCAGGGTCTTGTCGTTTTCACGCCGATCGGGCAGCCGCTCGCGGTGACCATGACCGAGACTGCGCTGGTGCGCGTGCTGGACAACCTCATGGACAATGCGCTGCGCTACGGTTGCCGAGCCGATATCGCCGTCGAACGTCGCGGAGATCTAACCGCCATCATTGTGGGGGATCGTGGGCCGGGCATTCCGGCGGATCGGCGCAAGGAAGTGCTCGAACCCTTCGTGCGGCTGGAAGAATCGCGCAACCGCGATCTCGGCGGCAGCGGTCTGGGCCTTGCGATCGTTCGCCAGATTGTCGATGCGCATGGCGGCGCGCTCCGCCTCGAGGATCGCGAAGGCGGCGGACTGAATGCCGTTGTTCTATTGCCGATGGCGGTGATGGAAAGGAAGGCGGCCTGAAATAGGCACGATTATTTGACAATCGTGCGGATGCGCGATCGAGGTGCTGTGCGAACAGTGCCCGCTCAGTGGCAGGTCAAGAATTTCCTGAGCTCTTCCTGGCTCAACACGATACCGGCCGCCGCCTTCAGCGGATCCGGATGCGTATAGGTAAAGCTCGGCAGGTCGGGCAGATCCAATGCTTGGCGCATGCTCATGATGCCGAGCGCGCGTCGGCCATTGGCGCTGTCGAAACTGACTTCGATAATGCTTTCCGGTCTTGTTGTATCCATTGTTTCCTCCCTTCTCTAATATATAGCAGAAAGCTCATGTAAAATCTCGGTTTTTATGAGGCTTGCGCGCCAGTGCCCTATCGGCGCGTTCGTATCGCTGCCCGACGGTTCCGATGAGCGTGATGGTTGGGTTTGAGAGGGGCTTAATCGTCAAAAACTGGCGATAAGGCACCTGGCATGGAAATTTTGACCATCTGGACAAAGTTTTTCGAGGCCTCTGAGGAAAACTTTCCCCCTTCCTTCTCTGTCATCACAAATATCCTTTACAAATCAGACAGTTACAAAAATGTCAGAATTTTTACAATGGGAGTGTTGACTTGGTTCGGGTGTGGGGTCTATAAGCCCGATCACTGAACGAGGGCGGCGGCGCTGCTGGCGACGAAGTCTTTCGCTCTAGTGTTTCCTGGA
>NZ_JBNDIC010000035.1:0-72545 GCF_056755475.1 Rhizobium sp. KNZ2-6A | reverse complement strand
GTATTGGATGCTTCCATGGCGATGTCAGCCGTAATCGCCTGCGCCGCCGCAACGGAAAGCGCGGCATCGATGACATGATCCTCTGTGAGATTGATCTGTGCCGCGTCGATCTTGCTGCCCGCGCGCTCCACGATCGCCGTCGCGGCTTCAATCCGAATGGCAATTTCGCCGATCCTTGTCACCAACAGCGGATCGTCCACGGCCGGCTTAGAGCCGTTATCCGTCGATAGTTGCGGATTGGTCCGCACGAACTCCATGGTTGCCGCCAGAGCGGATCGGGCGATGCCGAGATTGATGCCGGCATGGGTGAGCTGGTTCACGCAGTCGATCACCGTGGGCTCCGTAAGCTTCTCATGCTGCGCGAGCAGGGCATCGGCGTTGAGATAAACATCATGCAGTATGGTCGTGCCGTTTCCGGAGGTTCGCTGACCAAAGCCGTCCCAGTCGTCGATGATCTGAATGCCCTCAGTATTTCTTGGTACGATGGCCGCCATCAACCCCTTGCGTTTGTCCGGGACGAACAGGGCGATCCAGTCTGAAAACAGAATGCTTGCGGAAGGCAGGCTCCGGCCGTTGAGGCGAAAGCCGAGGCCATCCGGTGCCAGATGCAGGGCATCCTGATCCGTCCCGCCGGTCTCGGGTTGGGAGAAGACGCTGCCGAAGCGATCGCCTGCAATAGCTCGGTCGAAGAGGGATGCCCGCTGCTCCTCGCCGCCGGCGATTCTAACGGCCTCCAGCACATGAAAATGCGTCTGTAATATCTGCGCGATGGAGGGATCGGCCTGCGCCAGTATGGCGATAACCTCAGCAAGAACGCAGTTTGAAATGTCGATGCCGCCGTGCTCCGAAGGCACTGAAATGCCGAGTAGGCCTGACAAGGACAGGGCTTCGATCTCGTCATAGGGCAGGATGCGGTTGATATCGCGATCGCTTGCCTGCTGCGCGAAGGCAGCCGCGAGTGAGCGGGCGATGTCGAGCGCTTCCTCTTCGCTTTGAATGCGATGCGCTGGTGGCCTGACGCGTTCGTGCAGCTGCGAAACAGTCCCCATTCACCACTCCTCAGCCGGCGCCAGGCTCGTTCTTTTCAGGCGCGGCAAATCGCTGGGATCCAAATTTCGTCGAGGTGGCCGCAACGGATTTTCTTCCGTTGTTCGTGCCACATCCTCTGACATGATAGGCGTCAAATCGAGAAATTGTAAGCGAGCCGGCCGATATGCGGTTGCTGCGGCAGCGAGCTTCGCGGCTTCTCACCTTCCGCCTGTCCATATCGAAAGCGGCACCGCATGCGAGCTTTAGATCTATGAAATGCTCTCCCTTTCCGCCGATGGAAATGGTCGTCATTCACAAAGAGTCGGCCAGTCACGCGGCGCTTTCGCGTTGCAGCATCGGTAGCCTAATCCTGTCAGGACAAGAAAGCGCTTGCTAGCGGCGCATTTTCGCGCTTTCATATACGACTAAATAAGTAGACAATGACAATAATCCTGCTGCCTGATGGCTTCCGAGAAGCAATAGATGGCAGCCGATTGCAGGCATCTGGTGTCGAATCAGAGTTGGACCTGTCTGTCGCATCTTTCAGCGGAAGGGAAATCCGGATTGAAAGCATGCGCCGAGTTTTGAGAACCGAAGCGGCTTCCGTGCGTTTTGTCAGCCACTGTACTTCGGCTGTCGAGCACCAGATATCGGAGTTTGAGTTTCTGGGCCCGTAAAGTGAGCAAGCCCCAAGAAAGGCATGATCGACCACCTCTCGCCCCAGGAGTTGATATGACGGTTCAGGGATTTTTTTCCGCCAGGACGAACGCGGCGGCACAGGCGTATGCGATGCCGCGCATTGCCGTTATCGGCCGCGGCTTTTCCGGCATGATGATGGCGATCGCCCTGATGAAGACAGTGCGTTTTCCGTTCCATCTGCAGCTTTTCGACCCCAATTCCAGCGTCAGCGGCGGTCAGGCGCTCGCCTCGGGGCATAGCAGCGAGATTCTCAACAGCCGCGTTCGCGATCTTTCGGTCTCCGCGGGCGATCCCGATGATTTCAATCAATGGCTTTGCGGCAATGCGCCGTTCCGCAGTGCCGTTCCTGCCGCCATACCCGGCTTTCTGCAGATCTTCGTGCCGAAGAGCATTTTCAGCGACTACGTCTATCAGCGCTTTTCCGAGGCTTTCTCGTCGCGTCGCGATGTTACGGTGCAGGTCAGCAGCGAGATGGTCTTCGGGCTTCGCCGCGTTCGCGGCGGCCGCTTCGTGGTGGAAAGCGACGGAGCCGTCAATGCGCCGTTCGACATGGTGGTGGTGGCGACCGGCTACGGCATCACAGATCAGGAATCGCAGGCCAGCGATCTCGTGAATGTCCCGACGACCGTGCGGGCGCGGCGCCTGGTGTCGCGCCCGCATACGATCCTGCTTGGCAGCGGCCTGCGTGTCGTCGACCGGCTGCTGCAGATGCGCGACAATGGCTATACCGGGCAGATCACCATCGTTTCAAGGCGGGGCTTCCTGCCGCAAAGCCACACGCGCAACAATGCCGATCCGGTATTCCCCGCCGATAAAATGCCTGGCAATCTCAGCGAGATCGTTCGCTTTATCCGTCAGGCCTGCGAGGAGGCGGAGACGAGCGGCCAAAGCTGGCAGTCTGTTATGAATGGCTTGCGCAAGCATGCGCGGTCGCTCTGGCGATCCTTGCCCGCCGGCCAGAAGCAACAGTTCAACCGTCATCTGCGGGCGCTCTACGACAGCCATCGCAACCGGTTGCCCGAAGCCCTGCATGTTCGCCTGAAGCAGGAACTGGCCGAGGGGAATACCGTGTTGCAGCGAGGTCATTTCATCCGGCGGACGCCGACCGGGATGGTTTTGAGGCCCGCGGGCCGATCGGAACCGGAACAGCTCTACGCCGATGACGTGATCGACTGTCGATGCCAGGCCCCCGATCTGAATGCGCCGCTGCTGCGCAGCCTCATTGACACGGGCCTTGCGGTGCCCGACGAACTCGGCCTCGGTCTGGCCGTCGAGGCGAGCGGTGCGCTGGAGGTCAATGGCCGCACGACGGAAGGGCTCTTTGCCATCGGTCCGCTGGGGCTCGGAAGTCTCCCCGATATCGATCTGGTGCCGGAGATCGTGACGCAGGCCTATGCCGCAGCCGAAAACATGGCGGAGCGTTTTCATCCGCAGTGCAAGGCCGGCTAGGGTTTCTCGGGCCTGACTTAAACAATTCGGTGCGTTGATCCCGGCCTGTAGAAGGCGTGGCTTTTATCCTGATATTCTGAAGCAGACGGCATTGGACGACCCATTGCCAAGGCTTCCCTCTGGCCTATTTCCCGGCAGGCATGAGCAGTCCGGTACGTCGTCTTTAAGACGAGGCGGGCGATATCCGGCTTCCGGCACGATTCAGAACCGGATAAAGGCGTGGAATGCCTTTGTGTCGCCTTTCTTTGTCTTACAAGGCGTACGCGTAAAGACTATGAAATTCGCAATCACACTATAGGACGACTCGGTTCTCGATTTTCTTCGGCGATTTCGGTCATCCGCTGCCTGCGAATTATGTGCGACGAGGAGCTTTGCTTGCGCCCGCTGAAATACCGTCTTTTTCTGCTGCCCCTTTTGCTGTTGGGATTGGGAACCGTTACTGCCACCCTTCCGCTGGCCGGCGGCTATGCCTTTGCGCAGGATCAACAGCCGGCCCAGCAGCCGCAGCAAGCGGACCAGCAACAGCCCACGCAGCTTGCAAATGGGTTGCTGGATGCGGCCGTTACCGATCTCAACAAGGCAAAGAAGGCATACGACACCCTTCAGGACGGCGCAAAGCAACCGGGAGCCGACGACGAGACGCTGGTGGCGCTGTCGGGCCGTGTCGACGATCTCAATCGCTCCGTCGCTGCAATTTCCACGCGCCTGAAGCCCCGTACCGCCGAGATCGATACGCGCCTGACCCAGCTGGGCGCCGCCCCCAAGGAGGGCCAGCCGCCGGAGGCACCGATCGTCGCGCAGGAGCGCGAGCGGCTCAATGCCGAGCGTGCGCAGATCAGCGCCATGATCCTCGATGCCGACAATCTGACCGCAGAGACCAATCGGCTTTCCATGCGGCTTATGGAGATGCGCCGAAGGCTGTTCGCCGAGACATTGTTCAAGCGGACGGAGATTTCCGGTGCGACATTCGACGATGCGGGCGCGGCTCTCGTCGATGAGGGCATCAAATTCAGCGGCGCCGTCACGAGCTGGATCGGCTTCGTGCTGAAAGCCAAGCTCGCCTCGCTCCTGGCCGCCGTTTGTCTGTCGATCGGCGCAGCACTGCTATTCCTCGCCGGTGGCTACAGGCTGTTCCGCCGCTATTACGTGCAGGACGAGGCCATCGAGAATCCGGCCTATATCAGCCGGCTCTCCGTCGCCTTCTGGTCGACCCTGATCCGCACGCTGTCGCTGGCGGCATTTCTCGTCACGTCCTTCTTCTTCCTTTCGAATTTCAATGTGCTGCGGCCGGATATCGCCCCGATATTGGCGGCGGTCTTCGGTTTCATCGGGCTTGTCTATTTCGTCGGCCGCCTGAGCAATGCCGTCTTCGCGCCCTTCCGGCCGCACTGGCGCCTCGTCAAACTGTCGAACAAGGGTGCGCATTCGCTGACCTGGTGCCTGCAGGCGATGGCCGTGGTCAATGGATTGGATTACGTCTTCGACCGCATCAGCGAGTCCATGGGCTCGCCCGTCGTCGTCACCGTGGCAAAGAGCTTCCTGGCGGCGCTGCTGATCGGCCTCATTCTGATTGCCGCCTCGTTCGGCTCGCCAATGCTGGCCAAGAACGGCGACCCGGATGCGCCGGGGAGGCACTGGCCGCACGGCATGGCCATCATTCTTCGCGTTCTCGGCATATTGGTGATCTTCATCTCGTTCATCGGCTATGTCGGTCTCGCACGCTTCATGGCAACGCAGATGATCGTGACGAGTGCCGTCATTGCGACCATGTATCTCGGCTTCCAGCTCGGCAAGGCCGTGTCGAAACAGGGCGTCTTTGCCGAAACGATCATCGGCCGCTTTCTGGAAAATCGTCTGCAACTTCGCGAAGTGGCCCTCGATCAGGCTGGCCTTGCCGCCGGGCTTGCGACCTATGCCGTCGCGCTGCTGACGGGCATTCCGCTGATTCTTTTGTCCTGGGGCTTCCATATTCAGGATCTGGAGGTCTTCACCTATCGGCTGTTTACCGAGATCAAGATCGGCAACATGTCGATCTCGTTGCTCGGCATCTTTATCGGTATTCTGCTGTTTGCCGGCGGCTATCTGGTCACGCGCTGGTTCCAGCGCTGGCTCGACAGCAATGTCATGGCGCGCGGGCAGGTGGATCTCGGCGTCCGCAACTCCGTGAGGACCGGTATCGGCTATCTCGGTATAGCCTTGGCGGCCATCTTTGCCATTTCCGCCGCCGGTATCGATTTGTCCAGCCTCGCGCTCGTCGCCAGCGCCCTTTCGGTCGGTATCGGTTTCGGCCTGCAGAATATCGTGTCGAATTTCGTGTCCGGCCTGATCCTTCTGGTCGAACGGCCATTCAAGGTCGGCGACTGGATCGTGTCGGGCACTTCGGAGGGCATCGTCAAGCGCATCTCGGTGCGCGCGACCGAGATCGAGACCTTCCGCAAGCAGTCGATCATCGTGCCGAATTCCGAGCTCATCAACGCTTCGCTCGGCAACTGGACGCATCGCAACCGGCTCGGCCGCTCGGAAATTCCGGTATCCGTCAGCTATGATGCCGACCCGCGCAAGGTCATGGATATTCTGCTGGAACTGGTGCGGGCGATCCCGAAGGTTCTCAGAAATCCAGAGCCGCATGTGGAGTTCCTGCGCTTCGGCCCGTCATCTCTGGATTTCGAGATGCGCTTCTACCTCTCGGATCTTTCCGACGGCATGGAGGTCCGCAACAATCTGCGCATCGAGATCCTGAAGCGGTTCAAGGAAGAGGGGATTGCTATTCCCTTTCCACATCAGGAGCTGCATATCGTTCGCGACGGCAGGAGAGAGCGGCACGGGAATGTTGCGGCCAGCGTATTGACGGATTCCGCCGATGGCCCCGAGGCCGATGCGGCAGAAAGTCTTGCTTCGCCGCCCGAGGAGAGTGCTTCCGAGGTAAAGGGTGCCGGTCGTCGCCGAGGCAGAACCGCAGCGGAGTGAGCCGGGCAGCAGGTTCCGGCCGGGCTCATACCGCATCTCGGCGGGCAGGGCTGGACTTCTTGTAGCCGACATCAACGGCAGGCGACGCCCCATGGGCCGGAACATTCGCGTGCGCCTGCCGCAGCGGATGCCGCCTTTCTTCACCTCCGGGAAACCAGTCGGTTTAATGAATCCGCAAAAGCTTTGTTCTAAAAAAGTACAGAGGGGATCATTTTCAATAACAGGTTTTCATTATGCCATTTCTGGGTGTTTCGGGGATGCAGTATTCCGGCGCGTCTCTTGCCGGCTCGCGCATTCTTCTCGTCGAGGATTCCAATCTTTTTAACGCGATGATCCGTGCCAGGCTCAAGGAGCTTCTGGATATCGATGTCGAGATCTGCCGCAATTTCGAGGAATTGCAGCTTGCCTATGACAAGTCGTCGGAGCCGATCAAGCTGGCGATCTCGAATATGAACCTGCCGGGCGCCGAGAAAGGCGAGGCACTGGCCTATCTGGTCGATCTCAGTATTCCCACCATCGCCTTCACCGGCACCTTCCTGGAAGGTACGCGCGACGAGCTGATCGCCAGGGATGTCGTCGATTACATTCTCAAGGACAATGTGTTCGCGGTCGACATGCTGGCGGAATCCATTTGCCGCTTTCTCACCAACCACCGCCATCACGTGCTCATCGTCGATGACAGTGCGACGGCGCGCGCTCTGCTGTCCAGCCGCCTGAAGCGCTATAACTTCCGTGTCAGCGTTGCCGAGAGCGGCGCCAAGGCGCTCCAAATCCTGAAGGCCAGTCCGGATATCGGCCTTATGGTCACGGACTACAACATGCCCGACATGGACGGCTTCGAACTGACGCGGCGCATTCGCGCCACCACCGGCTCGCACGAGCTACGCATCATCGGCGTTTCGTCGTCCAACAACCGGCTGCTGTCGGCCCGTTTCCTCAAGGCCGGCGGCAACGACTTCATCCTGCGCCCATTCATCGACGAGGAATTCTACTGCCGCGTGAATCAGAATCTCGACACGCTTTTGCAAATCCAGACGGCGCGTAAAGTCGAGGAAACCGCTCACTGCATAATTCCTTAAATCGGAATCGATTTAAGGATAAAATTATGCAGCAGATTTAAAGTACTACAGCGACCTTTGCGCGTCATATATGACGCACGGCGCTGTAGGCATTGCGGAAGCGGGCAAGTCCGCTTCTAAAAAGTGAGGAAAAATCATTTTTGTATAAATCTCCGCAATCTATGGTTCCAGTTTTTTCACGAATCCTGTTCAGGATAAGGTGAAGAATAGTTTGGCAGACCCTGCGATTGACTGTGATTCAGGCGCCTACGGCGTGGGAGGAATTGAAGGGAAATGGTACTGCATGTGGGATCCCTCGGCGATGGCGGTGGCCATCGCAACGACCACCAGAAGATACTTCTGGTGGAGGATTCCCGCATGTTTTCCGCCGTGCTTTCACACCGGTTCGAGACAGAACTCGGCCTCGCGGTCACGCATTGCTCATCGCTGAAAATGCTGAACGAAGCGCTGGCGAATGCGGGCCATGGCTTTACCATGGCTGTGATCGACCTCAATCTGCCTGACGCCCCCCATGGCGAGGCTTTGGATGTTGCCGTTGCCCACAATATCCCCGCCATCGTTTTTACCGCCTCTTTCGACATCGCGACGCGCAACCGCATCATGGAGCGCAGCGTCGTCGATTACGTGCTCAAGGACGGCGAGTTTGCGCTCGACAATCTGGTCTCGTCCGTCAGGCGCGCCATCGCCAACCGATCGACACGCGTTTTGGTTGTGGATGATCTGCCGTCGGCCCGAAAGATGCTGACGGATTTGCTGTATGCCCAGCAATTCAAGGTCACCGAAGCCGGTACCGGTATCGAAGCTCTAGCGGCGCTCGAGGAGTTCGACGACATCGAAGTGGTCGTCACCGACTACAACATGCCCGATATGAATGGGCACGAACTGACACGTCGCATCCGCCATCGTTTTGGTTCGGACCGGATGCGGATCATCGGCATTTCGTCGTCGAATGATCGATTGCTGTCAGCGACCTTCTTGAAGGCCGGCGCGAGCGACTTCATCTATCGCCCCTTTGTTCCCGAGGAACTGCAATGCCGCATCGCCTTGAACGTCGAGACATTGGCGCAGCTGAAGCAATTGCGCGCGGCGGCGGCGAGCGACTATCTAACGGGTCTATATAACAGGCGTTATTTCTACGACCACGGTCCGCGTCTCGTAAACGAGTGCCTGCGCCGCCAGCGTCCGAGCTCGGTCGCCATTCTCGATATCGATCATTTCAAGAATCTGAACGATACCTATGGTCACGAGATCGGCGATCAGGTTCTGAAGGCTGTCGCCGGCCGGCTCGGTGCGCTTTTTGAGGGCAGCGACAACCTGCTCTCCCGCCTCGGCGGCGAGGAGTTCGCCATTCTCTTTACCGAAATGAATTCACGCGCGGCGACCGCGCTTTGCGACGAGGTTCGCCTAAGCCTTGCGGATCTGAAGGTTCATGCCGATGACGAGGAATTGTCGGTGACCGTTTCCATCGGGGTTGCGGAGATCGCCGGATACGAAGCCTTCGACAACTATCTCAATGCCGCCGACCAGTTTCTCTATATGGCGAAACACAATGGTCGCAATCAGGTCTATTCGGACTTCACGATGGCCCAGGAGGCGGCCCAATAGGCCGCGCCCCATAGTCGTGATTGCTCAAGCCTTTTAGACGACGATTCCCGTACGGTTCGTCGACATGGTCAGCTTGCGCTCGGCGCGCTCCTGCTGCGGCGAGCGGTTGTAGAGTTCGCGATAACACTTGGAAAAGTGCGAGGCTGAGACGAAACCGCAGGCAACAGCGACTTCCACGACCGGCATGGAGGATTGCACAAGCAGGTGCCGGGCGCGGTCGAGACGGATTTCAAGGTAATAGCGGGCCGGCGAGCGGCCCATTTCCTGCCGGAACAGGCGCTCGATCTGGCGGCGCGACAGGCCGGCATCGTCGGCGATTTCCAGGAGCGACAACGGCTCGGCGAGATTGCTTTCCATCAATTCGATGATCGACAGCACCTTGGCATTCTGGACGCCCAAGCGCGCGCGCAGTGGCAGGCGCTGGCGGTCATGCGGGCTGCGGACGCGGTCGGTCAGCTGCTGCTCGCAGACGCGGTTGACGAGGTTTTCGCCAAAGTCCTGGCCGATGAGGTTCAGCATCATGTCGAGCGAAGCAGTGCCACCGGCGCAGGTATAGATGTTGCTGTCGACCTCGTAGAGATCGGCATAGACTTCCGCCTGCGGGAAGGTTTCCGAAAAGCCGGGCAGGTTCTCCCAGTGGATCGCACAGCGCTTGCCGTTCAGCAATCCGGCCTGGGCAAGCACATGTGCGCCCGTACAGAGGCTGCCCACGGCGACGCCGCGATTATAGGTCTCGCGCAGCCAGGCGTTGACCGACTTGTTGTGGAACTCCTCGACATAGATGCCGGAACAGACCAACACCATATTCGGACGATTCTCGCCGCCGAGATAGCGGCGCTCGTCCGTCAGGGAGGAATTGACCTCCAATCCGATGCCGCTGGAGGAATAGACTTTCTGGCCGTCCGCGGAGGCGAGCCGCCACGTATAGGCGGGGTAGCCCAGCATGCGGTTGGCAATCCGCAGCGTCTCGATCGCGGCGGAAAACGGCAGCATGGTGAAATGCGGGACGAGGAAGAAAACCAGGGAACGCGTCTTAATCGGAGTCTTGCTCATATCGTGAAAATCCATGCTCCAGGACCATTGCGTATTCCTTGCGTCAAATACGTCGGCCCGATGGTCTATTAGCGACACTGGCATGGATAATCGCGGCTGCAAAGGGATATTTGCGCCTGTTGGGAAAAATGTCGCTCTAGGGAGAGGATTGAATGGGAAGGCAGGCAATCTGCCTGAAGCAAAGGAATATATAGGAAGGTAATTCGAGGAATTATTCGGGAATACGCATTCAGATGATTAAATGTTCAAAAGGCGACACTCGTTGGGGTTGAGCGTCGCCCTCAATGCTTTCGATCTCTTGCAATCATCGCATGGCTTTCGGATTCTTCGTTTCGTCTGCGGCCGGCCAGCCGAGGTCCTTGCGCAGGTCATCGGACAGGGACTCAAGCTCGCGAAGCGAACGCCATTGCTGCCAGCGATGGGCGATGTGAGAGATGAAGGGCACATAGCTGCCTGATGGAAGCGGGTTCCGCATCCTGCCGGGCTGTCTATAGGTGATGGTTGTCATTTCCGGGTTCCTTTCAGTGTCAACCACTCAAAATGTCATGCCTATCGAATGCAAATATGGATCTGGCAAACCGATCAATCAAGCGAATAGATCTTATGATTGCCATCAACATTTTTGAACGAACGTGCCTTGCCGGGCTTGCGCTCAAGGATCGACAGCGTTCGGTCCGGCGGCAGGCCGCGCGCATTGACATCGTCGATCAGATGAGCCGGAAAGCGGGTTGCGATCTCATCAAGCGTATGTTGCGCCGTCCGCTGAATTTTTCGGACGCGTAAGAGCGTGAAGAGGCGAGAAGCTTCGCTCAATGCCGTGTCAGCCATGATTTTACTCCTTTACGGCTGTCTGTATGAATTTCCATTACGTCTAATATGGTGCTTCGTTGACATTCAGGCAAATGAAATGATATGGTGCTTAGGATCAGAAAAATTGAAAGGTATTCGATATGACCGTACCGTTCCGCCGGCCCATACCGTTGCTTGACAATGAAGTTCTGCGCACCTTCGTCGCGATTGCTGAAACGGGGAATTTCTCCACGGCCGCCGATGCCGTCTTTCGTACGCCGTCTGCCGTTTCGATGCAGATCAAGAAGCTGGAAGAGCAGCTCGGCGTGACGCTGTTCCTGCGCGACGCGCGCTCGGTCAGCCTGACACAGCACGGCGAGATGCTGCTTTCCTACGCCCGCAACATCCTGGCGCTCTCCAACGAGGCCGTCTCGCGCTTCATCATGCCCGAGCTCAGCGGCGTCGTGCGGCTTGGCGCTCCCGACGATATCGGCGAGCGGCTGCTGCCGACCATCCTGAAGAGCTTTTCCGAGAGTTATCCGGGCATCATGGTGGACGTCGTCGTCGACATGAGCATCCAGCTCAAGAAGCGCATCGAGGAACAGCGGCTGGATCTGGCGCTGATCAACTGTGCGACGCGGCCTTTCCCGACGGAAGGGGAGGTCATCTATACCGAACGTCTCGTCTGGGCCGGCGCCAAGTGCGGCACCGCCTACCGCCGCGATCCGCTACCGATTTCCATATGGGAAGAGGGCTGCATCTGGCGGTCCGAAGCCATGGCGCAGCTGGAGCGACAGAAGCGCGCCTATCGCGTCTCCTATCTTAGCGCTCACACGATGGCGCAGCGCGCCGCTATCGTCTCCGACCTTGCGATCGCGCCGTTCCCGCGCTCCTACATCACCGAAGATATGGAAATTCTCGGACCGAACGAGGGGCTGCCGGAACTGACGCCCTTCGACATTCGTCTGCTGACGGCATCGCAAATGACGGGGCCGATGAAGGCGGTGGCCGATAGCATCCGCCAGGCCTTCGTCGAGATCGGGCGCAAGATGGCCGCGTGAACGCGACCAATCGCCTTTTACTCGCGGCTGCGGCGACGCCTGCGGCCGCCGCCTTCTCCGCCATCATCGGAGGTCTGCCTGCGCTCTGGCAGGGTCACGACCTTGGACAATTCCGGAAAGGCATCGACCTTGTTCGGCAGGGCCATGGCGTAAACGAAATGCTCCTGAAACTTTGATTCAAGCGCCGTCTCTATCTTCTCGATTTTCCTGACGGTTTCCTCGATCTCGCGGCGATGGCCGCGATTGAGCAGCGCCATGCGCGCGCCGGTGCCGGCGGCGTTGCCGACAGCTTTCACATTGTCCAGCGCGCAGTCGGGAATGAGCCCGAGTACCATCGCATATTTGGGGTCGATGAAGGTGCCGAAAGCGCCGGCAAGGCCGATCCGGTCGACATGATCGATGCCCTGCTTGTCCATCAGCAGCTTGACGCCGGCATAAAGCGCGGCCTTGGCAAGCTGGATGGCGCGGATATCGTTCTGCGTCACCGTGATGCGTGGTTCGCCATCGCGCAGCAGGTAGGAGTAGGTGCGGCCGTTCTGCAGGATGCGCGGCGAGCGCGCCGCCATCGCGCCATCGACCACGCCGTCCTCGGAGATGATGCCGGTCAGGAACATTTCGGCGACGACCTCGATGATCGCGGAGCCGCAGATGCCTGTCACGCCGATCTTGGCGGCAGCTTCCTCGAAGCCCGGCTCATCTGACCACGGTTCGATACCGATGACGCGATAGCGCGGCTCCAGCGTGAGGGGATCGATGCGCACGCGTTCGATCGCTCCCGGCGCTGCCCGCTGGCCGCTGGAAATCTCAGCACCCTCGAAAGCTGGGCCGGTTGGCGAGGAGGCGGCGACGACGCGATGACGATTGCCAAGCACGATCTCGGCATTCGTACCGATATCGACCAGCAGCATCATCTCATCCTGGCGATGCGGACCTTCGGCCAGCGTCGCGGCTGCGGCATCGGCACCGACATGGCCGGCGATGCAGGGCAGCATGTAGATACGCGTGCCGGCATTCATCGGCAGGCCGATCTCGGCCGACTTCAGATGCACCGCCCCCGATACGGCAAGCGCGAAGGGCGCGCCGCCAAGCTCGGTCGGGTCGATGCCGAGGAAAAGATGGTGCATGATCGGGTTGCCGACGAAGACGGCATTCAGAATATCCTGGCGCGATACGCCGCCATCGGCGCAGACCTTGTCGATCAAGCCGTTCAAGGCTTCGCGGACCGCGTTGGTCATGGCCCCGCGGCCGTCGGGATTCATCATGACATAGGAGACACGGCTCATCAGATCCTCGCCGAAGCGGATCTGCGGGTTCGAGGCGCCGGCCGATGCAACGGTTCTGCCTGACAGCAGCGACGACAGATGCATGGCGATCGTCGTCGAGCCGATATCGCAGGCGATGCCATAGGCCTCGTTCTTCAAGCCGGGATAGAGTGCGATCAGGCGAGGGCGCTCGCTCTCCTGATCGCGATGAATGGCGGCCGTTACCTTCCATTCGCCTTTGCGCAGGATCGACTGCACCTGCGGAATGAGGTCGAAATCCACTTCGAGATTGTCGTATTTCCAGTCCGTCGCGATTGCCGCTTTCAGGCGATCCAGATCGCCAAGCGGCTTGTGCATGTCGGGCTCCTCGACCTCGACGTAGCACATGTGCACGGCCGGATCGCGGGCGATGACGCGCTCGTCGGCCGCCTTTCGCACCACCTGCGCATTGATGACGGTATCCTGTGGCACATCGATGACGAGATCGCCCTGGATCAGCGCGGAGCAGGAGAGACGGCGGCCTTCCGGCAGGTCGCGCACCTCGGCATAGCGCCGCTCCTTCGGCCCGATCGGCGAAAGGTGGTCGTTGGCCGAGACAATCTTATGCTTGGCGAAGTTGCCTTCCTGCACCGAGACCTGGCAGCGTCCGCAGGTGGCCCGACCGCCACAGACGCTCTCGACATAGACGCCGAGCTGGCGCGCCGCCTCCAGCACCGGGGTTCCCGCGGGGAACCGGCCGCGCTTGCCGGAGGGCATGAAAAGGACGAGGGGGTTCGCGCTGTCACCGGCTTCGGCCACGGATCAGCCTTTCTATTTTGTAAGGCGGAGCGCGTTCGAGCGAACGCGCCTGCTATAGGGTTTTATCGCGGCGTGAGCGACCGCGTCGGCGATGCGGCGCTGCGATTGGCTTGTGATGGGGCTCGTTGCCGTCAGCACCGCGAAGCCTTGTTGCATCATCGCGGCGTTGACGGCAACGGCGCTTTCGGCCGCCGCCATCATCTTTTCAGAGACCATCCGATTGATCTCGGCCGCATTCACGCTGCCGGCCAAAGCATCCATCCACATCTGCTGCAGCCGTATCGCCATCACGACGGGGGATTGCAGCCACAGGGTGGCAAGATCGTTGGAAAAGCCGCGACCGGACGCCATGCTATTCCCTCGCCGCGCCGGCGCCGGTGCGTGCCGCACGGCCGCCGCGTCGTCCGCCGCCGGCGGCGGGAGCCGCTGTGGAGACGGCTGCAGCGCCGCCTTCCGCGGGCTTGTAGTCACGATAGGTCATGATCCAGTTGGTGCAATTGGCATCCGTGCCGTTCAGCACATTGGCGGCGCGCACGGCCTCCATTTCCTGCGGCCGGCAGGGGTTCATGATGGCCGAGGTCATGCCCGCGCCGATGACCATGGGAATGAAACCGGCATTGATGCCATGGCGGTGCGGCAGGCCGAAGGAGATATTGGAGAGGCCGCAGGTGGTGTTGACCTTGAGTTCGTTGCGCAGGCGGTGCAGCAGCGCGAAGACCTGGCGGCCGGCATCGCCGAGCGCCCCGATCGGCATGACGAGCGGATCGACGACGATGTCATGCGGCTTGATGCCGTGATCCATGGCCCGCTCGACGATCTTCTTGGCGACGGCGAAGCGAACGTCCGGATCCATGGAAATGCCTGTTTCGTCGTTCGAGATGGCGACGACGGGCACGTCGTATTTCTTGACCAGCGGCAGGATGGCTTCGAGCTTTTCCTCCTCACCCGTGACCGAATTGACCAGCGGCCGGCCCTTAGCGACTTTAAGCGCCGCCTCGATGGCTGCAGTGACCGAACTGTCGATCGAGAGCGGTACATCGACAAGGCCCTGCACGATCTCAAGAGTCTGCACCAGCAGGCCCGGTTCCGTCTCGTTCGGGTTGACCGAGGTTACGCCCGCATTGACGTCGAGCATGGTCGCGCCGGCGGCGACCTGTTCCAGTGCATCCTTGATGACGGTCTCGAAATTGCCTTCGATCATCTCGGCGGCGAGCTTCTTGCGCCCCGTCGGGTTGATGCGCTCGCCGATCACGCAGAAGGGCTGGTCGAAGCCTATGATGATCTCGCGGGTGGCGGAGGCAACGATGGTACGCGTCATATCTGATCCTCTGGTCAGTTGGCCCGATAGCAGATCTATCGCGCGGTGATTTGGGTTACAAGCCGGCCGGGTCCTCTCCTGGCCTGCCTCTATCGTATCGAACTCAATGCGTCTGCGGCGGCGTATGGTGGGCTGCAATTTCCGCCATCGCCTGCTGGTTTTCTTCCCTGCCTTCGCTGATCTGGTGCAGCCGCTCGGCAACCAGGGCGTCGGTGCGGCTTGCCTCGCGCTTCCAGGGCTGGCGGCCCTTCAGCACGCCGGAATCATGCACCATTTCGGCGACATATTCCTCCTGGCGGTAGGCCATGACGTGAATGCCGGAAACGCCCTCGATCTCCTTCACCTCGTTGATGATGTCGATGCAGAGCTGCTTGCCTTCCTTCTTCTGATCCTGAGCGCCTTCGATGCGCTTGATGACTTCATCGGGAATGTGGACACCCGGTACGTTGGAGCGCATCCAGCGGGCGGTCTTTGCCGATGCAAGGGGACCGACGCCGACGAGGATGAAGCATTTTTCGGTCAGACCGAGATCGCGCACCTTCTTCATATACTCCCGGAACATCGGCACGTCGTAGCAATACTGGCTCTGGACGAACTGTGCTCCGGCCTCGATCTTCTTCGCCAGCCGATAGGGGCGGAAGTCGTAAGGCGGTGCGAAGGGATTGATGGCGGCGCCGAGAAAGACCTTCGGCGGTGAGGTCAGCTTGCGGCCGGAAAGGAATTTTGCGTTGTCGCGCATGATGCGCACGGTTTCCAGCAGCGACATGCAGTCGAGATCGAAGACCGGCTTGGCGCCCGGCTGATCGCCCGCCTGCACGCCGTCACCGGTCAGGCACATGATGTTGCACACGCCCATGGCAGCCGCGCCCAGCACGTCGCCCTGAATGGCGATGCGGTTCTTGTCGCGGCAGGCGATCTGCATGATGGGGGCATAGCCCATGCGCGTCAGAAGCGCGCAGATCCCGACCGAAGACATATGGCAATTGGCGCCGGAGGCATCGACGGCGTTGATGCCATCGACCCAGCCCTCGAAGATGGCGGCGCGTTCATAGACGTCTTCGGCATTGGCGCTGTCAGGCGGGTTGAGTTCGGCCGTCACGGCGAATTCGCCGCGGCGAAGCACACGCTCCAGCCGCCCCAGCGAGGAATGGCCGGGCAGGGGATCGAGCGGCAGATGGACGCCAAGCGGGTTTTCATCGATATGCGACATCGCTCAGGCTTCCTTTTTCGCCGCTTCGCGGGCTGCGGCGGCCTCCGCCGTGACGCGAAGCCACGAAGACGTTTCGCGCAGCGACTGGTTCACGGGCTTCTGCACGTTGAGGATCGCGTCCCCGTGGGTCATGTTCCTCGAGCCGTTCCAGGCCTGCACCCAGACGCAGGGCATGTCGGGCTCGACCTCGCAATTGCCGTTGGCGCGGACGCCGCCGCAGGGGCCATTGCGCAGTTGCTTGGGACAGTTCATCGGACAGGACATGCCCGTCGACGACAGAGCGCACTGGCCGCACATGCGGCAATCGAACAGGAAGCCCTTCACATTGCGTTCGATGAAGGTGATCGGGCGCTCCACGCGGTCATAGCCGAATGCTTTCCACAGCGGGTGAAGCAGGAGGAAGGCGTCGGCGAAGCGACGATAGAACCATTCGAAGAAGCGCGAGTGACGGACGGCCCATAAGCGGACGGTATATTTGCGCCGGGCGCGGCGGTTGGGAGAGACGCCCGATGGCGTATAGGCGCCGCTCGCAGCCTTTGCTCCCGCTGCGGCATTGCCGGGCTTCTGAACGGCATCAGCCATTGTCTCGGCCTCCGGCCTTCACCAGCGCCACCAGCCGTTCGCGATCATAGGCAGCTTCGAGCTCGCTCGCCGCCTTATCCGCCTCGGCTTCGAGATCATCGGATACCGGCGTGGGATCCGCCTTGCGCCATTCGGCGAGATAGTCGTCGGTTTCGGCGGCGCCGGTGCGCATGGCGCACATGTCGATTGCTTCGGTAAAGCGCAGCGAAAGCTCACGTTTTGCCGTCTGCCTGCCCTTCTTGATAATCACCTGGGCTGGAATGTCCCGCCAGTAGACGACAATGCGATCTGCCATGCACAAATCTCCTCTTCACATAAGAATGCACGCCGGATGACCATCGGACTGCGCTCGCCACGACGCGGCACATGCCGAAAAGCGACGCCGCATGGAAAGCTTGTCCGCGAGCGTCCCCAACGGGCATTTTCCTTTGAAATTACCGGGTTCGAACTGTGATTGAATGTGCCTCACTCGTCCAGCATGTCGGTGACGGCAAAGAAGCAGCCAACAGGAAACGACAGAGCGTCGCAATCAGACGACCGACAATTCTCGGGCGAGGTCACCATAACCGGTGAAGCGATATTCATAGTCCAGGCCGAGATAGGCAGCCGCTTCCTTCGCCTTCGCCTGCAGCACGGGATCTTCCTCCTGTGAGAGGTAGACCACCTTGCGGTAGTTGCCGAAATACATGTCGCGCAGCTCAGGATGACGATCCAAGCCCAGTGGGACGATGACGAAGGATTCGAACTGACGAGCTAGGAAGTCGGTCAGGAAAAACGACGTGATATCATCGTCGCGCGCCGCGAAAGCCTCATTGCCCGTAAAGAAGGAGTAACAGTGCGGGCCGGACAGGCGCTCTATTCCTTCGCGCTCGCAAATCCTGTCGATATCCCCCCCGGTGCCGCAATCGGCATAGCCGATGAAGATCTTGTCGAACCCGCGCGAGCGAGCATCCACGATCGCCTGTTCCAGCGCCGGTGCGATCTTCTGCGGATAGGAATGGTAGATTGCGGGAAGACAGTGCAGGTCGATGTGGTCGAGCCCGTTTATTCTGACGATCGCCAGTATTTCGCGCGCGATTGCGCCGCACGCGATCACATGAACTTTTTGAGTTGCTGCGCGTTTATCGGGCGGAGGGTTTTTCTCCGAATCTTGCCGATCAACATCCATTCAAAGGGGCTCCTGATGATGACCGTATCGACAACAAGCAAAATTGCCGCTGCCTTCGCCGTGCTTATGGTGCTTGCTTCGTGCTCCAACACCATTCGTGGCATGGGCAGGGATACGGCAAACGCCGTCAATGCGACGGAAGATGCCGGTCATACCGTCAAGAAGGCTGCTCAGTAACTCATTTGGGATGCCCATGGGCCGGCGACAACCTTTTCGTCGCCGGCTTGGAGAAATAAAGCGGTCAGGCGCCGGCAGCCAGGCTGTTATGCTTGCGCTTCATGAATTCCTTGGCGGTTTCGACCGCCACGGCGGCGTCGCGGCAATAGGCGTCGGCACCAACGGCCTTGCCGAATTCCTCGTTCAGCGGCGCACCGCCGACCAGCACGACATAGTCGTCGCGCAGGCCCTTTTCCTTCAGCGTGTCGATAACGACCTTCATGTAGGGCATGGTGGTCGTCAGCAGCGCCGACATGCCGAGAATGTCAGGCTGTTCGCGCTCGATGGCGTCAAGATAGTTTTCGACGGGGTTGTTGATGCCGAGGTCGATGACATCGAAACCAGCGCCTTCCATCATCATGCCGACGAGGTTCTTGCCGATGTCGTGGATGTCGCCCTTGACCGTACCGATCACCATCTTGCCGAGCTTGGGTGCGCCGGTCTGCGCCAGCAGCGGACGCAGGATCGACATGCCGGCCTTCATGGCGTTGGCGGACAGCAGAACCTCCGGAACGAAGAGAATGCCATCGCGGAAGTCAATGCCGACGATGCGCATGCCTTCGACAAGCGCCTGCGTCAGGACGTCGTAAGGCGTCCAGCCGCGGTCGAGAAGGATCTGTGTCGCTTCCTCGATCTCTTCCTTCAAGCCATCATACAGGTCATCATGCATCTGCTGCACGAGTTCTTCATCAGAAAGTTCAGCGAGAATGATTTCGTCGTCAGACATGCGCTCCATCCCATTTTCGTGCAATGCATCAGAGGCTTGTATAAAACAGTGTCGTTATTACCGATAGACCCGAAGTCTGCCAAAACTCTTTTCGAATGCGACGTCGCGCGGATCAATCGCGACGAATGGAGAACAGTCGATATTGCCGCATCGATGTCTGTCCTATGCTAATTGCTGGCGCATTAAGGAACGTCCGCTTGGCGGAATCGGGTAGCATAGAGTTATGACAGACGCATTCATGCGCAGGAGTGAGGAAACATCATGGACGATATGACTGAACAATCGGCTGCAGGCGGCGAAGGCGGCGGGCGGCGTTCGCGTGGCGAAGGCAGGGGTGCCGCGGCAAGGCGCGCCTCGCGCAGCGGCGGCGGACCGGCCCCTTCGCTTCCCAATATCGTCCGGAAGATCGGCGTCTACGAGGTGCTCGATGAAGAGGGGCTTCAGCTCATCGAGCGCAATGCGGACAAGATTCTTGAGGAAATCGGCATTGAGTTTCGTGACGATGCGGAGGCTTTGGCGCTCTGGAAGGAAGCCGGCGCCGACGTGCGCGGCCAACGCGTGCATTTCCCGAAAGGGCTTTGCCGCGAGCTTCTGAAGACGGCGCCGAAGGAATTCACCTGGCATGCGCGCAACAGCGCCCGCAACGCCCACGTGGGCGGCAAGGCGACGATCTTCGCGCCGGTCTACGGTCCGCCCTTCGTGCGCGATCTTGAGGGCAACCGCCGTTATGCGACGATCGAGGATTTCCGCAATTTCGTGAAGCTTGCCTATATGGCGCCATCGATACATTCGTCCGGCGGCACGGTTTGCGAGCCGGTCGATGTCCCGGTCAACAAACGTCATCTCGATATGATCTACAGCCATATCAAATATTCCGACAAGCCGTTCATGGGCTCGGTCACGGCGCCGGAGCGTGCCGAAGACACCATCGCGATGGCGAAGATCGTCTTCGGCGACGATTTTGTCGAGAATAATTGCGTGACGCTGAACCTCATCAATGCCAACTCGCCGATGGTGTTCGACGAGACCATGCTCGGCGCCTTGAAGGTCTATGCGCGGCACAATCAGGCCTCTGTCGTTTCGCCCTTCATTCTCTCGGGCGCGATGAGCCCGGTGACGGTGGCGGGCACGCTGACTCAGATCCTCGCCGAAGTGCTGGCCGGCGCTTCCTTCACGCAGCTCATCCGCAAGGGTTCGCCGGTTCTTTTCGGAACCTTCGCCGCATCCATTTCGATGCAGTCAGGTGCACCGACCTTCGGCACGCCGGAGCCGTCGCTCGTCTCCTATGGCGCGGCACAGCTTGCCCGCCGTCTCGGTCTGCCGTTCCGTACCGGCGGTTCGCTCTGCGCTTCGAAGGTGCCGGATGCGCAGGCTGCGCATGAATCCGCCAACACCTTGAACATGACGCTGCTGGCAGGCACGAATTTCGTGCTGCATGCGGCCGGCTGGCTGGAGGGCGGTCTCGTCTCCTCCTACGAGAAGTTCATGATCGACCAGGACCAGCTCGGCATGATGCAGAAGATGGCCGAGGGCGTGGATCTTTCGGAGAATGGTCAGGCGCTCGATGCCATCCGCGAAGTCGGACCGGGAAGCCATTATCTCGGCTGCGGCCACACACAGGCCAACTTCCAGTCCGCCTTCTATCGCTCGGCGCTGGCCGACAACAACTCCTTCGAGCAGTGGGAAATCGAAGGCCAGAAGCGCGTCGAGGAACGTGCCAATGCGCTTTGCCGCTCCTGGCTCGATCACTATGAAGCGCCGCCGCTCGATCCGGCAATCGACGAAGCCTTGCTCGCTTATATCCAGACGCGCAAGGACTCCATGCCGGACGCTTTCACCTGAAGAGAGCCCGAGGCCGCCAGGGAGCAAGGCGGTGCGACGCGCGTTGCCGACCTGATCCAGAAGGAAGTCTGGCGGCCGCACTATCAATACAAGGGGCCACGATGAGCCGTGGCCCTGCCATCTTCGAACAGCTCCGTGCGGCGCTCGACGTCCACGGAGTTTTCGTTCGCGGCAGCCTGTCCTTCAGCGGCGGCGAGGGGCCGTTGCTGACGGATGGCGCGCCTGCGCGCAGCATCGTCCTGTTGGGCAATATCGGCGGCTCGATCTGGCCGGCATTTTCGGCTTGGCGAGATATGCCCGACAACAGGACACGCACGGATCCTCTCGAGGATTGGTCGAAAGAGATCATCCGGCCGATCGCAAACACATTAGGGGCAACGGCCTATTTCCCTTCGGATCCGCCCTGGCAGCCGTTCCAGCGATGGGCCATGCAGGCCGAGGGATTGCAGGCATCGCCGCTCGGCATATTGATCCATGCGGAATACGGCCTATGGCATGGATATCGCGGTGCCTTGGGCTTCGCCGATGATGTGAAGGAGGCCGAGACGCCAGCATGTTCACCGCATCCATGCGATCTATGCGTGGAGAAACCCTGTCTTACCGCCTGTCCCGCCGAAGCCGTGACAGCGGTGGGTTTCGATGTTCAGACCTGTCGCTCCCATTTGCATAGGCCGAAGGGGCAGGCCGGCTGCATGACCGGCGGCTGTCTTGCCCGCAATGCCTGTCCGGTCGGCGCCGACTATCGCTATCCCGCCGAGCAGCTTGCCTTCCATATGGCGGCGCTCCAGCTTTAATCCTGCGCGTTACTTGTTTCGCCGCATTGCGATGTGTTCTGAACTCTGTGCTATTCATGCGGAGCCATGCGCTTGATTCGATTGATTGTTATCCTTGCTGTTCTTGCCTGTGCTGCCACGGCATCCGCCGGCGAAGCCTGCCGTAAGGTCCGGCATCTCGGCGATGGCTACACGGTCTGCACCTTCGATCCCGCCCGCTACGATATCCAGATTTTCCAGAATGACCGCGGCAGCAAGCCTTACGGCTCGTTCCGGGCGCTTGAGATGGATCTGCGACAGGATCGCATTTACGTGCGCTTCGCCATGAACGGCGGCATGTATCTCGATGACCAATCTCCCGTCGGTCTTTTCATCGAGAACGGACGAGAGGTAAAGGCGATCAACACCAACAAGGGCTGGGGCAATTTTCATCTATTGCCGAACGGGATCTTCTATGTCGGTTTTGGCAAAGCCGGCATCATGGAAAGCAAGGCCTTTGCCGCTTCCGGCACCAAGCCATTCTACGCGACCCAGTCCGGCCCGATGCTGGTCATCGACGGCAGGCTTCATCCGTCGTTTCTGGCCGACAGCACCAGTCTCAAGATCCGAAACGGTGTCGGGGTCACTGTCGATGGGCTCGTCGTGTTCGCGATTTCCGATGGTCCGGTGCGCTTCCACGATTTTGCGACGTTGTTCCGCGACGATCTGAAATGTCCGAACGCACTGTTTCTCGACGGCAGCATTTCCAGCCTCGACATTCCGGAATGGCAAAGGCGCGACAGCCTGTTTCCGCTCGGCCCGATCATTGCGGTGACGCAAATGCTGCCGGGCTAGGCAGCTTCCATATACAGGCAGAATCGCCGTCCCGAAGCTCTCTACCGGCTCTCGGCCTCGCAAGGTTTGAGCAAGCCCCATCGCGCAGTTTTCAAGCGAGGGGTTCCAGCGAGTCTTTGAGAAGGATCAACATGCACGCGCAAGCGGAGAAACAGACTGTCGCATCGCATGGCGCGGAACTTGCCCTGCCAGCTTTTCCTTTCGGTTGGGAGCATCACAAGGATCGGCACTGCATTTGGATCGTCAGCCCGGAGGGCTATATTCACAGCCGTGCTTTCGAGGATGTTGCCCTCGGTCTTCACTATGCCTTTGCCGAACTTGGCGGCAGCGCGCCTCTGGTCACCGATCCGCGAGACTGGAACGGACGGGTGCCGATCGTCTACGGCGCAAATTTGCTGCCGTCGATCGCGGCGCAATGGCTGCCACCGGAAAGCATCATCGTGAACATGGAGCAGATCTCGGCTGAAAGCAGTTGGATCAATCGTCGGTATCTCGGCCTGCTCAAGAAATTTGCCGTGCTCGATTATAGCGAGCGCAATCGCCGGGGACTAGCCAAGCTGGGCGTTCCCGCCGAAATTCTTGATGTGGGATACAACAGGCATCTGACGCGTGTGCCCCAAGCGCCGGTGAAGGATATCGACGTTCTCTTTTATGGCTCGGTCAACGAGCGTCGCAAGAATGTGCTGGTGGCGTTGCAAGCAAGCGGGCTGAACCTGGTTCACCTATTCGGTACATACGGCGCCGAGCGCGATGCCTTCATAGGGCGTTCGAAAATCGTCCTCAACATGCATCATTTCGACGCCGCGATCTTCGAGATTTGCCGCGTTTCCTTCCTGCTTGCCAATGGCGCCTGCGTGGTCAGCGAAGGCAATATCCATGACCCGGAAGTGGCCGCTTTTGCCGAAGGCATGGCGTTTTGCGATTACGATCGGCTTGTCGAAACCTGCATCGAACTCGTGCGCGACGACGAGAGGCGGTCGGCAATCGCAAGCCGTGGCTTCGGCCTTATGGGCGAGCGCCAGCAAGCGGCCATCCTTTCCGCCTTGATGGCGAGAGGCGGCTAGTTTTTCAAAGCATTTTGGTAGCGAACCGGGTGCCGGCGGCGGCTGGATCGGCAAACGACATGTGAAGGCGGATTGCGACTATGACTGGAAATGAAACGATCTATATCCTCTGCCCACCCAATCATATGACGGGCGGCCCGGAAGCCCTTCACCAGCTTTGTGCGCGGCTGACCAAAATCGGGCGCAGCGCCAGAATGGTCTATACCAATGGCTCCGATCACTCCCTGATGCCGTCCCCTGCGGGGGAAACCACGATGGTGTTTCGGGAATACGAGAATGCCGTCCATCCGCAATATCGGGCCTATGCGACCGAAAGCTCGGACTACATCATCGACAACGAAAACGCGATCGTTGTGTTTCCTGAGATATGGCCGCACCTGATTCCACTCTTCAAGAGGGCGGCGAAGGCCTATTGGTGGCTGAGTTTCGATTACGGCATGCGGCATCTGATGCCGTTGGGCGGGGTGCCGTTCCTTTTGGACAACAACTGCAAGATGCTGTCGCAATCCTCCTATGCCACAGCACAGCTCAGCATTTTGGGCTTCAGTGACGTCTTACGCATCTCGGATTTCACCACGCTGGCAAACAACGTGGCACCGCAGCCGATTCAGCAACGGCGCGATCTGGTTCTGTTCAACAACAAGGCCGAGGCTTTCGGGCGCCAACTGGCGACCATGTCTCCGCAATATGAATTCAAGATCCTGAGCAACATGTCGCCGGCGGAAGTCCATCAAAACATGGCGCAAGCCAAGGTCTATGTCGACTTCGGCCCGCATGCCGGCAAGGACCGTATGCCGCGCGAAGCCGCGCTGCTCGGATGCTGCGTAATCACCGGCCGGAACGGCTCGGCCAACAATTTCGAGGATTTGCCCATCCCTGCCAAATACAAGTTCGGCAATCATCCCCAGCGAATGCACGAGATTTCAAGGGCGATCGATGACGTGATCCAGAATTTCTCGGAGAGGTTCGAGGATTTCGGCGTGTATCGGCGCTCTATTGCCATCGAAGAAACAAAGTTCGAATTGGAGGTCTTCAGTGTATTCGGGCAGGTCTGATCGAAGGTCGGCGGCAAGAGGATTGGCCTCGCGATCATGATCAATTTCGCCGATGTAGACTTGTTGATCGTCGGTGCGGGCTTCTATGGCGCCACGATCGCGGAGCGGGTGGCCAACGAGCTGCAGAAG
Source organism: Rhizobium sp. KNZ2-6A (assembly GCF_056755475.1). Classification (NCBI taxonomy): domain Bacteria; kingdom Pseudomonadati; phylum Pseudomonadota; class Alphaproteobacteria; order Hyphomicrobiales; family Rhizobiaceae; genus Rhizobium; species Rhizobium sp. KNZ2-6A. The sequence continues at coordinate 47,836 of NZ_JBNDIC010000035.1, read as the reverse complement.
AACGTGCTTCTGATCGACCGCCGGAACCATATTGGCGGCAATGCCTATAGCGAGTTCGACGGCGAGACCGGCATCGAGGTTCATCGCTACGGCGCGCATCTCTTTCACACGCCGAACGAACTGGTCTGGAATTATCTGAACCGGTTCACCGCATTCACCGACTACAAGCATCGTGTCTATTCGACCTATCGCGATCAGGTCTATTCGATGCCGATCAACCTTGGCACGATCTCGCAATTCTTCAACCGGCGCCTTTCTCCCGATCAGGCAAGAGCGCTGATTGCCGATCAGGCCGCGGAAATGGCCGGGCGCCATCCGGCTAACCTGGAAGAGAAGGCGATTTCGCTGATCGGCCGGCCATTGTATGAGGCTTTCATCCGCGGCTACACCGCGAAGCAGTGGCAGACGGACCCGCGCGACCTGCCCGAACATATTATTACGCGCCTGCCGGTGCGCTATACGTTCGACAACCGCTACTTCAACGACAGATATGAAGGTCTGCCTGTTGACGGCTACACGGCGATCTTCGAAAGGATGCTGAAGCATCCGAAGATCCAGATTGCCCTGGGCGTCGATTTCTTCTCGCTGAAATCAACGCTGCCGACCGGTCTCCCGATCGTCTATACCGGCCCCATCGACCGTTATTTCGATTATTCCGAGGGCGAGCTGGGCTGGCGCACCATCGACTTCGAGAAAGAGACCCTGAATACCGGCGACTTCCAGGGGATGGCGGTCATGAATTATGCCGATGAAGCAATCCCCTACACGCGTATCCTCGAGTTTCGTCATTTCAATCCCGAGCGAAGCTACCAGACCGAAAAGACGGTCGTTGTGCGGGAATATTCACGATCGGCGAAGCGCGTGGACGAGCCCTATTATCCAATCGACACGCGGCAGGACAAGGACGTCTTCCTGCGGTATCGCGAACGGGCCGAGACGGAGATGAATGTCCATTTCGGCGGGCGGCTTGGCACCTACCGATACCTCGATATGCATCAGGCTATCGGCGCAGCCTTGAAGGCCTTTGATAGCCGGATCGTTCCGCATTTCACCGAGGGGCGCGCTATCGGCGGTGAAAAATAGGCGATCGCCAGGTACGCATGGATATTAGGCACGCATCAGTTGGGCGAGCCGAGTAAGTTTCATGGCGAAAATGTCGGATTGCAGAGGAAGGAAGGCCCGTTGCCGGGCTTTCCTCAGATTGCTCAAGAGCGCCTGCGGCGTTCGCGAGCCGGCGCCGCGCCGCTTTCGCTGGCAGTCTTGTTGCGCAGGGGGCCGATCTTTTCGATGATCGTTTCCAATGTCGGGCGAGGGCCGGGGACGTAGCTGTCCAGCGCCTGCCGCATGGCGGCGAGATGGCCGCAAGAGGTGCCGCAGCAGCCGCCGATGATCTTGGCGCCGGCATCGCGGGCCAGGCGCGCATAATCGGCCATCAGCGGCGGCGTGCCTGAATAATGGATTTCGGCGCCGCGATATTCCGGGATGCCGCAATTGCCCTTGACGATAACGATCGCGGCGGAATCCGCTTCGGTCATGTCGAGAAGGCTCGACAGGATATCCGAGGCGCCGACGCCGCAATTCGCGCCGACGGCCAGCGGGCCTTCGCCGATATCTGTCGCGACAGCGTGAATGTCCTTCGGATGCAGGCCCATCATGGTCTTGCCGGCCGTGTCGAACGAGCCGGTATAGGTGTAGGGCAGGCCGACCTTGGCGGCAGCCTCGGCTGCGGCGCGGATTTCCTCGGGCGACGACATGGTTTCGATCCAGGCGACATCGGCGCCTCCGGCCTGCAGGCCTTCGATCTGCTCGACGAAAGCTGCGACGGCGTCCTCATAGGTCAACGCGCCGAGCGGCATCAGCAATTCTCCCGTCGGGCCGACCGAACCGGCGACGATGACCTTGCGGTCGGCCTTGTCAGCAACGGAACGGGCAATTTCGGCGGCCGTCTTGTTGAGGCTGTGCACGCGATCCTGGGCATGGTGCAGCTTCAGCCGATGACGGGTGCCGCCGAAGGTGTTGGTCAGGATGATGTCGGCGCCGGCATCGACGAAATCCTGATGTAGTTTCGTGATCCGCTCCGGATGCTGTTCGTTCCAGAGTTCGGGCGCTTCGCCGGCCTCGAGGCCCATGGCGAAAAGATTGGTGCCCGTCGCGCCATCGGCAAGCAGCACGCCCTTTTCAGCAAGAAGATTGGTCAAGGGATTGATGGCGACGGTCATGGTTTGTCCTCGGATGCGTCGAATACCTGGATGTCAAATGCAGATATAAACATTTCTTTATGTGAACACAATAACCAGATCGCCTGCTTGTCTCGATGTGGCGACCGGACAAGAAAAAAGCGCCCTGGAAAGGGCGCTCTCGTTGCCGTGCTCTGCGTTTAGGCCGCAGCCATCTCGGCCGTCTCATGGGTCGTGGGCGTGACCATGGCGGCGATGATGCTTTGTAGGTCTATGATGCCGATAGGTTTTCCGCCGGCGTCGGTGACGAGCGCTCCGGTCTGGCCTGCTTCGGTTATCTGCTTGGCGGCGAGCTCCAGCGTCATGTCGCCCGGCACGCGTGCGGTGACGGGCTCGCCCGCAAGCGGCTTCATGATCGTCTGGGTCTGGATGACGCGACCGCGGTTCACCTCCTTGACGAAAGCGGTGATGTAGTCGTCCGCCGGCTGCAGCACGATCTGCTGGCCGGTTCCCTGCTGCACGACCTTGCCGTCGCGCAGGATCGCGATCTTGTCGCCGAGGCGCAACGCCTCGTCGAGATCGTGGGTGATGAAGACGACGGTCTTCTTCAGCTCCTTCTGCAGGTCGAGCAGGACGGTCTGCATATCCACACGGATCAACGGATCGAGCGCCGAATAGGCTTCGTCCATCAGCAGGATATCGGCATCGTTGGTCAGCGCCCGGGCAAGCCCGACACGCTGCTGCATGCCGCCGGAAAGCTGGTTCGGATAGTGCCTCTCGAAGCCCCTGAGACCGACACGCTCGATCCAATATTGGCCCTTCTTCTCGCTTTCGGAACGCGGCACGCCCTGGATATCCAGGCCGTAGATCGTGTTCTCGATCACCGTGCGGTGCGGCAGCAGAGCGAATTTCTGGAACACCATCGCCGTCTTGTGGCGGCGGAATTCGCGCAGGGCGTTTTCGTTCATCTTGCAGACGTCGACGCCGTCATAGAGTACTTCGCCGGCGGTCGGCTCGATCAACCGGTTGATATGGCGGATCAACGTCGACTTGCCCGAGCCGGAGAGGCCCATGACGACGGTGATGGCGCCGGCCGGCATGTCGATGCTGATATCCTGCAGACCGAGCACGTGACCATGCGTCTCGTTGAGCTCGGCCTTGCCCAGGCCGTTCTTGACCTGGTCCACATAGTCGCGCCCGCGAGGGCCGAAGATCTTGTAGAGGCTTTTTATCTGGATCGCGTGACTAACCATGAATGACCTCCGAGTGCTTCTGGAGCCGTCTGCCATAGGCCTGGCTCGTCCGGTCGAAAATAATGGCGATGGCAACCAGGGCGAAGCCGTTGAGGAAGCCGACGGTGAAGAACTGGTTGTTGATTGCCTGCAGCGTGTTCTTGCCAAGCCCGCCGACGCCGACCATGGAGGCGACGACGACCATGGCGAGAGACATCATGATGGTCTGGTTGATGCCGGCCATGATGGTGGGCAGCGCGAGCGGGATCTGCACGTTGAACAGCTTCTGGCGGTGCGACGAGCCGAAGGCGTCGGCGGCTTCCAGAACTTCCTTGTCCACAAGGCGGATGCCGAGATTGGTCAGGCGGATCATCGGCGGGACGGCATAGATGACGACGGCGATAAGACCCGGAACCTTACCGATGCCGAAGATGACGACGACCGGGATGAGATAGACGAAGCTCGGCATCGTCTGCATCACGTCGAGGGTCGGGTTGATGATCGACTGCAGCCGGTCGGAGCGTGCCATCAAAATGCCGATCGGCAGGCCGATGATGATGGCGATGAGCGTACAGACCGTCACCATGGCAAGCGTGATCATCGTGTCGGTCCAAAGGCCGAAGACGCCTATGAGGACCATAGAGATCGCCGTTCCGGCGACAATCTTCAGATTGCGGCTGGCGGCATAGACGACGAGCATCATGACGACGAGCACGACGAACCAGGGCGTATTGGTGAAAGCCCATTCCAGGTAATTCAGAAACCATTGCAGAGGCTGCACGACGGCATCGATAAGATTGCCGTAGGCGCGCACGGATGCGCGAAACCCGTCATCGATATTCTTGCGCGCCAGACGTATGAGCGATTCATCTATTGCCGGAAAGTTGCAGAGCACATTCGGCAGGATCGTACACTGGATAGCCATGTATTTCCCCTTCTTGGTCCGGTTCTGTCCTGGTCCGGCGTGTGGCTTTCACGCGCGGATGGTATTGCAGCGCTGCGACCGGTTCTTCAGGCTGCCTTTCAATTCTTACTACATCCGCCTTCGCTGATCTGCACTCGTTGCGACCTTGCGGCGCGTCATCCCGTCAGCGATGAGCGCGGTTATTGTCGATTCCGGCGAATGAGAAATCGGCGGTGGGCGCTGGCCAGCCGCCGATTTCACGACAGGGATTAGAGCGAAGCCTTCACTTTGGTCGCGACATCAGCGGAAACCCATTTGGTCCACATGTCCGGGTAGGTCTTGAGGAAGTACTTGGCGCCATCCTCGTTGGTACCCTGGTTGTCGGTCATCCAGGCGAGAACCTTGCCGACGGTGGCGTTATCCCACTTGCGGGTCTTCATGTAGTCCATGGCGATGCCGGCCTTCTCGGCAAAGGCCTTGGTCACGACGGTATAGACGTCCGAAACAGGATAGGAGTTCACCTTCGGGTTGGCGCAATCCTGCTGCGACGTGCAGGCGTCCCAATCCTTCTTGTCGTGCGGCACGTTGAAGCTCAGGCGAACCATGTCGTACTTGCCGAGGATGGCTGTCGGAGCCCAGTAGTAGCCGAGCCAGCCGGTCTTCTTTTCGAAGGCATTGGCGATCGAGCCGTCGAGGCCCGCCGCTGAACCGGTGTCAACCAGCGTGAAGTTGAGTTTGTCGGCACCGAGAGCCTTGTAAAGATTGGCGGTCGAGATCTGGCAGTTCCAGCCAGCCGGGCAGTTGTATACTGCCCCCTTGGACGAATCTTCCGGGGCAGGGAACAATTCCGGATGCTTCAGCGCGTCCTGAACCGTCTTGATATCCGGATGGGCGTCGGCAAGGAATTTCGGAATCCACCAGCCTTCGACGCCGCCATCGCTCAAGAGCGGCGCTGCCTCGATCAGACGGCCTTCGGATACGGCCTTGTCGAGTGCTGTACGCACGGCGTTGACCCAAAGCTCGGGCGCGACATCAGGCTGACCTTTTTCGTTCATGGAAGTAAAGGTCGGCTGCGTGTCGCCGGTCACCAGAGTGACGTTGCAGCCGTAACCATTTTGCAGAATGAGCTTGTCGACCTGGGCGGCGACGCCGGCGGATGCCCAGTTCATTTCAGCGATGGATACGCTGCCACAGTCTGCGGCCTGCGCCGAGCTAGCCAAAGCATAGGCGCCGAATGCCAGGATGGCGGAAGCGAGAAGCTTCTTCATTTGATATTGTCTCCCAATTTTTCGTTACGTTGTGGAAATCGACTCCAAACGCTTTCGATTTCTGTCGATCCCCTGTCAGCGTGGTCCAACCACAACCGTTCATACGCCGCTGACGACGCGAGCACGGCCCCCTTGCTGCTGTCGTGCATCTGTCTTTTTGCGACCGCGCAACTCTGTGGCGGCCGGATGTTTCTTGCATCGACAGCAGGCAGCGTAAGGATTTGAATGAATAAATCAACAGCCTGCCGGCCATTCGCAGTTATCGCACCTCTTGGAGAAGCTGATATAAGCGTCTGAAATAGCCTGTTTTCTGCTATTCATGGCTGCAAAACAGGCAATGGGAGGCTTCGATGATGAGCTTCCATAGGCACGGAGTTAAATGCGGCTCAAATATCGCGTCCCTGAAAGACGTTTTGTGTTCAATCTGCGTCCTTTGCGATTTCTCAACGCAAAGGGAAAAAATTTCGAAAAATTTTCAGATTCACTCTAATTTAAGTACTTAATAACCCTCCGGTAACGATGTCTGTTTATCAATCGAGACGTGGCGGGGGACACCGCTGCTTCTTCGGATCAGGTATTGCGTCCCGGAGAAAGCGAACCTTGCGGTGTATGTGCAGGGAAGCCGGCGTTTTTTGGCAAGCCGCGTTGATCTTCGGATCGCGCGGTTTTCGCGTTTCAGGCGTGCCGTTTTGAGGCGCGCCGGCACTGCAATTTCACATTTCAAGTCAAAATTAAAGCCGCCGATGCGGTCGCATGGCGGCTTGATGCGCGCAGGCTTGCGGCTTGACCGGATATCAGCCGACGTTATAGGTGCGGATGAAGCCGACGGTGCCGAAGCGAGTGTCGAGCTGCTGCAGGCGGTTTTCCGGGCGGTTGGCCGGAAGCTTGCCATTCCAGGCGATCTGGATGGAATTCTGTCTGTTGAAGATGAAGAGCATTGGGGTATCCTCCGAGCCGGATCGGCCCATTTCGTTGTTTGTTTTCGCGATGGAGATAATCCTCTCCAGCGTAACTCACAACGGATGAAGTCGTCATCAAATGTCGCAAACAGAGCATATTTTAAAGTGATGCATTTTTGTATCTGGACGGTTGCTTTCAACCGTTGGAGATAGCGGCGAAATCAAGGCGAAACTCCGCGTCTTCAGTGGCTGCGGCATATCGAGGTGGTGGGGAATGACGAAGGCGATCATGCTGCAGGGAACCGGTTCCGATGTCGGAAAAACGGTATTGGTCGCGGGGCTATGCCGGCTGTTCGCCAACAGAGGCGTGAGGGTCCGTCCGTTCAAGCCGCAGAACATGTCCAACAATGCTGCCGTTGCCGAGGATGGCGGCGAGATCGGCCGCGCTCAATGGCTGCAGTCGCTGGCGGCGCGCGTGCCGTCATCCGTGCATATGAATCCGGTTCTGCTGAAGCCGCAATCGGAGACGGGTAGCCAGATCATCGTGCAGGGCAAGGTCTGGGGCCATGCCAAGGGACGGGACTATCAGGCACTGAAGCCGCAGCTGCTTGGCGCGGTGCTTGAAAGCTTTGCTGCGATGCGTGCCGGAACCGATCTCGTCATCGTCGAGGGGGCCGGTTCTCCCGCCGAAATCAATCTACGCCGGGGCGATATCGCCAATATGGGCTTTGCGACGCGTGCCAACGTTCCCGTCGTGCTGGTCGGTGACATAGACCGCGGCGGCGTGATCGCATCGCTCGTCGGCACCTACCATATTCTGCCGGAAGAAGACCGCCGGATGATCCGTGGCTACATCATCAATAAGTTTCGCGGCGATGTCTCGCTGTTCGGAGAAGGCATCGAGGCGATCGGCGGCTTCACTAGATGGCAATGCCATGGCGTGGTGCCGTGGCTCAAAGCGGCGGCGCGCCTGCCGGCCGAGGATTCCGTCGTATTGGAGCGGTTGGCACGCGGCTCGTCCGGCGCGCTGAAGGTCGCCGTGCCCGTGCTGTCGCGCATCGCCAATTTCGACGATCTCGATCCATTGCGGGCCGAGCCTGACGTCGATCTCGTCTTTGTCAGGGCGGGCGAGCATTTGCCAGCCGATGCGGGCCTTGTGGTGCTGCCTGGCTCCAAGTCCACGATCGGTGACCTGCTCGATTTGCGCGAGCAGGGCTGGGACCGCGATATTGCCGCGCATGTGCGCCGCGGCGGCCGCGTCATCGGCATTTGCGGCGGCTACCAGATGCTCGGTCATACCGTCTACGATCCGCTCGGAATCGAGGGATCGGTCACCGAGACGCCCGGGCTGGGCCTGCTTGAAATCGAGACGGAAATGGCGCCGGAAAAGACGGTGCGCAACAGCATGGCCGTCTCGAAGGAATATGACGTGCCACTGTCGGGCTATGAAATCCATCTCGGCGTGACGCGCGGCGCCGACTGCGAGCGGCCCTCGACTGTCATCGACGGCCGGCCCGATGGGGCGATATCGCCTGATGGCCGCGTCATGGGCACATATCTGCACGGTCTCTTCGGCAGCGACGCCTATCGGGCAAAGTTGCTCGCAAGCTTCGGCCTCGCCGGCGAGCGCATGGACTACCGCGCCGGTGTCGATGCGGCGCTGGACGACATCGCCGGGGAATTGGAGGGCGTGCTCGATCCAGCCTGGCTCGATAGCCTGGTTCGGTAAAAACCTGAGGTGGCGACCCGCTTAGAGTTCGCCGGAGACCTCGCGCCTGCGGCGGTCGAGTTCCTCGCTGTAGCGCCGTAGCGTATAGCTTTCCGTCAGCAGGCCGATCACCTTGCGTTCGATCAGATCGTTGACGACGACGAGCGCTTCACTCTTGGTCTGGTCGAACATGGCGGCCGCTTGCTTGGCGTTCATCTGCGGCTGCAGGAACTCGTTGCGCAGCTGGATGAAATCGGAAAGTCCGTGTTCCTCGTCGTCCTTCTCGACTGGGCTCGCATAGACGTCGGGGACCAGAACCATTCCCGAATATTTGTCATTCTTGTCGAGCAGGATGACCCGCTGCGCCGAGCCGATCGGAAAGCTCTTGCGGAACTCCTCGATGCTCATGTCGATGCTTCCCGTGTGCACGTCGGGGCGCATCATGCGGGCCACCGTGAGATTGCGGATCCAGCCAACGTCGTGGGCGCTGCGGATGCTCTCGCCGCGCAGGTGGAAGCGCCATGTGGCGAAGGAGTAGCCGAAGCTGGTGCGGACCACGAGCGACGACGTGATGACGGCAGCCAGCACCAGGGCGGTGATCGGGAAGTCGCCGGTGATCTCCAGCGCCAGGAACGTCATCGTCAGCGGGCCGCCGATGATCGCGACGGCCAGCGAACTCATGCCCACCACGGCGTAGACGGCCGGCGTCAGCGTGTTGTGATCGAAATAGGGGGCGCAATAGGCGAAGATTTTGCCGAGAAGCGCACCCATGAACAGGGATGCGAAGAAGAGGCCGCCTCTGAAGCCGGAGCCGATAGAGACCGCTGAGGCCAGCGATTTGAGGAGGAACAGCCCGACCAAGGCCCTGAGCGTCACGTCCGTCGATAGGTTGAGATGCAGCGCGCCATGCCCCGCCGACAGAACCTGCGGGGAGATCAGCGCCAGTATGCCGACAACAAGACCTCCGAGCGCCGGGCGGAAGGGCGGCGCGATGGAGCTCTTGCGCGCCAGCTCCTCGGTCCAGGCGACGCCCTGCATGATCAGGATGCCGACGCCGGCGCAGCAGGCGCCGAGCAGAAGCGCCGGCAGATAATCGGCTGGGGCGATTGATCCAATATGGCCGATATCGATGGCGAAGTCATCGCCGGCGAGCAATCTTGCGATCATCGTCGATATCAGGGCCGAAACGACGACGGGCGTCAGTGTCAGGATGGAATAGGTGCCGATAATCAGCTCGAAGGCGTAGAAGGCGCCGGTGAGCGGCGCATTGAAGGCGGCGGCAATCGCGCCGGCGGCGCCACAGCCGACGAGCATGCGCAGATCCGCGCGCCGCATTTGCATCTTGTAACCGAATTTTGAGGCGATGCCGGCGGCAAGCTGGGTGTAACCGGCCTCGAGCCCGACGGAGGCACCGAATCCATTCGAGATCAGGTTCTGCACGGCGACGAGGATGCTGTCCGTCAGCGACATGCGGCCGCCGTGCAGCGCATTGGCTTCGATCGGGTCGACCATCGGCTTCTTGCGCGTGCGCGACAATATGTAGAGCAGGATGCCGAGGATGATGCCTCCGGCGATCGGCGCGATAAACAACACTGATTTGTCGGGAATCGCCATTGCCGCCGAGCTCAAGCGCTCATAGTCGGTTATGCCGTAGATGAGGCTGTGAAGCTTACGCGAGATGAAGCTCATCGCCGTTACGGCGCAGCCGGAGGCTATTCCCGCCAGTGCGCCGGCGAAAACAAGTCCCAATTCGCCACGGCGCAGCAATGCTCTGAACCGACCGAGATCGAACAGGGCGGAGAAGACGCCGAGGCGTCGCGCTTGGAATTTCTGCAACATTGGAAACGAACGAATGGTTTACTCGGATGTGAGGGCTTACCCTCTATAAACTTCTAACATCAAAGAAATGCGGCAAAAAAGCCGCTGATTTGCTGGGAATATTGGGCGATTTCGCAATCGGGACGCTCAGCGTCGCATCCCATGCCCTTGATTGACTTGAACTCAGTGAAAGCCTAATCATTGCCGGCATAACGAATGGTTCCCGAGCGGCGATCTGTCGCATGGGATGAAAAGGGAATGTGAAGGGACGGACCCAATCCGGGCGTTCTCATCACAGCCGACCCCGCGACTGTAGAGCGGTCAGGGTCTTTCGTTCGGTTTGAAGCCCATTCCGTCGATGGTTCGCATGGGGCGAACGGGGCGGGGCAGGAACAAGTCGAAAAAGCCACTGGCGTGGCATCATGATCAACCCGGGCTGGACGCCTCTTAAGTCTACGAATCGTCCGCCTTTTCATGATGAATTGCCGGGAAGGCGAGGAAGACCCGCTGGCGCACGATCGGGGGCGACCGATTTCGGTCCGCCCCCGTCGCGGCGCCTTATCCGCGAGCCAGGAGACCTGCCATGCGTGCCGGGCACAGAGCCTGTTCTGGAACGTCAGTTCCGCTGCCAGCACGGAGGTTGTTATGGCGCAAGACGAGTTTTCGGCGTGTAGGCGCCTCTTTTCCGGTAACGGCTTCATGCCGCCGGCCCTCGCTGTTGCGCGGGAGCGGGAATAACGCATGTCGTCTTCTGCTTCCCGAGCTGTTTTCGTCCTCGGCGGCGCCCGCTCCGGCAAATCCAGTTTCGCCGAATCCCTGATTTCCAACACCGGTCTCGAACGTCACTATGTGGCGACAGGTCAGGCGTGGGACGATGAGATGCGCGAGAGGATCGCTCAGCACCGTGCCGGCCGCGGCGATCTATGGCAGACGCATGAGGAGCCGATCGATCTCGTCAAGCGGCTCGCCGCGATCGACGCCGAAGGGCGCGCCGTGCTTATCGACTGCCTCACGCTCTGGCTGACCAATTTGATGATGGCGGAGCGGGACATAGCGGCGGAGTTTGCCGCCCTGACTGCATTTCTGCCGACTGCACGATCGCGGCTCGTTCTCGTCTCCAACGAGGTCGGGCTTGGAATCGTGCCGGAAAATCGCATGGCGCGCGAATTTCGCGACCATGCCGGCCGCCTGCACCAGATGGTCGCGGCGGCGAGTGCCGAAGTTTATTTTATCGCAGCGGGATTGCCGCTGAAAATGAAGGGTTGATCCATATGAACCAGGAAAAGATTCCAGCCACCGTCATCACCGGCTTCCTGGGAGCCGGCAAGACGACGATGATCCGCAACCTCCTGCAGAATGCCGGCGGCAAGAAGATCGCGCTGATCATCAATGAATTCGGCGATCTCGGCGTCGATGGCGATGTGCTCAAGGGCTGCGGCGCGGAGAATTGCACCGAAGACGACATCATCGAGCTGACCAATGGCTGCATCTGCTGCACGGTCGCCGATGACTTCATCCCCACCATGACGAAACTGCTGGAGCGCGACGCGCGCCCGGATCACATCGTCATCGAGACCTCGGGCCTCGCGCTGCCGCAGCCGCTGGTCGCCGCCTTCAACTGGCCTGACATCCGTACCCACGTCACCGTTGACGGCGTCATCACCGTAGTCGATAGTGCCGCCGTCGCCGCCGGCCGTTTCGCCGACGACCACGACGCCGTCGAGGCTGCCCGTGTCGAGGATGATTCGCTCGACCACGAGAGCCCGATCGAAGAATTATTCGAGGATCAGCTGACCTGCGCCGATCTGATCGTGCTCAACAAGACCGATCTGATCGACGTCGACGGTCTCGGCCGTGTCCGCGCCGAGGTTGCCTCCCGCACCGTCCGCAAGCCGACGATCATCGAAGCGAAGAATGGCGATGTACCCGCCGCCATCCTGCTCGGCCTCGGCATCGGCACCGAAGACGACATCGTCAACCGCAAATCCCATCACGAACTCGAGCATGAAGACGGCACGCCGCACGATCACGATGAGTTCGACAGCTTCGTCGTCGAACTCGGCCCGATTGCCGATCCAGCCGCCTTTATCGATGCGCTGAAGGGCGTGATCGCAGAACATGACGTGCTGCGCCTCAAAGGCTTCGTCGATGTCCCCGGCAAGCCCATGCGTCTGCAAGTTCAGGCTGTCGGCAGCCGCATCGACACCTATTTCGATCGCGCCTGGACACCGGGCGAAGCGCGCGCAACCCGGCTCGTGGTGATCGGCCTGCATGAGATGGACGAGACGATCGTGCGCAAGGCGATTGAAGCGTTGGTCTGATCGATGCTGCGTCTTTGCCGTGCGATACCCCCCTCTGTCCCTCGCGGGACATCTCCCCCACAAGGGGGGAGATTGGAAACTCGTGGCTGCCACATCGTAAAACAACCGATGTTGGGAGTTGCTGGGGCTTTGGGAGGTAAGTTCAGCGAAGCATGGCTCCGAATGATCTCCCCCCTTGTGGGGGAGATGTCACAACGTGACAGAGGGGGGTATGCCGCCGCATACTCTAAGGTCTAATGCATCTCCTTCTAGCTCAAAAGGGAACGATCAGCGACGGCGAAGAGGCGATCGATCTCGGGCAATCGCCCGGCGATATCGTCTTTCTGTCGGCCGCCGATACCGAGCTTGCGGCCATTGCCGCAGCCAACGGTGAGGGTGGTCGGTCCCTTCGGCTTGCAAGCCTGATGAGCCTCAAGCATCCGATGTCCGTCGATACCTATGTCGACAGGACAGCCCGGCATGCGAAGCTCATCATCGTGCGGGCGCTGGGTGGAGCGAGCTACTTCCACTATGCGCTGGAAGCATTGCATGCCTGCGCGGCGCGTCAGGGGGCCTTGATTGCGGTACTGCCGGGGGATTCGAAGCCCGATCCGGGACTGACGCCTTTTTCCAACGTCGCGCTCGATGATCTCAATGCGCTCTGGTCCTATCTGATCGAGGGCGGGGAGACGAATTCCAGCGCATTTCTCGCCTATGCCGAGGCGATGCTATCAGGCGCCGATAAGCCAATGCCTGCCGTGCCCTTGATGAAAGCGGGTATCTGGTGGCCGGGCCGGGGTGTGATCGGGGTCGAGGAATGGTGGAGGGTTTCCAATTCGGAGATGGCGACCCCTGCAGGATTCGAACCTCCGACAGTCGCGCTTTCCTTCTATCGCGCCCTCGTACAGAGCGGCGAAACCAAACCCGTCGAAGCCATGATAGAGGCTCTCATCGCCGAGGGCATGCGACCGCTGCCGGTATTCGCCTATAGTCTCAAGGATACCGTGTCGGTCGGTATCCTCGAAAGTGTCTTTACCGAGTTGAAGCCGGGCGTCGTCATCAACTCCACAGGCTTTGCTGTTTCGGCACCGGGCGCCGATCGTCAGCCGACGGTTCTTGAGACCGGCGAGGCCGTCGTTCTTCAGGCCATATTTTCAGCTTCGTCGAGGGGAGCCTGGGAGGCATCCTCACAGGGGCTTTCGGCGCGTGATCTCGGCATGAACGTGGCTCTGCCCGAAGTCGATGGGCGTGTTCTTGCCCGCGCGGTGTCCTTCAAGGCTGCGGCCCGCTATGACGAACGGGTCGAGGCCAACATCGTTGCCAGCGAGCCGCTCGAGGATCGCATGCGCTATACGGCGCGGCTCGCCGCCAATTGGGCGCGGCTGCGCAATGCATCGCCCCGCGACCGCCGCGTCGCGCTGGTCATGGCGAATTATCCCAATCGGGATGGGCGCCTGGGCAATGGCGTTGGGCTCGATACGCCCGCCGGCACGATCGAGGTGCTGAAGGCAATGCGGGCGGCTGGCTATCGTGTTGCCGATCTGCCCGCCGACGGTGATGCGCTGATGGGGCATCTGGCGGAAGGCCCGACGAATTCGGGTCATGACGGCCGCGTGGTTCGTGAGAGGCTTTCCTTCAGCGATTACAGGCATTTCTTCTCGTCGCTTCCCAAACAGATTCAGGATGGGATTACAGCGCGTTGGGGCGGGCCGGAGGCAGACCCTTACGCACTCGATGACGGTTTTGCCTTGCCGTTCGCCCGTTTCGGCGAGGTGCTTGTCGGCATCCAGCCGGCGCGCGGCTACAATATCGATCCGAAGGAGAGCTACCACTCTCCCGATCTCGTGCCGCCGCACGGCTATCTCGCCTTCTACGCCTTCCTGCGCTGCTCCTTCGATGCGCATGCGGTCATCCACATGGGCAAGCACGGCAATCTCGAATGGCTGCCGGGCAAGGCGCTAGTCTTGTCGGAAACCTGTTACCCGGAAGCGATCCTCGGCCCGCTGCCGAACCTCTATCCTTTCATCGTCAATGATCCCGGCGAAGGCACACAGGCCAAACGGCGGACAAGCGCCGTCATCATCGATCACCTGACGCCGCCGCTGACGCGCGCCGAAAGCTATGGCCCACTGAAAGACCTTGAGGCGCTGGTCGACGAATATTACGAGGCATCGGGCGGCGATCCGCGTCGCATCCGTCTGCTGAGCAAGCAGATCCTCGATCTCGTCGCCGATATCGGGCTGGATCAGGATGCCGGCATTGCCAAGGGCGAGGGCGAAGACGAGGCACTGCGCAAACTCGACGCCTATCTCTGTGATCTCAAGGAAATGCAGATCCGTGATGGACTCCACATCTTCGGCGTTTCGCCCTCCGGACGGCTGCTGACGGATTTGACGGTGGCGCTGGCACGGGTGCCGCGCGGCTTGGGTGAGGGCGGCGATCAGAGTTTGCAGCGGGCGATTGCGCGGGATGCGTTCGTGGGCGTGGAGGGTGCAGTACCCCCCTCTGTCGCTTTCGCGACATCTCCCCCACAAGGGGGGAGATTGGCGGCCCGTGGCGCGCCCTCCCATCAAACCAAGATCGAATCCGTTGGCACTATCGATGAAGAGGCAGGAAAGCCAAGCGGCATACTCCCACCAATCTCCCCCCCTGTGGGGGAGATGTCAGCGAAGCTGACAGAGGGGGGTATTTCTCAGAGCAAACCATTCGATCCGCTGGACTGCGATATGGCCGCCAACTGGACCGGCCTACGCCCTTCTATCCTCCAAGACATGTCCGACGTCTCCTGGCGCACCCAGGGCGATACCGTCGAGCGCATCGAACTACTGGCCGCGAAACTCGTGGATGGCGAAATAGCCTGCCCCGAGAACTGGCCGAACACCCGCATGGTCCTTGGCGAGATCGTCTCGCAGCTCCGGCCGTCCATCCTCGCTTGTGGCGATGCCGAGATCGCGGCCTTGCTCAAAGGTCTGGACGGTCGCTTCGTTCCGCCCGGCCCCTCCGGCGCGCCGACGCGGGGCCGGCCGGATGTTCTGCCGACGGGGCGGAATTTCTACTCTGTCGACAGTCGTGCTGTGCCGACGCCGGCGGCTTACGAGCTTGGCAGCAAATCGGCTGAGTTGCTGATCCGCCGCTACGTGCAGGATCATGGCGAATGGCCCGTTTCCTTCGGCCTGACGGCCTGGGGCACGTCGAACATGCGCACGGGCGGCGACGACATCGCACAGGCGCTGGCGTTGATTGGCGTCAAGCCCGTCTGGGACATGACCTCGCGCCGCGTCACTGGCTATGAGATCATTCCGCCGGCCATGCTCCGGCGGCCGCGTGTCGATGTCACGTTGCGCATCTCCGGCTTTTTCCGCGACGCCTTTCCCGAGCAGATCGCCTTGTTCGACAAGGCAATACGAGCGGTCGGAATGCTCGACGAAGATGCGTCCGACAATCCGATTGCGGCGCGCATGCGCGGCGAAATCGCGCGGCTGGAAGTAGCTGGCCTCGATACGGCCTCCGCTAGCCGCAGAGCCGGCTATCGCGTCTTTGGCTCCAAGCCCGGGGCCTATGGCGCGGGTCTGCAGGCGCTCATCGATGAGAAGGGCTGGGAACGGCGCGCCGATCTGGCCGAGGCCTATCTCGTCTGGGGCAGCTATGCCTATGGCGCCGGCGAGGAAGGAAGAGCCGAGCGCGGCGTCTTCGAGGAGCGGTTGCGTTCGATCCAGGCAGTCGTGCAAAACCAGGACAATCGCGAGCACGATCTGCTCGACAGCGACGATTATTATCAGTTCGAGGGCGGGATGGCGGCGGCGGCCGAGCAGCTTGGCGGCGCGCGCCCCTCGATCTATCACAACGACCATTCGAGGCCGGAAAAGCCAGTCATCCGTTCGCTCGAAGAAGAGATCGGACGGGTCGTACGCGGGCGCGTCGTCAATCCCAAATGGATCGAGGGCATCATGCGCCACGGCTATAAGGGCGCCTTCGAGATCGCGGCAACGGTGGACTATCTGTTCGCCTTTGCGGCGACGACGAGTGCCGTCCGCAATCATCATTTCGAGGCCGTCTACCAGGCCTTCGTCGTCGATCAGCGCGTGCGCGATTTCATGGCGGAGAAAAACCCGGCCGCACTTCGGGACCTGCGGGAGCGTCTGTTGGAGGCAATCGATCGCAAGCTTTGGACGCCGAAAAGCAATTCGGCGCGCTTCGATCTGGAAAGCCTTGAGACGGACAATGAGGCGGTGGCATGAGTGCTGTCGATGAGCTTCTGGTCGCTTTTCGAGATTACCTGCTGTCGCGCAGCGACCCGACGCTAAGGCATTTTATCCAAGGCTTTGATTGGCCGGCTGAAGAGCGGACGCTCGCACCGCACGATTTGCCTGTCGTCACCTATCTTCACGAATTTGACGGGCCGGTCGACGGGGCGCAAGGCGCTCTTTTCGATAAGCTTTCGAATGCGGCGGATATTCTGCATTGGGCACAGACCTACAGCATCACCGATTTTGGCGCGGATTTCCTGCAGCGATATGGCTGGGTCGAGCTTTTCGGCACGCGAGGGCATTTCGCAAGCGACGAGATGGCCGGCGGTTTTCTGCTGCTTGGCCCCGGGGTGCATTATCCGGATCACCACCACGAAGCTGAGGAGATCTATATTCCTCTGACCGACGGCTCTTTATGGAGCAAGGATGCACAGCCGTTCCTGCCGCGCTGGTCCGGTGAGATCATTCATCACCCCTCGAACATCCGCCATGCCATGCGCACGGAAGATCAGCCGCTTCTCGCGCTCTACCTTTGGCGCGGCGGGCCGCTGGCACAAAAATCGATCATATCAGGGAGAATGCAATGAGCGACGAATTGGCCGAAACCGGCGCGGATGCCCCGAAGAACGACGATACCCGTCACGCCGACAAGATGGCCAAGAAGAAGGCCGCGCGCGACAAGATCATGGCGAGCAAGACCGACGAGAAGGGCCTGATCATCGTCCATACCGGCAAGGGCAAGGGCAAATCCTCTTCCGCCTTCGGCATGATCTTCCGCCACATCGCCCACGGGAAGCCGAGCGCCGTCGTTCAGTTCATCAAGGGCGCCATGTGGACGGGCGAGCGCGACCTGATCGAAAAGCATTTCTCCGACATCTGCCAGTTTCACACGATGGGCGAAGGCTTCACCTGGGAGACGCAGGACCGCGCACGCGACGTAGCGGCGGCGTCTGCTGCCTGGGAGAAAGCCAAGGAGCTGATCCGCGACGAGCGGAATTCCATGGTGCTGCTGGATGAGATCAATATCGCGCTGCGCTACGACTATCTCGACATCAACGAAGTGCTAGAATTCCTCAGGAACGAGAAGCCTTACATGACCCATGTCGTCTTGACGGGCCGCAACGCCAAGGAAGAGCTGATCGAGATCGCCGATCTCGTCACCGAGATGGAATTGATCAAGCATCCGTTCCGTTCGGGCATCAAGGGACAGCCGGGCGTCGAGTTCTGATCATTGGCCGGGCAGCATTGCCTTCAGCGCTTCCGCCGTCTGCGGGTTTGCCGGGAAGAAAGATTCGATCGCGAGTTCCGACAAGGTGACATCGACGGGCGTTCCGAAGACAGTCGTGGTGGACAGAAATGAGAGATGTCCCGCCTCGGTGACAAGCTCGAGCGGCACGGCAATGCCAGCGAAATCCCTCTCCGCAGCCGCCGATTTCGGCGCAGTCGGTGCGGGATAGGCTGACAGTTCTTTCAGCAGTTTGACCAGCACAGGATCGCCCGTTGCCGAGACTTGCTGACGCAGACGCTCCAACAGATGCGCCCGCCATTCGGAGAGATTGGCGATCCGGGGTGCGAGACCGTGGGGATGCAGGCTCAATCGCAGGACGTTGATCGGTCCCTTGGTCAGCGCGATATCGGTCACACCGGCAAGCAGCGGTGCGACGGCGGCATTGGCTGCAACCAGCGTCCAGTGCCGGTCGACCGCCAGGGCCGGGAAGGGCTCGTGGCCTCTCAGCAGCATGTCGATCGCGCGCCGTGCGGGGGCAAGTGCCGGGTCGTCCAGCTTGCGTTCGGGAAACACCGGGGCAAATCCGGCCGCCAGAAGCATGGGGTTGCGTTCGCGTAAGGGCACGTCGAGCCGTTCGGCGAGATGCATCAGCATCTCGCGGCTTGGAAGTGCCCGTCCGCTCTCGATGAAGCTCAGATGCCGTTGCGATATATCGGCTTCAAGGGCGAATTCGAGCTGGCTCAGGCGGCGGCGTTGCCGCCATTCGCGCAGATGGTCGCCGAGAGAGCGGGCCGGGTTCATCATGCGGCAGCCGGCAGCTGATCGATGAAGCCGTGAACGGACTTCAGGCGTTCACCTTCGAGGATGGCGAAATCCGTGCCCTTGACGAGCGGCTCGGCGTCGGCCGGACCGAAGCCCCAGGAGAAGCGGAGATTGTCGCCGTGGCGCTCGCCCTCGGTGATGAGCGTGAAACGGAAGCCGGGGAAGCGCTCATGGGCGGCCGTGACCAGCGCGTGGATCTGCTCGCGATTATCCGCGCGCATCATGGGATCGACGTAGCTGCAGTCTTCCGTCCAAGCCTCGGCGATGAGCGCACGGCGACGTTCGGTGTCTGCCTCGTTCCAGATGGCGATATAGCGGTCAGCAATGATGTTTGCGTCAGTCATCGGTCAACTCCTTTGGATCGCCTGAACCGTTCAGGCAGGGCGATCATCGGCGCGCACCGAAGCACTATCAATTACCTCGGAGGTAATCAAAAGCTCGTTTTACAGCCCGAGCCAGATCCTGACGGGATGGGTGGGATCCGCCAGCAGCTTGACCGCAAAGGCGATGCAGACGGCGACCAGCAGCGGCTTGATCAGTTTGGCGCCGATGCGCATCGCAAGCCGTGAGCCGATCTGGGCGCCGAGGAACTGGCCGAGCCCCATCGTCAGTCCGACTTTCCAAAGAATGGCGCCGGAGAAGATGAAGACGATCAGGCTGCCGAGATTCGAGCCGAAATTGAGCAGCTTCGTATGCGCCGTCGCCTTTAGAAGGCCGAAGCCGGCGAGCGTCACGAAGGCGAGCATCAGGAACGAGCCCGTGCCGGGACCGAATGCGCCATCATAAAAGCCGATGAGGGGTACGAGCGTCACGCCGAAGAGCCCTGCGGTCATGCGGCGATGCTTTTCGACATCGCCGAGATTGGGCTTGATGGCGAAATAGAGCGCGATGGCGATCAGCAGGAAGGGCAGGGCGATGCGCAGGACCTGGCTCGGCATGACGGTTGCCAGCAACGCGCCGAGCATGCCTCCGATGACAGCCATTGCGGCCATCGGAAGCTGCTCGCGAAGCTCCACATGCCCCTGCCTGGCATAGGCGATCGTGGCCGAGGCCGCGCCGCAGATCGACTGCACCTTGTTGGTGCCGAGCGTCTGCAGCGGCGGAATGCCTGCCAGCAGCATTGCCGGCACGGTGATCAACCCGCCGCCGCCCGCGATTGAATCAACGAAACCGGCAAAGAATGCCGCGGCAAACAGCAGGAGCAGGACCTGAAATGTGATCTCGTACAAGGATGGCACTCTGGAGCGGGAATTATGGGGGCGGGAAATCAGCGGCCTTCTGGCACTTCGCTCGCCACAAGGCAATTGCTATCGGGACACACCAAGCGAAATTGACGCGCCGAAAGGCGCTCGCTACAGCTGTGATATCGGTTGACGCCGTTGGGAGTGAATATGACGACCTTTGCCAATTCCACCCGCCGCTACCTTCTTGGGCTCGGTTGCGAGCGCGGCACCGACTGGAACGACGTGCGCATGCTTGCGGAAAGAGCCTTTCAGGAGGCTGGAATCGGGAGCGAGCAGGTTCTGGCCGTCGTCTCGATCGATACGCGCATGGATGAGCCGGCGATCCTTGAGATCGCCACGCATTTTCGTCTCCCGGTCCGCTTTTTCAAGGCGGCCGCATTGGAGCGGGAGACACCCAGGCTGAAGAACCCGTCCGAGCTCGTCTTCGCCCATGCCGGTTGTCATGGTGTCGCCGAGGCGGCAGCGCTTGCGGCGGCCGGACCGGATTCCGAGCTTGTGCTCCCGAAGATCAAATCCAGTTTTGCGACGGCGGCGATCGCCAGGATCGCCTGAGTATCGAATTCGCCACGCAAATCTCACAAATGGCTCCTAGGAGATCGTGGCGGCGTTTCGCCATCGGCGGTTCTCGTGTATGCCGGTAGTTCAAGCGCGGTCCGTAGTGAAGAAAATTTCCGAAAGATCAGCTTATTCAGTATGTTGGTAAGGATAAATCATGCATAAGGTCATTTATGATACCGATCCGGGCGTTGACGACGCCATGGCGCTTCTCTTCCTGCATCGTCACCCGGATATCGACCTTCTCGGCATAACCACGGTTTTCGGCAACGCCTCCGTGGATACGACGACCCGCAATGCGCTCTTCCTCAAGCGCGAATGGAATATTGACTGCCCGGTCGCGCGTGGCGCCAGCGTTACTTTCGATCCTTCGCGGCACGAGCGTCCGTGGCCGACGATGGTTCACGGCCATAACGGCCTCGGCGACATCGACGTGCCCGATACGATCGACCTGCCGGCCGATCCTCGGCCCGCCTATCAGTTCATCATCGACACTGTACGCGCCAGTCCGGGCGAGGTGACCCTGGTCGCCGTCGGCCGCATGACCAATCTGGCTTTGGCGCTGAAGCACGATCCCGAGATCGCATCGCTCGTGAAGGGCGTCGTGATCATGGGCGGCAATTTCTATGTGTCTGGCAACGTCTCGCCGGTCGCCGAGGCCAATATTCACGGTGATCCGGAAGCGGCCGATTTCGTCATGACGGCAGCTTGGAAGGTGGTCGTGGTCGGTCTCGACGTGACGGCCGTGACGACAATGAGCCGCGGCTATCTGGCCGATATGGCGAGGGACGGCGGGCCTTCAGTGCGGCTGCTGTCCGATCTGTCGCAGTCCTATATCGATTTCTACAAGCATGCGGTCGAAGACGGCATGATGGTCCACGACAGCTGCGCGTGCGTCTATGTCGTCGCGCCCGAGCTGTTCGACACGATCGAAGGCGCGGTCCGTGTCGTTTGCGGCGGCATTGCCGATGGCCAGACGATCGTCAAGCCGAACGGCCGTCACTTCCCGCCGGGCGATTGGGACAATCTGTCGAGCCAGATCGTCTGCACCGGCATTCGCTCGCAGCAGGTCATCGATCTGATCCGCGACGTGATCCTGGGCAAGGTCAAGCATTAAGCTTTCTGCGGAGGGGGCGTCGCGCCCCCTTCACATCTCGATGAAAGGCCATTTACTCGGCTTGTTATGCGCCTATTTGAGTTTCCGGACATATTGAGTCTGAAACGCCACGCGATCAATCAATACGTTTTCCATTTCCTGTCGCCGTTGGAAAAGCTCATAGCGTGCTATCGCTCACGCCGAACGGTCCTGTGGCGTAATGTCGGCAATGGGAACGGTGTCGAACCGAGGTCGTCTTATCCCGTTCTCAACATTGCAATTTCGCCCATCCGGGCATAGGACACATGGGATGAACGATACCGCTTTTTCCTCGCTGCCGGTCTTGGAGCCGGGCTCCGTCTGGCTCGTCGGTGCCGGGCCGGGCGATCCGGGGCTTTTGACCCTGCTGGCCGCTAAAGGCTTGGCCGAGGCTGATATCATCGTGCACGATGCCCTTGTGAATGAGGATTGCCTCAAGCTCGCCCGCCCGGGCGCAGTGTTGGAATATGCCGGCAAGCGCGGCGGCAAGCCGTCGGCCAAGCAGCGTGACATTTCTTTGCGGCTGGTAGAGCTGGCGCGTGCGGGCAAGCGCGTGCTGCGCCTGAAGGGCGGCGATCCCTTTGTTTTCGGGCGTGGAGGCGAAGAGGCCTTGACGCTTGTCGAGCATGGCATTCCCTTCCGCATCGTGCCCGGCATCACGGCTGGGATCGGCGGCTTGGCCTATGCCGGCATTCCCGTGACCCATCGCGACGTCAACCATGCCGTCACCTTTCTCACCGGCCATGATTCGTCCGGCGTTGTGCCAGACGCCATCAATTGGGATGCGGTTGGCAGGGGATCGCCCGTCATCGTCATGTATATGGCCATGAAGCATATCGCCCAGATCAGTGCCAATCTCATCGCGGCAGGCCGTTCGGTGGACGAGCCTGTCGCCTTCGTCTGCAATGCGGCCACATCCTCTCAGCAGGTGCTGGAAACGACGCTTGGGCGTGCACCTCAGGATGTCGAAGCGTCCGGCCTCGAACCGCCGGCCATCGTCGTCGTCGGCGAGGTGGTGAAATTGCGCCCGTCGCTCGATTGGCTTGGGGCACTTTCCGGCCGAGAGCTGCTGCCGGCTGCCGAAAGGCCCGGCGAGGGCGGACACAAGGTGTCGGCATGAGCGGCCTTCTGATCGCGGCACCCTCATCAGGCTCCGGCAAGACCACCTTCACGCTTGGTCTGCTGAGAGCACTGCGGAACAGGGGTGTCGCGGTCGCATCCGGCAAGGCCGGGCCGGATTACATCGATCCCGCCTTTCATGCCGCGGCCGTCGGGTCACCCTGCCTCAATTTCGACCCCTGGGCTATGCGCGCCGAACTGATTTCCGCCAATGCCGCGCTGCATCGGGCCGGCGGGCGGATGCTCGTCATCGAAGGAATGATGGGTCTGTTCGACGGCGCTGTCGACGGCACCGGGACGCCGGCCGATCTTGCCGCCTTGCTCGGCCTTTCCGTCGTGCTTGTCGTCGATGCCTCGCGCATGTCGCAATCGGTTGCCGCCGTCGTCAGCGGCTTTGCCAACTTTCGCGCCGATATCCGCATTGCCGGTGTGGTCCTCAATCGCGTCGCCAGCGACAGGCACGAGCGGATGCTGCGTCAGGCCTTGGATGCAATACGTATGCCTGTCGTCGCCGTTATCCGCAACGACAGCAGCCTCGCATTGCCGGAACGGCATCTCGGGCTGGTGCAGGCGGGAGAGCATGGCGCGCTGGAGCATTTCATCGAGGCGACCGCTGAGCTGGTGTCGAAGGTCTGCGATTTCGAACTGCTCCTGCGGGCGGCGCAGCGGCATGTCGTCCGCCCGTCCGTTGCAAACATTGCGCGTCTGATGCCGTTTGGTCAGCGCATTGCCGTGGCGCGGGATATCGCCTTTACCTTCTGTTACGAGCATATGCTGCTCGGCTGGAGGCGCCGAGGGGCGGAGATTTCCTTCTTTTCCCCGCTTGCGGACGAGGCGCCCTCAATCGATGCCGATGCCGTCTATTTGCCGGGCGGCTATCCGGAATTGCACGCCGGGAAGCTTGCCGCTGCCCGGCGGTTTCGGGATGGCGTGAAAGCTGCTGCTGCCCGTGGGGCGCGGATCTACGGCGAGTGCGGCGGCTATATGGTGCTGGGCGAGGGACTTGTGGATGCGGCGGGCACCCGTCACGGCATGCTTGGCCTCTTGCCTGTCGTCACCAGCTACGAAAAGCGGCAGCGTCATCTTGGCTATCGGCACGTCGTGCCGCTTGCTGGCTCCTTCTTCGACAAGCCGATGACGGCGCATGAGTTTCATTATTCAACCATCGTATCGGAAGGCAAGGCAGATCGCCTGTTTGCGGTCAGGGATGCGCTTGACGCCGATCTGGGCGATGCGGGTCTGCAGCGCGGCAATGTCGCGGGTTCCTATATGCATCTGATCGATCTTGCCGGTGATGCAGCATGACAAGCAGGATCATCCATGGCGGCGGCATTACCGCGGCGGCGCGGCAATATGGTGGACTTCCGGAGGATTGGCTGGATCTGTCGACCGGTATCAATCCCAATCCCGTGCCGCTGCCTGAAATTTCCGTCGCGGCATGGCATCGGCTGCCGGATCAGTACTTGCAGGAGCGGGCGCGAGCGGCGGCGAGGGGGTATTATCGCAGCGGTGAAATTCTGCCCCTGCCGGTTCCGGGCACGCAGTCGGTCATTCAATTGCTTCCCAGGCTCGTGACTGGTGGTAGGGTCGCGATCCTCTCCCCGACCTATGGCGAATACGCGAGGGCCTTCACGCTCGCGGGCCTGCAGGTTCGGCAGGTATCGACGATTGCCGAGCTCACCGCCGATGACAGGCTGGTCGTTGCCGTCAATCCTAACAATCCGGATGGACGGACGCTGTCTATCGAGCAACTGTCGAATCTGCATGAAAGGCAGCGCCAGCACGGCGGCATCCTTTTGGTCGACGAGGCTTTCGGCGATATCGAGCCGGCGGTAAGCCTGGCGCCTTTTGCCGCCACGATGCCGAATCTCATCATCTTCCGCTCCTTCGGAAAGTTTTTCGGCCTGGCCGGCCTGCGGCTCGGTTTCGTGATCGCCGAACCCTCGATCATGACCCGCTACGAGGATTGGCTTGGCCCCTGGGCAGTGTCCGGGCCTGCGCTTTCGATCGCGGCGTCCCTCA
Organism: Rhizobium sp. KNZ2-6A; assembly: GCF_056755475.1. Classification (NCBI taxonomy): domain Bacteria; kingdom Pseudomonadati; phylum Pseudomonadota; class Alphaproteobacteria; order Hyphomicrobiales; family Rhizobiaceae; genus Rhizobium; species Rhizobium sp. KNZ2-6A. The sequence continues at coordinate 23,158 of NZ_JBNDIC010000035.1, read as the reverse complement.
TGGAAAGCGATACAAGTTACATCCGCAATCGCATTATTGAGCGTCACGCCGCTCTCGAAGCGGTTCTGCGTCGGTCGCATCTCAATGTCGTGGGAGGCGCGACCCTGTTTGCGCTTGTTGCAGACGACCGCGCCGAGGGCATATATACCCATCTCTGCCGCCACCATATTCTGGTTCGCAAGTTCGATTATGCGCGCAATTGGCTGCGCTTCGGGCTTCCGCCGGATGAGGAAGCGGATCACAGACTCGCCGGGGCACTAGAGTCGGATGATTTTAGGTCTGTTCGACCTAAAATCTGAATCCGCTCTAGAATCAAAGAAATAGAGCATGATGTCGTCCGAAAGCCGCTCAAACATTTTTCGGCATCATGCTCTAGAGGATTATTCGACATGACCGCCGACGAACATCTGCTCATTCTGGTCCTTGCCTTGTTGCTCGACCGCATCGTCGGCGATCCCCACTGGTTATGGGAGCGTTTTCCGCATCCGGTCGTGCTGTTCGGCAAGGCGATTTCGTATTTCGACGGCCGGTTCAATGCAAAGCATCTGTCCGGAGTGCTTCGCCGCCGCAACGGGATCATGTCGATCATCGCGCTGCTCATGGGAGCTGCCATCGCCGGCTGGGCCATTCACGGATTTCTCGCCTTCTTCGGCTGGCTCGGCATATTGGTCGAAGCGATGCTCGTGGCGGTTTTCCTGGCACAGAAAAGCCTTGGCGATCATGTCGGCGAGGTCTCGCGGGCGCTGCGCACCGACGGTCTGGAAGGCGGGCGGCTTGCCGTATCGCGTATCGTCGGCCGTGATCCCGAGACGCTGGACGAGCCAGGAATTTGCCGCGCGGCTATCGAAAGCCTCGCCGAAAACTTTTCCGACGGCGTCGTTGCCCCGGCCCTTTGGTATGGCGTTTTCGGCCTGCCGGGCCTGTTCTTCTACAAGATGCTCAATACCGCCGATTCGATGATCGGTCACAAGTCCGAGACCTATATAGATTTCGGTCGTGCCGCCGCGCGCCTGGACGATATTGCCAACTGGCCGGCTGCGCGGCTCTCAATCCTGCTGATTGCCACCGGTGCCCTCGCCAAGCGCGGAATCTCCGCGCTTGGAAACGCGATCCGCATCGCGGTCCGGGATGGCGGGCTGCATCGCTCGCCTAATTCCGGCAGGCCGGAAGCGGCCATGGCAGGCGCGCTTGATATTCAGCTCGCCGGTCCGCGAATCTATGGCGGGGAACTCGTGCGTGAACCGATGATCAACGGTTCCGGCCGCGACACCGCTACCGTCAGCGATATCGAGGCGGGTATTTCCATCTTCTATTCCGCATGCTCGATGCTGACGCTTCTCGCCTTTTTGGGATTTCTGCTGCTGCTGTGAGCGTCCCTAAATTAAGCAATCGCTCACTATATGTATTAATTTGGTATAATTAGCATAGCGATACACTTTCCCATCGTCTGAATTGCTTCGGAAGGAAGCAAACAGTCGGAGGGGACAAGATGAAGCGTGTCGCATTCATAGCAACGGCATGTCTGTTCATGCAGTTTCATGCCATTTCGGCTCATGCCGGAACTGTTCTTGCGGTGGTCGACCTTCGATCGCAAACAATGACCGTTTCCGAGGACGGGGCTTTCAAATATCGCTGGCGCGTATCGACGGCTCGCAGGGGCTATGTGACGCCTCTCGGCTCCTATACCGCCAAATGGCTGTCCAGGGATCACCGCTCGAAGAAATATGACGATGCGCCGATGCCCTACGCCGTGTTCTTCAACGGCGGCTATGCGATTCACGGTACTTACGAGGTGAGGCGGCTCGGTCGGCCGGCATCGCACGGTTGCGTGCGGCTCGATACGCGCAACGCCGCCACCTTCTTCGCGATGACATCGGATGCGGGGCTTCACAATACCCGTATCGTGATCAGCGACTAGACCCTGGCAAACCAGCAAGGCTTTCGCTTCGGTGTGGTCGCAATGCTGCCGCATCTTGTGGTATGTCGCCCGTGACCGGCAACTGTGACACGACCGTCACTTTGCTGTTTGCGCAACAGTGCTTAGCCAAATTGCCGGAGTTTCTGGTGGAAACCATTGGCTTTTGATATGGATTTCCCTATGAGGGGGTGAATTATTATTTCAAGAGGTATGGGCAGTGACTGCTACATTTGACAAAGTTGCCGACATCATCGCTGAAACCAGCGAAATCGATCGTGACACGATCACCCCGGAAAGCCACACGATCGACGACCTCGGCATCGACAGTCTGGACTTCCTGGATATCGTCTTCGCTATCGACAAGGAGTTCGGCATCAAGATCCCGCTCGAGAAGTGGACGCAGGAAGTCAACGAAGGCAAGGTCTCGACCGAAGAGTATTTCGTGCTGAAGAATCTCTGTGCCAAGATCGATGAATTGCGCGCCGTCAAGGGCTGAGCAACATCCTTGCTTTTTTTGACGCCCAGCCGCCCCTGAATATGGCGGCCGGGCGGTTTCATTCTTAAATAGCGTATCCCGCCCGGCGCATCCTGCGCTATCGGGTTGGAGCGGAGGCGTTGATGCTGCTGGAATATTTCCAGATGATCGACAGGATCGAATCCGTCGATCTGTCCAAGGGCCTGTTGAAGGCGCATTCCGTCGTTCCGGCGAAGAGCCCGGTTTTCGAAGGCCATTTCCCAGGCATGCCGCTCGTCCCGGGTGTTCTGCTGATCGAGACAATGGCGCAGGCCTCGGGCATGCTCGTGCTTGCCGCGACGAAATTCGCCTATATGCCATTCTTGATGTCCGTGGACGGCGCCAAGATGCGGACCTTCGTGGAGCCGGAAGCGAAACTTGATATCGAGGCCGAGCTGGAGCATGACGGTTCGGGCTTCGCCGTCACCAAGGCGCGCATCACCATCGCCGGAAAGAAGGTCTGCGATGCGCAGTTGAAGCTGCGGACCGTGCCGTTTAATGAGTTGCCGCTCGGCGATATCGTGCGCAAGCGGGCGGGCGAGGTCGGGCTTCTCGATGCCATCGCCGCCAACGGTTGATGCTGCCGGCTTGTTCGGCGCCGCCGCATTCGAAGAGGATTGATGAATGAGCAAGGCTCAGAATGACGTGGTGATCACAGGTATCGGCGTCGTTACCTGTCAGGGCGTTGGCAAGGATACTCATGTCGCCCTTTTGAAGGCCGACAAGGCGCCGGCGACCATCGTCGAAACCGAGAAGTTCAAGCCCTATCCCGTGCATCCGCTGCCTGAGATCGATTGGTCGCAGCAGATTCCAAAGCGGGGCGATCAGCGTCAGATGGAAAACTGGCAGCGCATCGGCGTCTTCACCGCGGGTCTCGCTCTCGACGATGCCGGTTTCAAGGATGATCTGGAAGCCTGCGGCACCATGGACATGATCGTTGCAGCCGGCGGCGGCGAGCGCGACACCAATGTCGATACGCTGATCGTCAATGAAGGCCTGAAGCGCAACGACCGCGAATTGCTTTTGAACGAGAAGCTGACGACCGAACTGCGGCCGACTTTGTTCCTGGCGCAGCTTTCCAATCTGCTTGCCGGCAATATTTCGATCGTCCACAAGGTCACGGGCTCGTCGCGCACCTTCATGGGTGAGGAAGCCGCCGGCATTTCCGCCGTCGAGACGGCTTTCCATCGCATCAAGTCCGGCGAATCGAGCCACGCTCTGGTGGGTGGCGCCTTTTCCGCTGAGCGCCTGGACATGATCCTGCTGATCGAGGCGATCAATGCCCACGCTCGGGGTGACTGGCATCCCGTCTGGTCGCGCAAGCCGGAAGACGGCGGCATGATCATGGGATCGCTGAGCGCCTTCCTCGTTCTTGAATCGCGTGCCCATGCCGAGGGTCGTGGCGCGCATATCTATGCAACCATCGATGCCGTCGAGGGCGATCGCGGTCGTCGCGACAAGGGCAAGTTCGAAGCGCGGCTGGAGCGCCTGCTCGCTCCCGTCAAGCAGGCATCTGGTGACGCGACGGTCGTCTTTTCTGGCACGACGGCAATCCCCGATTTGGCCCAGCGCGAAAAAACCGTACTCGAGGCGCAGCTTCCGGGCTCGGCCATCCGCGCTTACTCCGGTATTTCCGGACACGGGTTGGAAAGCCAGTTCCCGCTCGGGCTCGCCTTCGCGGCACTTGCCGTTGCCAACCAGGCCAAGGTTCCGCCTTTCGATGCCGGCCACGAAAAGCCGATGGCGACGGGCGCGCGCAAGGCCGTGGTGACGACCGTCGGGCATTCGCGCGGTGAAGGCATCGCCGTACTTTCCGCTGAAGCGTGAGGAGCAGGATATGACCGCTTACAAGGATCATCTCGGACGTCCGATCGTCGCCGTCACCGGCATGGGGATCATCACGTCACTGGGGCAGGGCCTGCAGGATAACTGGAACGCGCTTTCGTCCGGCACATCAGGCATTCACGGCATCACTCGCTTCCCGACGGACGGACTTTCGACGCGGATCGCCGGCACGGTGGATTTCATCGATATTCCGGTGCCGAACGCCGTCGAGCGCTCCTATGCCTTTGCCCGCGAAACGACCATCGAAGCTCTGGCGCAGGCTGGCATTTCGGGCGATTTCGACGCGCCGCTCTTCCTGGCCGCGCCGCCGATCGAGCCGGAATGGAGTGCGCGTTTCGAGCTCGCCGACCGCTCGCCGCCGGCCGATCATCAGGGTGACGCCTATGAGCGCTTCCTCGCCGCCATGCGCCAGCGTCCGGATCCGGCCTTCCATGAAGCAGCGCTTTTCGGCGCCATTTCCGAAAGGCTTGCTGATCGCTTCGGCACGCGCGGGCTGCCGGTGACACTGTCGACAGCCTGTGCATCGGGCGTGACGGCGATCCAACTCGGCATCGAGGCGATCCGTCAGGGCCGGACCTCGCGGGCGCTTACGGTCGCGACCGACGGTTCGCTCAGCGCCGAGGCGCTGATCCGCTTCTCGTTGCTGTCGGCCTTGTCGACCCAGAACGATCCGCCGACCAAGGCCTCCAAGCCCTTCAGCAAGGATCGCGACGGTTTCGTCATCGCCGAAGGGGCGGCGACGCTGGTGCTGGAATCGCTGGAAGCCGCGGTTGCACGCGGCGCGAAGATCCTTGGCATCATGAAGGGCGCCGGCGACAAGGCCGACTCCTTCCATCGCACCCGCTCTTCGCCCGATGGCGGCCCGGCGATCGCGACGATCCGCGCCGCACTTGCCGATGCCGGCATGGCGGAGGCCGATATCGGCTATATCAACGCTCACGGCACCTCGACGCCGGAGAACGACAAAATGGAATATGGCGCCATGTCCGCCGTCTTCGGTGACCGGCTTCCAACTATTCCCGTCTCGTCGAACAAGTCGATGATCGGCCATACGCTGACGGCGGCGGGTGCGGTCGAAGCGGTGTTCTCGCTGCAGACCATGCTCACCGGCACGTTGCCGCCGACCATCAACTACAACAATCCTGATCCGTCGATCATTCTCGATGTGGTGCCGAACAAGAAGCGTGAGAAGCAGGTGAACGCCGTCCTTTCGAACTCTTTCGGATTCGGCGGTCAGAATGCCAGCCTTGTCATGGCGCTTGAACCGGCTTAATCGGACGTCTGAAAAACAGAATACAACTGCGCCCGAGAGGCGAGGGACTTTGCCATGCGTGCTTTGCAACTGATCGACGACCGCAAACTTGAGATCACCGATCTGCCGGAGCCGGATGCTCCGGGCGCGGGTGAGGTGACGCTGCGCGTCAAGGCCGTCGCGCTCAATCATATCGACGTCTGGGGCTGGCGCGGCATGGCATTCGCCAAGCGCAAGATGCCGCTGGTCATCGGCGCCGAGGCTGCGGGCGTCGTCGAAGCGATCGGGCCGGGCGTCGCCAATGTCCTTCCGGGGCAGCTCGTGTCGATCTACGGTGCGCAGACCTGCGGTCTGTGCCGCCATTGCCGCGAAGGCCGCGACAATCTCTGCGAACATGTCAGCGGTGTGCACGGCTTCCATCTCGACGGCTTCGCCCAGGAAAAGGTCAATCTCCCGGCTCGCCTGCTTGTTCCGGCGCCCCCCGGCGTCGATGCGATCGGCGCGGCTCTTGCTCCCGTAACCTTCGGCACCGTCGAGCATATGCTGTTCGACAATGCCAAGTTGGAGCCGGGCGAGACGATCCTCGTTCATGCAGGTGGCTCCGGCATCGGCACCGCCGCCATCCAGCTTGCCAAGAAGATCGGCTGCACCGTGATCACCACGGTCGGTTCTGACGACAAGATCGAAAAGGCGAAGGCGCTGGGCGCCGATCACGTCATCAACTACCGCACCGACCGCTTCGAGGGCGTGGTGCGCAAGCTGACGAAGAAGAAGGGTGTCGACGTGGTCTTCGAACATGTCGGCAAGGATACCTGGGCTGGCTCCATGCTCTGTATGAAGCGCGGCGGACGCCTCGTTACCTGCGGTTCGACCTCGGGCGTTTCGACTGAAATCAATCTGATGATGCTGTTCCAGCAGCAATTGAAGCTGCTCGGCTCCTTCGGCTGCCGTATGGAGAACATGGCCAATGCCATGCAGAAGATGGCGCGGGGGCTTGTCCATCCGGTCATCGACACCGAGGTGAGCTTCAGTGATATCGACCGGGCGCTGGAGCGAATGGAATCGCGGCAGATCTTCGGCAAGATCATCCTGAAGATGGATTGAGCCGCGTGAAGCTCTTCATCACCCGGATCGTCCTTGCGCTCAGAAATTTCCAGCAGTGGTTGGTGGCGCAGGTCATTTTCGGATTCCTCAATTTCCTGAAGCTGTTTCCGGCGGATGGGGGCATCAATTTTGCCGATCGGCTGACGCGTAGGATCGGCCCGCGCATGCGCCGGCATCAGCTGATGCTGACCAATCTGCGCAATGCCTTTCCGGAAAAGAGCGAGGCGGAAATCGAGGAGATCGCACGCGCAAGCTGGGGGAATATGGGCCGGCTTGCCGCCGAATATGTCTTTCTCGACCGGTTGTTCGACTTCGATCCCGATAGCGACAAGCCCGGGCGAATTGAAGTTTCGGGCATTCCGATCTTCCTCGATCTCAGGGACAATCCGCGGCCGTTCATCGTCTTTACCGGTCATACCGGCAATTTCGAGTTGCTGCCGGTCGCCGGCGCCGCCTTCGGTCTCACGGTGACCGTCTTGTTCCGTCCGCCGAACAATCCCTATGTCGCGAAGAAAGTCTTCGACTTCCGTGCCAAGCGCATGGGCAACCTCGTGCCGTCTCACGCCGGGTCATCCTTCAGCCTTGCAAGGGAATTGGAGGCGGGTCGCGGTGTCGGCGTGCTGGTCGATCAGAAATTTCGCAAGGGCCTGAAGACCCGGTTCTTTGGTCGGGACGTGAAGACGAATCCGCTTTTGCCGAAACTCGTGCGCCAATTCAATTGCGAGGTCTACCCGGCCCGCTGCATCCGGCTGCCCGGCAATCGCTACCGGTTGGAAATCGAGCCGAAGCTGGAGATGCCGCGCAACGAGGCAGGCGGCCTCGACCTGGCGGCGACGGCGCAGATGCTGAACGACAAGGTGGAGAGCTGGGTAAGGGAAAATCCCGAACAATGGCTCTGGTATCACGATCGCTGGAACATCAAGAAAACCGTTTTCTAGAGCAATTCCAGGAAAAGCGGGCAGCGGTTTTCCGTCCGGAATTGCATAAAAACAAAGGGATAGAGCGTTTCGCGATTCGAAGAAAAGCGGAAAAGCTCTAGGCCTGTATTCCGGCGCGTGCGCGAAGGGTCTATGCGCAGATTTTCGTCCCGTCTTTCATGCGGTCATTGCTCTCGGTAAGCCTTGCTTTTCAGAAAGTTCGCCTTTCCCGAGAACTTCCGTTCATCCGGATTGAAAGTGGGGGTAAGTCATGTTAATTCAGAATGTAGAAAGTTTGGTGAGAATGCGGACACCAAACTGAATATCCTTGGGCATGGCAACGCCGGGAAACGAGGCCCCTGCGTCCTGTTGTGTTCAGGGACAGGAGGGCAATTTTGCTGGCACTCTTTCATGCCTTCTCCACGAAATGTAATCAGATTCAGCGTGCGATAAAACTTGGCGATGATGAGCTTGTAGCGTCACTTGATCGCGAATTGGAGCCACTTATCGCAGCGATTTTGGCATATAAGGCCACGAGTCTGCTCGAAATCTACATGCAGCTCCAATTCATAAACAATCTCATCCGGGAAGAAGCGGATGATCGGTCGCGAGTGATGCACAATTCCGCTTCGCTTTCGGTGCTGATCGACCGTTATTTCGGCGGCGCAAACCAAGCGGCCGGTGAGGTGCTACGGGCGGTTTCGAGCGAGAAAACCAGTCTCGACAATGAGCTGGGATTCGAGGAAGGCAGCGTTTTGAACGATGTCATTCTGGACAGCTTGCCGGATCGCGTTGCCGTCGTCACGCGGGACTATCGTTATCTCTACAGCAACGCGGCCAATTCGGAATTTCTGAAATCGAAACCGATGGAGCTCGTCGGGCGCCATATCTCGGAATTCGTCGGCTCCGACTATTTCGAAAGCAGCGTGAAGGCGAAGCTCGATGCGTGCTTTGCCGGCGAAAAGGTCGAGTGCCTCTATCCGTCCTATCGGCAGTTGGAGCCCGGCAAGGTGCTTCACTGCACGATGACGCCGTTGCGTACCAAGACGGAAGTGATCGGCGCATTGCTCGTCATGCATGAGATCATCGCAGTTCCCATGGGCATGCTGGTGGCCTGAACTCGCGCTCAGGCCCCGAACAGCAGTTTTCCGACTGCATCCGTCATCACGCGGGAATCCGTTTCACCTGATTTTTCGTCGCGCTGGTCCGGTTCGGCCGCGGCGGATCGCACTCTGTCGTCCACCGGGCCGTCATCACTCCCGCACTCGAAGCATTGACAGCGAAACCGGATCACTTTCGGCTTGTTCATGCCGTCAACCTGTTCCAGCTTGCAAAGGGATCGGGCAGGTCCCGCCAGCGCTCCGGCGCGAAACGATCCGCCTTGACGAGGCAAGCGTTCAGCTCGGCCGTGATCTGCTTCTCGTTCATCGGATCGGCGCCGATGAACACCAGTTCCTGGCGGCGGTCGCCCCAAATCGGATCGAGATAAGGTGTTAGCGCCCGTTTGAAGGAGGGATCGCGCGGCCACTGATCCTGCGGCACGGCAGCCCACCAGAGGCCCATCTTGCTCGTGCGGACCAGTGCGCCGGCCTGGCTCATCTCGCCGACATAATAGGGCCGGGTCGCAAGCCAGAAGAAGCCCCTGGCCCGGACGACGCCCGGCCATGACCGATTGAGAAAAGCTTGGAATTTAGTAGGATCGAACGGCTTCTTCGCGCGGTAGACGAAGGAGTGGATGCCGTATTCCTCCGTTTCCGGAACGTGGTCCTTGAAGCCGTGCAGCTCCTTATACCAGAGCGGATGGGTTTCGGCGCGATCGATGTCGAAGCGGCCGGTACCGAGAACCTCCGATGGTTCCACCACACCGAAATCGGCTTCGATCAGACGTGCATCGGGGTTGAGGCCGACGATGATCTTGCGGGCGGCGTCGCGTTGCTCTGCCGTTGCCGCTCCGACTTTGTTGAGAACGACAACATCGGCAAATTCGATCTGCTCGACCAGGAGGTCGACGATCGTCCGGTTGTCGCCGTCGCCGGCGGTCTCGCCACGATCGGCAAGGAAATCCGTCGATCCATAGTCGGAGAGAAGATTGGCGGCGTCGACGACGGTGACCATCGTATCGAGTCGGGAGACGTCGGATAGGCTGCTGCCATCCTCGTCGCGAAACTCGAAAGTGGTGGCGACGGGCAGGGGTTCGGCGATACCTGTGGATTCGATCAGCAGGTAATCGAAGCGATCCTGCTCGGCGAGCTGGCGGACCTCCTTCAGCAGGTCGTCGCGCAGCGTGCAACAGATGCAGCCATTGGTCATCTCGACGAGCTGCTCTTCCGTGTGCGAGAGATTGGCGCCGCCATCGCGCACCAGTGCGGCATCGATATTCACCTCGCTCATGTCGTTGACGATGACGGCGATGCGCAGACCCTCACGATTGTTGAGGATATGGTTGAGCAACGTCGTCTTGCCGGCGCCGAGGAAACCGGAGAGGACGGTGACCGGGAGCTTCTTGTTCATAGCAACCTCTTTTGTAATGTAATATCATTACAGTTATTATGATGAAAAAAGCGAGCATCGGGCTCGCTTTTTTCGGCGTTACATCGCCTCATTCAGGAGAGGCACCCTTTGAGGGAACTCGCGATACCGCGCATCAGGTCGAAATAGAGATCCGGCCCCTGCGGCAGCGTTGCGGCTTCGGGATCAAGGACGCCGGATTTTGCCGACGTCCCTTCCAGCACCACATTGACCAGTTTCGGCTCGAATTGCGGTTCGGCGAAGACGCAGGTTGCGCCGAGATCGGCGACCTTGCTGTGAATTTCGGCGACGCGCTGTGCGCCCGGAATGGTTTCGGGGCTGACCGTGATGGAGCCGGAGACGCGCACGCCGTAGCGATGCTCGAAATATTGGTAGGCGTCGTGGAGGACGATGAAAGGCTTATCCTTCACCGGCGCGACGGCCGTGGCGATCTCGCTGTCCAAGGCGTCGAGCTTGTCGTTCAAGGCCTTCTGATTTGCTTCATAGGTCAACGCATTGGCGGGGTCGGCCGCGACCAGCGACGTGGTGATCTCGGCGACCATCGCCTTGGCATTGTGCGGATCGAGCCAGAGATGCGTATCGAACTCGCCGTGATCATGGTCGTGGTCATCATGATCTTGGTTTTCTCCGGCGTCATGTTCGTCGCCGTCGTCATGCGGCTCGAAGGCGCCGCCTTCGCGGAATTTGAGCTTGGTGATGCCGGGCGCATCGTCGAGTTCGACGACGGTGGCTTTGGCGCCAAGAGATGCGAGCGGCTTCTGCAGGAAGGCTTCCATGCCTGGCCCGACCCAGAAAACCACCTGTGCCTGCTGGAGGCTGCGGGCATTCGAAGGTTTCAGCGCATAGGTATGCGGCGAGGCGGCACCGTCAACGATCAGATCCGGCGTAGCGACCCCTTGCATGATCGCGGCGACGAGCGAATGGATTGGCTTGATGGAGACGACGACCTTTGGCGCATCGGCTGCTGTCGCGGTGGTGCCGGCAAGCAGGCCGGAAAGCAGGAGAGTGGCGGCAAGGGGAATAAAAGCTTTTGCTGCGTTCATGCGATAAATGCCCTTGAATGGGTCTGTTATGTTATTACATCAATTGCGTAATGCTATAACGTGTGCGATAGCATGGCGCAATAGTGCAATTGGAAATTTCATGCTTTCTTCCATCGACAGCAAGAGCCGGCCGTTGGTGTCGCTCCATGATGTCGGCGTCCGTCGCGGCGGTCGCTGGCTGGTGCGCGGCGTCGATTTTTCGGTGAGCCGCGGCGAGATCGTTACCCTGATCGGCCCGAACGGCTCCGGCAAGTCCACCAGCGCCAAGACGGCGATCGGCGTTCTGAAGCCGGATGAGGGGCATGTCGACCGCATTGCCAATCTGAGAGTCGGCTATGTCCCGCAGAAGCTTGCCATCGATTGGACCTTGCCGCTCAGCGTGCAGCGATTGATGACGTTGACGGGCCCCTTGCCCGAGTATGAGCTGATTGCATCGCTGGAAGCTGTCGGCATTGCCCATCTCGCCAAGGCGGAAGTGCAGCATCTTTCCGGCGGCGAATTCCAGCGGGCGCTGCTGGCGCGCGCCATTGCCCGCAAGCCCGATCTGCTTGTCCTGGACGAGCCGGTGCAGGGTGTGGATTTCAGCGGCGAGATCGCGCTTTACGACCTCATCAAGTCGATCCGTAATTCCCAAGGCTGCGGCATCCTGCTGATCTCGCACGATCTGCATGTCGTCATGGCCGCCACGGATACGGTGGTTTGCCTGAACGGCCATGTCTGCTGCCGCGGCACGCCGCAGAGCGTCAGCCAGAGCCCCGAATATGTCAGGCTGTTCGGCACGCGCGCTGCGCAATCCCTGGCGATCTACAGCCATCATCACGACCATACGCATCTGCCCGATGGCCGCGTGCAGCACGCTGATGGATCGATAACCGACAATTGCCAGGCCGACGATGGCCACCACCATCACGAGCATGGCGATCATCACGATGATCACGATGATCACGATGATCATGACCACCATCATGGCCACGACCATGCCGAGGGAGAGCGCCATGTTTGACGATTTCTTCCTGCGCGCCGTCGTCGCCGGTGTCGGGCTGGCGCTGACGACCGGGCCGCTCGGCTGCTTCATCATCTGGCGCCGCATGGCCTATTTCGGCGATACGATCTCGCATTCGGCACTGCTCGGCGTGGCGCTGTCGCTGCTGTTCCAGCTGAACCTCACGCTGTCAGTCTTTGCGGTCGCTGCACTCGTCTCTATCCTGCTCCTGTTCCTGCAGCGGCGGCAGGCGCTGTCGGCGGATGCGCTGCTCGGCATCCTCTCGCATGCGACGCTGGCGATCGGTCTCGTCATCGTCGCCTTCATGAGCTGGGTGCGGATCGATCTTATCGCCTTCCTCTTCGGTGACATTCTGGCCGTCAGCCAGTCCGATATCGCGGTGATCTGGGGCGGCGGTATTCTCGTTCTGGCGGCGATTGTCTGGCTCTGGCGGCCGCTGCTGGCCTCGACGGTCAATCCCGAGCTTGCCGAGGCCGAGGGGTTGCGGCCGGAGCGCGCGAGGCTGCTTTTCATGCTGCTGATGGCCGTGGTGATCGCGATCGCCATGAAGATCGTCGGCATACTCCTCATCACCGCGCTGCTGATCATTCCCGCCGCCACTGCGCGTCGCTTTGCCGCGACACCGGAGACGATGGCGATTTTTGCCTCGCTGCTCGGCGCCATCGCCGTTGTCGGCGGGCTTTTCGGATCGCTGCGCTACGATACGCCGTCCGGACCTTCCATCGTGGTTGCGGCGCTCGTCCTGTTTATCATCAGTCTGCTGCCCCTCGTTCGCAGGGGCGGCACGCCAGCGACGCAACAGAGAGAACAGTCATCATGACGACTCCGATGCTCACCAAGAACCAGTCCCTTGTTTTCGACGTCCTGACCAAGGCGGAAGCGCCGCTCAGCGCCTATACCATTCTCGACAAGCTGCGTGATCAGGGTTTTCGCGCGCCGCTGCAGGTCTATCGCGCGCTGGACAAGCTGCTCGAATATGGCGTGGTGCACCGTCTCGAGAGCATCAACTCCTTCGTTGCCTGCGCCCATCCGAACGAGGATTGCCACAGCCACGGCCTTGTCGCCTTCGCCATCTGCGAAAGCTGCGGCCAGGTGATCGAATTCCACGACCACGAGGTGGATCACCGGCTGATGGATTGGCTGAAATCGCAGAAGTTCAAGGCGGAAAAGTCGACCATCGAAATCCGGGGCCATTGCGCCAACTGCGCCGCGTGAGCCTCGGCCAGAGGTTTATTCCGCTGTTTCAGGCTGTTATTAGTGTTTCCTAATCTAGTCTTTTAAGATCGCGGGCAAAGCGCTGCCAGTTGGCGACATAGTTGCTGGCCGAGCGGCGCAGGCCTTCGATCGCGGCCTCATCCAGCGTGCGGATTGCTTTTGCCGGCGCGCCGACGATCAGCGAGCCATCCGGAAATTCCTTGCCTTCAGTGACGAGCGCATTGGCGCCGACGAGGCAATTGTTGCCGATCTTCGCGCCGTTGAGTACGGTGGCGCCCATGCCGATCAGCGAATTGTTGCCGATCGTGCAGCCGTGGATGATGGCGTGATGGCCGATGGTGCAGCCTTCGCCGATCATGACGGGGAAGGCCGGGTCGGTATGAACCATCGTGCCTTCCTGGATATTCGTACCCTTGCCGATGACGATCGGTTCATTGTCGCCGCGCAGCACCGCGCCGAACCAGATGCCGACATCCTCGCCGATCTCGACCTTGCCGATTACGCTTGCATCCGGCGCGATCCAATATCGGCCCGGACCGGGCGTTTTCGGCGTCAGGCCGGCGAGGGCATAAAGCGGCATGGTCGATCCTCCTCGATCAGACGACGTTCAATACAAGGTTTGCAACGCCATCGACGGCACAGCTGATCCGGTCGCCGCGCGAAACGGGGCCGACGCCGGCGGGCGTGCCGGTCATGATGATATCGCCGGGCGCGAGCGTGAAGAGCTTGGAGAGTTCGGCAATGATTTCCGGCACCTTCCAGATCATGTGTGAGAGGTCGCCTCTTTGGGCAGCCTCGCCATTGCGCATCAGCCAGATGCCGCCCTTGTCGGGATGGCCGACATGGGTGGCGGGCACGAGCGCGGAGACGGGCGCGGAATGATCGAAGGCCTTGCCGATTTCCCAGGGACGGCCGAGCTTCTTGGCTTCGCCCTGCAGGTCGCGGCGGGTGAAATCAATGCCGACGCCATAGCCGTAGACGCAATCCAGCGCCTGTTCGACCGGGATATTTGCGCCGCCGTTGCGCAGCGCCACCACAAGCTCCACCTCGTGATGCACGTCCGACGACAGCTCGGGATAGGGGAAGTCGCTCGACACAAGCAGATTGTCCGGATTCTTCTGGAAGAAGAAGGGCGGTTCGCGGCTCGGGTCATGCCCCATCTCGATGGCGTGGTCGGCATAGTTGCGGCCGACGCAATAGACGCGGCGCACGGGGAAAAGCTGGGTCTCGCCCTCGATCGGCAGAAGAACGGGGGCGGGTAGGGGAATGACTGTCGTCAGTGGGGCGTTCATATGGGCTTTCGAAACTTTCATTTTTTCGGAGGACTGCTGCCATCCGACTCCATCAGGCAAAGTAGCATCATTGTTACAGCCACGAAAACTGGCCTTTTTGAGGGATTTGGTGTAGAGCGCGGATCAGAAAGGTTTCCCATGTATAGCGACGCACTGAAAAACGGCCGCAAAATTTTCGCGGTTGCACCTATGATCGACTGGACGGATCGCCATTGCAGGTATCTGCACCGGCAGATCAGCCGGCATGCGCTGCTCTATACGGAGATGGTGGTGGCCGATGCGATCATTCATGGGCCGCGCGACCGGCTGCTGGGGCACGATGCCACCGAGCATCCCGTGGCGCTGCAGCTTGGCGGCTCCGATCCGGCCAAGCTCGCCGAGGCGCTGCGCATCGCGGAAGCCTATCATTATGACGAGATCAACCTGAATGTCGGCTGTCCATCCGATCGCGTGCAGTCCGGCACTTTCGGTGCCTGCCTGATGCTGACGCCGGAAACGGTGGCATCCTGCGTCGCTGCGATGAAAGCGGTTTCGAAGGCGCCCGTTACCGTGAAATGCCGGATCGGCGTCGATGAGCAGGAGCCGGAACAGGCTTTGCCTGAGCTGATGACACGCGTGCTCGATGCCGGTGCCGACGCAATCTGGATCCATGCGCGCAAGGCCTGGCTGAAAGGCCTGTCGCCGAAGGAGAACCGCGAGATCCCACCGCTGGACTACGACATCGTCTACCGCATGAAGCAGCGCTGGCCCGAGGTCTTCATCGGCATTAATGGCGGCATCCAGACGCTGGATCAGGCCGAGGCGCATCTAGCCCATGTCGACGGCGTCATGCTCGGCCGCGCCGCCTATCAGAATGCCGCAGTCCTCGCCGATGTCGATCATCGCTTCTATGGCGAACCTGCCGTCGAGGCTGACTGGAACGGGCTGCGCGACCGGATGATGCTCTATGTAGAGCGCCATATCGCCAGCGGCGGCCGACTGCAGCATGTTGCGCGCCACATGGTCGGTCTCTTCAGCGGCCTGCCGGGCTCGCGCCGCTATCGCCAGATCCTTTCCACCGATGCCAACAAGCCGGGTGCGGGCCTGGAGGTGATCGCGGCCGCTTTTGCAGCGGTGGATTTTGGCGGCGAGGGCGAACGCGTCAGCGCTTGAGTTGACGGCTCCAACCCGCCCTCGTGGTTCGTGACGGCCGCCCGAGCCTCCTCCCCATGAGGACCACCTTACACCCGTCATCCTCGGGCTCGACCCGAGGATCCACGCCCAAGTACATTGGTGTGCCTAATCGACGAGAGTGCCGGTTTCGCTTTGGGAGCGTATCCCTCTTCGCCAGAGAGGCGGTGAGGCTCGTGCCTGGATCCTCGGGTCAGGCCCAAGGATGACGGAATGTCGGGATGTTCGGGGGCAGACAAGGGGCTTGCGGTAAGGGACAGAGCCAAGCTTGCTTCAGGACGAGGGTGCCCATTCTCAAAAACGAAAAACGGCGCGGTTTGCGCCGCGCCGTTCGAAACCTTGATCAGGCAGTCACCAGAGGCTTAGTTAGCCTGGATGTTGACAGCCTTCGGGCCCTTGCCCATGCGATCCGGCTCGGTGTCGAAGGTGACCTGCTGGCCTTCGCGCAGCGACTGGATGCCGGAAGCCTGAAGAGCGGAGATGTGGACGAAAACGTCCTTAGCGCCGCCGTCAGGAGTGATGAAACCAAAACCCTTGTCCTGGTTGAAAAATTTTACGGTGCCCTTGGTGGCCATGGGGGATAGTCCTTTACCCATCAGTCTTAGTTTATCCGGATAAACCGGACGGCTTTGCTTCCGCGACATGCGAAAGCCAGTCGAGAAGTCACGTACGGGGAAAGAACGTCTGCGCGGGTCAAAAGACCCAACCGCTGCCTGCCGCAAGCGGATCACCAAATCAGTCCAGTCACCGGCATGAAAATGCCCGAGCATCTCTATGCGTGACAGGGTTTGTGAAAAAAGGCAAGGGGTAATATTAGGGCAGGGTGGGAAACGGGTAGGATAGGGTGGGAATTTCAAGGAGTTGGGAAATGCTCGTGCTTGCCGTGAGAGCCGAGCTTGATGAAGATGTACTGTAATGCCGATAATGCAGACCCTGCCTTAAGCCATCTTCGGTGCTAGCGCTCCGCCAGCGTAAACACCGCGCAAGGCTCGGCAATCCCGCGCAGTTCATGGTCCCCCAGTGACACCAGCGGCATGGTCGTCTCCGCCGCAAGCGCGCCCGAGATCAGCACAGTGCGGCCGAGTGGTCTGCAAAGGCCTTCCAGCCGGCTGACGAGGTTGACGGCGGGGCCGATGGCGGTGAAGTCCAGGCGGTCGGCGGCGCCGATATTGCCCCAGAGCATGTCGCCGAAATGCAGGGCGGCGCCGAAGGGGAGCGGCGGCAGGCCCTGGTTTGCCCGCGTCGCGTCGAGATGCGCCATGCCGGCGCGGATGGCGGTGACGGTGCGCAGCGCGGCTTCGCAGGCTTGCGCCGGCGTCTCGGTGACCGGGAAGATCGCCAGCACACCGTCGCCGATGAATTTCAGCACTTCGCCGCCGAAGGCATGCACGGCGCCGGCGACGCGATCGAACCAGGCGTCGAGGGCTGATATGACGATGGTCGGCTCCGTTGCTTCGGAGAGAGCCGTGAAATCCCGGAGGTCGGCGCAGAGCAGCGCTGCGCGGATGGTTTCGCCGCTGTTGCGGCTGAGCGCACCGGCCTGCACGCGCGCCGCACTTCTGCGCCCGAGATAGGCTTCAAGCAGGGTCGATAGGGTTGCGCGAGCGGCCAGACCCGCCAAAGGGGCGGCAGCAAAGCGCGCGACCTGACGCAGCCTGTCGGTTTCGGAGGTGGTGAAGGGCCGGCTTGCGGCCCAGGCGAGCACTGAGTTGCCGGGCGATGTCCCAATGGTTTCCTCGCATGTCGGGCCGAGTTCGCCGAGCCAGTCGCGTCCGGCCTGTCCGAGCGAGGTGCCGGCAAAGCCGAGGGCTTCGATCACCGCGCCCGTCTCAGATCGCCAGAGCCAGGTGCGTTGCGTGATAATCGGATGCGGTGCCGCAAGCGTCAGTGCGCCACCGGTAAGCGGCAATCCGGCGGACAGTAGACGATCGCCCAGATCGGCCAGGAAGCGTTCGGGGCTAGGGGCGGTGCCGGCTTCGTCAACCAGCCAGGCAAGGGGGGCGGGCAAATCCATGCCGCGATCATGCCACGGCGCTCGCCGGCTGTCATCCTCGCCGGCGCAACCTTCGTGAGAGCGCATGGGCCGCCGCGTTCCAGCGAGCGGAATTTGCCGTCGCTAGTCGGTGACATTCTTTGCTTTTCAGGCCATCGAGCTTCGCGGCCCGGCACTCAAAGCATCATCCGCTTTGGCCGTCGTGACCGCGCATGACATCCGGACCAGGATCGCGTCCCGCTGCCACTTCGGCCATGCGGTCGAGGTAATGCGCCCAGCCCTTTGCATGGGCGTCACATTGCTCTTGTGTCGGCAGGCCCGAATGGGTGAGGCGCACCAGCGTCCCGTCGGGTTGCTCGATCAGATCGATCTCCACCAGGGTCGATTCCGGCGGCACTTCCTCGCTGCCTTCCCAGCCGAAGCTGTAGGCGAGGCGGTGCACCGGCACGACTTCGCGAAACGAGCCGCGCGCGAAGCGGCTTCCGGTGACGTTGACGAGATAGATGCCGCCCGGCTGCGGCTCTGTCCGGGCTTCCGTGCCCATCCAGCGCAGGATCTTTTCGGGATCGGTCAGCAGCGCGAAGACGGCTGCGGGCGGTGCCGAGACATGGGTCTCGCGACGGACGATTAAAGCTTCTGGCATCGGTCTCTCTCCCCTGATTGCTGTCGCTTCCCACCGGGACGAATACCTACGTCCCTCCGTGGGCCTCCTTATGCGATGGCATGTAGGAGCCATTGCCCCGGCAGCAAGACATCATTCGATGCTTGCCGGGTGTCGCTCCTCATAACCGGCAGATCCGGGTGGCGGACTTTTGACGACTGCCGTCGCCTTATTGCCCGGGCCGTCCCGTCTTGCCTTTCGTCCGTCCCTTGCGCTGCTTCTCGTCCACCGGATCCTCATAGGAACCGACGCCGGGCCTCGCGCGGGTGATCGGCTTGTCCGGTACCTTCCCCGTCACCGGCTTCTCGGTACGGCCGACGGTCATCTCGTCCAACGTGTTCTTGCGGAAAAGCGGTGTGCCTGCCTCGCTGCCCGGTTTCATTTCGTCGAGGCTCGGCTTGGCGAAGTAGCTCTTCGAGGGTTGCTGCGCTCCCTCTTCAGGATGAGGGCTACTGCTTGCCGCGATGCTCGCTCCGCCCTCATCCTGAGGTGCGGAGGTTGAAGACCGGAGCCTCGAAGGATTGGGGCGGCCACTTTTGCCGCCCTCGAGGCTCTTGGCTTCCTCGCGGGCCAGCGGGTCGTCCATGGCAGCGAGTTCGACGGCCTTGAGGCGCTTGATCTCGTCGCGGAGCCGGGCGGCCTTTTCGAAATCCAGGTCAGCGGCAGCATCGCGCATGGATTTTTCCAGCGCGTTGAGATGGGTCTGCAGGTTGTTGCCGACAAGGTGGCCGCCATCGGCAAAGCCCTTGCCGGAGGCGCCGCCGATATCGGCGCGAACGTGGTCCTTCTCATAGACACTGTCGAGAATGTCGGAAATCTTCGCCTTGACCGATTCCGGCGTGATGCCATGCTCGATATTGTAGGCCATCTGCTTTTCGCGGCGGCGGCTGGTCTCGTCCATCGCCCGCTGCATCGAGCCGGTGATGGTGTCGGCATAGAGGATGACCTTGCCGTCGACGTTACGCGCGGCGCGGCCGATGGTCTGGATGAGCGAGGTTTCCGAGCGCAGGAAGCCTTCCTTGTCGGCATCGAGGATGGCGACGAAGCCGCATTCGGGAATGTCGAGGCCTTCGCGCAACAGGTTGATGCCGACGAGCACGTCGAAAGCGCCGAGGCGCAGGTCGCGGATGATCTCGATGCGCTCCAGCGTGTCGATGTCGGAGTGCATGTAGCGCACGCGCACGCCCTGTTCGTGCAGATATTCCGTCAGGTCCTCGGCCATGCGCTTGGTCAACACGGTGCAGAGGGTGCGGTAGCCCTTGGCAGCGGTCTCGCGGATTTCGCCGACGACGTCGTCGACCTGTGTGCGGGCCGAGCGCACTTCCACGGGCGGATCGATCAGGCCTGTGGGGCGGATGACCTGTTCGGCAAAGACGCCGCCGGATTGTTCCATTTCCCAGCTGCCCGGCGTTGCCGAAACCGCGATCGTGTCCGGGCGCATCGCATCCCATTCCTCGAAGCGCAAGGGACGGTTGTCCATGCAGGAGGGCAGGCGGAAGCCGTATTCGGCCAGCGTCGCCTTGCGGCGGAAGTCGCCGCGGTACATGCCACCGATCTGACTCACCGAAACGTGGCTTTCGTCGATGAACAGCAATGCGTTGTCGGGAATATATTCGAACAGCGTCGGCGGCGGCTCGCCGGGATTGCGGCCGGTCAGGTAGCGCGAATAGTTCTCGATGCCGGCGCAGGAGCCCGTGGCTTCAAGCATTTCGACGTCATAGCGGGTGCGCTGCTCCAGGCGCTGCGCCTCCAGCAGGCGTCCTGCCTTTTCGAGCTCGGCAAGCCGGATTTTCAGCTCTTCCTTGATCGCCTTGATGGCGCCGTTCAGCGTCGGGCGCGGCGTGACATAGTGCGAATTGGCGTAGATCTTCACCGACTTCAGATCGCCAGTCTTCTGGCCGGTCAGGGGGTCGAATTCGGTGATGGAGTCGATCTCGTCGCCGAACATGGAGATGCGCCAGGCGGCATCCTCCAAGTGGGCCGGAAAAATCTCGATCGTATCGCCGCGAACGCGGAAGGAGCCGCGGATGAAATCCATGTCGCGGCGCTTGTATTGCTGCGCCACGAGGTCGGCCAGAAGCTGGCGCTGGTCCAGCCGGTCGCCGACATTCATCTGGAAGGTCATGGCCGTATAGGTTTCGACCGAACCGATACCGTAGATGCAGGAGACCGAGGCGACGATGATGCAGTCGTCCCGCTCCAGCAGCGAACGCGTCGCGGAGTGGCGCATGCGGTCGATTTGTTCGTTGATCGAGCTTTCCTTCTCGATGAAGGTGTCCGAGCGCGGAACATAGGCTTCCGGCTGGTAATAGTCGTAGTAGGAAACGAAATACTCGACCGCATTGTCCGGGAAGAAGTTCTTGAACTCGGAATAAAGCTGGGCGGCCAGCGTCTTGTTCGGCGCGAGGATGACGGCGGGGCGCTGCGTCGCCTCGATGACCTTTGCCATGGTGAAGGTCTTGCCGGAACCGGTGACGCCGAGCAGCACCTGGCTACGGTCGCCGTTTTCAAGGCCTTCGACGAGGTCGCGGATCGCCGTCGGCTGGTCGCCGGCGGGCTGGTATTCAGAGTCCATGCGGATCTGAATGCCGCCCTCTGATTTGGCCGGCCGGGCAGGGCGGTGCGGCGTCCATAGCTTACCGTCCTTGAACAGCGGATTGCCGCTTTCGATGAGTTTCGATAGCGCCTCCACCGTTGCGGTAACGGCCGTACCGGCGTTGGCGGCCTCTTCCAGCGTCGTATCCATGCCCGACACCGGGTTGAGACCGGCGGCAGCTCGCGTCTTCGGGTCGGTCGAGCCACCCATCGAGGTGCCGCGCGCCGATTTCGAAGCGGCGATTTCCACCTTTCTGCGGTGCTTGCCAGCCTTCGAGGCAATCTCGCGCTGGGTCTCGACAGCCGAGGATTCGGCATCCGCTTCGAGCTGCTTCACCCAGTCCGCGACGCTGCCGCTGAGCGGCGCGCCCTCAAACGATGCCTGCGGCGCCTCTTCGAAACCGGACGGGGCGGATGGTTTTTTCGGTGATTTGGCCATGCGCCGAATATGGCGACAGATCGCACTGTTGTGAAGGGGCAAAGAGTACAAAAGGGAAACGGAATGGCGGAATTTTCAATTCGCCGGAGATGTCAAATATGTTACAACCCAGGGGCGGCCGATGCGTTATCGCTGATCCGAAAGTCCGCATAGCGCGATCCTCGCAGGCGCCAAGGGAGGAACCAGCCGCAACGTCGACATGCCCGGCCAGTGCCGGGTTCCCCCAGCTTCGACGGCATCCGGTATTGCCCGCCTCGCCGCCGCCATCCGGTCGGAGGATCATGATGACCGCATTGGATAGCTTACGTTCCTTGTCCCCCCAGCAACGAAACACCGTCATCGCAGCCTATCTGGGCTGGACGCTGGATGCTTTCGATTTCTTCATTTTGGTTTTCGTTCTCAAGCATATAGCCGAGGAATTTCACACGGATGTTCCGGCGGTTGCCGTGGCGATCTTTCTCACGCTTGCCATGCGCCCGCTCGGGGCGCTGATCTTCGGCCTTGCAGCGGATCGCTACGGTCGGCGCGCCACGCTCATGGTGGATGTGCTGCTTTATTCCATCTTCGAGTTTCTGACCGGTTTTTCGACCGGATTGACGATGTTCCTGGTTTTGCGCGCGCTTTTCGGCGTGGCCATGGGCGGCGAATGGGGTGTTGGCGCGTCGCTGACGATGGAGACCATACCGGAGGATTCGCGCGGCCTCGTGTCGGGCATCCTGCAGGCCGGTTATCCCTCGGGCTATCTGATCGCCTCGATCGTGTTCTTTTTGCTGTTTCCGATCATCGGCTGGCGCGGCATGTTCATCGTCGGCGCGCTGCCGGCGCTGCTGGTGCTCTACATCAGGCGCAACGTGCAGGAATCGCCGGCTTTCCTGCAGCGGCAATCCAAACCGCAGCGGCCATTCCTTACCGTGCTGCGAGAGAATATTCCGCTGTTCATCTGGGCCGTGCTTTTGATGACGGCGTTCAACTTCTTCAGTCACGGCACGCAGGATCTCTATCCGACTTTCCTGGAAACCCAGCGGCAATATGATTCCTACACCGTCGGCGCCATCGCCATCGTCTATAATATCGGCGCCATCGTCGGCGGTTTGTCGTTTGGCGTGTTGTCGCAGCGCATCGGCCGTCGTCGCGCCATCGTCATCGCCGCGCTCCTGGCCATCCCGGTCGCGCCGCTCTGGGTCTACGGGCAGGGACCGGTGATGCTCGCGATCGGCGCCTTCCTGATGCAGCTTTTCGTACAGGGCGCCTGGGGCATCGTCCCCGTACATCTCAACGAATTGTCGCCCGACGAGGTGCGCGGCACCTTCCCGGGATTTGCCTATCAGCTCGGCAATCTGCTGGCGTCGGGCAATGCCTCGATCCAGGCGGGCTTGGCGAAGCAGTGGAACGGCGACTATGCCCTGGCGCTGCTGATCGTCGCCTGCATCGTCGCCGTCGTCGTGGCGCTGTTTGCGGGCTTCGGCTTCGAGAAAAAGGGAGTTCGGTTTGGCGACAAGGACGCCGGGCAAGCCGATAGCGTCATGCAAACCTGACCCGGCTTGTCATTATATTGTTTTAAGGGCCGGCGGCTTTTACCGGCCCTTCTGTCACTTTCCGCAGATTTCCGAGATCTTGGCCTGGGCAAAGCCGCGCGCCAGATCCTGCAGGCCGCCGACGGAGGATATC
>NZ_JBNDIC010000034.1:0-73588 GCF_056755475.1 Rhizobium sp. KNZ2-6A | reverse complement strand
AGAAAAGCTGCGCTTCGCGATCCGCGAAGGCGGCCGTACCGTCGGCGCAGGCATCGTCGCCTCCATCGTCGAGTAATTCGAAGACGGCCACTCCATCCGAGTGGCCGATTCGATGACAATAATATGATGCAAGCGGCGGTAGCCGCTTGCTTATGACATGGAAATGTTGCAAATGGCGCGCGAGCGTGATTTGCGCGCTGCTTCGGATAACGAAGCGGCCAATGAAATTAACAATTAAGGTGGGCCGAAAGGTCTAAAGAGTGGATGGGGATGCCGCAGCCGGCGTCCCTCTCGATCTTTGAAACCGGTGATCCGCCTTAGGAAAAAGAACAATCCGTGCCCCTTTTTGAGCGGCACGCGAGGTAACAAAACACAAGGATAACGTCGAATGAACGGCCAAAATATCCGCATTCGCCTGAAGGCGTTCGATCACCGGATTCTCGATGCTTCCACGCGCGAGATCGTGTCGACGGCGAAGCGCACCGGTGCTAGCGTCCGGGGCCCCGTTCCGCTTCCGACCCGCATCGAGAAGTTTACGGTTAACCGGTCCCCGCACATCGACAAGAAGAGCCGCGAGCAGTTCGAGATGCGCACGCATAAGCGCCTCCTCGACATCGTTGACCCGACCCCGCAGACGGTAGACGCGCTGATGAAGCTCGATCTCGCCGCCGGTGTCGATGTTGAGATCAAGCTCTGAGACCGCTGGTTCTCGAGCTGAGTGAGAAGGATTGAACCGATGCGTTCAGGTGTGATTGCACAGAAGGTGGGAATGACCCGCGTCTATAACGACGCCGGCGAGCATGTCCCGGTTACCGTATTGCGTTTGGATGGCTGCCAGGTCGTAGCCCAGCGCACAGTTGAAAAGAATGGCTACACCGCAGTTCAGCTGGGTGCCGGCCAGGCTAAAGTTAAGAACACGACGAAGGCGCTGCGCGGTCATTTCGCCGTCGCAAGCGTTGAGCCGAAGGCCAAGCTCGTTGAATTCCGTGTTACGGACGACAATCTGCTTGAAGTCGGCACCGAGCTCAACGCAGGTCACTTCACGGCGGGTCAGCTCGTCGACGTGACCGGCACGACGATCGGTAAGGGCTTTGCCGGCGCCATCAAGCGTCACGGCTTCGGCGGTCTGCGCGCTACGCACGGTGTGTCGGTTTCGCACCGCTCGCACGGTTCGACCGGCTCGCGCCAGGACCCGGGCAAGGTGTTCAAGAACAAGAAGATGGCTGGTCACATGGGCCAGACGCGCGTTACGACGCAGAACCTCGAAGTTGTGTCGACCGATGAAGATCGCGGTCTGATCCTCGTCAAGGGTGCGGTTCCAGGCTCCAAGGGCGCCTGGATCATCGTGCGCGACGCCGTCAAGTCGGCAGCGAAGTAAGGGAGCCAAACCAATGGAATTCAACGTCAAGACCCTCGAGGGCAAAGACGCCGGGAAGGTTTCCCTTTCTGATGCGATTTTCGGCCTCGAGCCACGTGAAGACATTCTTGCTCGCGTCATTCGCTGGCAGCTTGCCAAGAAGCAGCAGGGCACGCATCAGGCCAAGGGTCGCGCGGACGTAGCGCGCACCGGTGCCAAGATGTACAAGCAGAAGGGTACGGGCCGCGCTCGTCACCATTCGGCTCGCGCTCCGCAGTTCCGCGGCGGTGGTAAGGCTCATGGCCCGGTCGCCCGCAGCCACGAGCATGATCTGCCGAAGAAGGTTCGCGCCCTCGGCCTGCGTCACGCTCTCTCTGCCAAGTTCAAGGCTGAAGACGTGATCGTCATCGACAATCTCGTCGCAACCGATGCCAAGACCAAGGCACTCGCCGGTGCTTTCGAGACGCTCGGCCTGACGAACGCTCTGTTCATCGGCGGCGCTGAGCTCGACAGCAACTTCAAGCTCGCAGCCCAGAACATCCCGAACATCGATGTTCTGCCGGTTCAGGGCATCAACGTTTACGACATCCTGCGCCGCGGCAAGCTCGTGCTGTCCAAGGCCGCAGTTGAAGCTCTAGAGGAGCGATTCAAGTGACGGATCTTCGCCATTATGATGTGATCGTTTCTCCTGCGATCACCGAAAAGTCCACGCTGCTTTCGGACAACAACCAGGTTGTTTTCAACGTTGCCAAGAACGCGACGAAGCCTGAAATCAAGGCTGCCGTCGAAGCGCTCTTCGGCGTCAAGGTTACGGCCGTTAACACTCTGCTGCGCCTCGGCAAGACCAAGCGGTTCAAGGGTCTCGTCGGCAAGCAGAAGGACGTGAAGAAGGCTGTTGTGACGCTCGCCGAAGGCCAGTCGATCGACGTCTCCACCGGTCTCTGAGGAATAAGAAAATGGCATTGAAAACATTCAATCCGACGACCCCGAGCCAGCGTCAGCTGGTCATCGTCGACCGCTCTTCGCTCTACAAGGGCAAGCCGGTCAAGGCGCTGACGGAAGGCCTGACCTCCAAGGGCGGCCGCAACAACACCGGCCGCATCACCGTGCGTTTCCAGGGTGGCGGTCACAAGCGTACCTATCGTCTGGTCGACTTCAAGCGTCGCAAGTTCGACGTCGAAGGAACCGTCGAGCGTATCGAATACGATCCGAACCGTACCGCTTACATCGCTCTGGTGAAGTACACGGACGGCGAACTGGCCTACATTCTCGCTCCGCAGCGCCTCGCTGCCGGCGACAAGGTCATCGCTTCGGAAAAGGCTGTTGACGTGAAGCCTGGCAACTCCATGCCGCTTCAGTTCATCCCGGTCGGCTCCATCATCCATAATGTGGAAATGAAGCCGGGCAAGGGTGGTCAGATTGCTCGCTCCGCCGGTTCCTACGCTCAGCTCGTCGGCCGCGACCAGGGTATGGCGATCCTTCGCCTGAACTCCGGCGAACAGCGCCTCGTGCACGGCACCTGCCTTGCCTCGATCGGCGCGGTTTCGAACCCTGATCACGGCAACATCAACGACGGTAAGGCCGGTCGCTCGCGTTGGCGTGGCAAGAAGCCGCATAACCGCGGCGTTGTCATGAACCCGGTCGACCATCCGCACGGCGGTGGTGAAGGCCGCACCTCCGGTGGTCGCCATCCGGTGACCCCGTGGGGCAAGCCGACCAAGGGTAAGCGTACGCGGTCGAACAAGTCGACCGACAAGATGATCATGCGCTCGCGCCATCAGCGCAAGAAGTAAGAGAGGAAGTCTCAAGTGGCTCGTTCAGTATGGAAAGGTCCGTTTGTTGACGGCTATCTTCTCAAGAAGGCTGAGAAGGTGCGCGAAGGCGGACGCAACGAAGTAATCAAGATGTGGAGCCGTCGCTCCACCATCATGCCGCAGTTCGTTGGTCTCACCTTCGGCGTCTACAACGGCAGCAAGCACATTCCGGTCAGCGTCAATGAAGACATGGTCGGACACAAGTTCGGCGAGTTCGCCCCGACCCGTACCTATTATGGTCACGGTGCGGACAAGAAGGCGAAGAGGAAGTAACAATGGGCAAGGCAAAAACCGAACGCCGGCTGAAGGACAATGAGGCGCAGGCAGTTGCGCGCACGCTCCGTGTCAGCCCGCAGAAGCTCAACCTGGTCGCGGCTTCGATCCGCGGCAAGAAGGTTGATCGCGCGCTCGCAGAGCTGGAATTCTCGCGCAAGCGCATCGCTGGCGCCGTGAAGAAGACGCTCGAATCTGCGATCGCCAATGCAGAAAACAACCACGACCTCGACGTTGACTCGCTGGTCGTAGCGGAAGCTTACGTCGGCAAGTCGATCGTCATGAAGCGTTTCCACGCTCGTGGCCGCGGTCGTGCGTCTCGTATCGAGCGCCCGTTCGCGCACCTGACGATCGTCGTCCGTGAAGTTGAAGCTCAAGGGGAGGCCGCATAATGGGTCAGAAAATCAATCCGATCGGTTTTCGTCTCGGCATCAACCGTACCTGGGATAGCCGCTGGTTTGCGGACAATGCCGAGTATGGCCAGCTTCTCCACGAAGACCTGAAGATGCGCAAGTTCGTCATGAACGAACTGAAGCAGGCCGGTATCTCCAAGGTGGTCATCGAGCGTCCGCACAAGAAGTGCCGCGTCACGATCCATTCGGCTCGTCCGGGCCTGATCATCGGCAAGAAGGGCGCTGACATCGACAAGCTCCGCAAGAAGCTGTCGGACATGACGAATTCCGAAACGCACCTCAACATCGTTGAAGTACGCAAGCCGGAAATCGACGCGACACTGGTTGCCCAGTCGATCGCTCAGCAGCTCGAGCGCCGTGTTGCTTTCCGTCGCGCCATGAAGCGCGCCGTTCAGTCCGCGATGCGTCTTGGCGCCGAAGGCATCAAGATCACCTGCGCCGGCCGTCTCGGCGGTGCTGAAATCGCTCGCACGGAATGGTACCGTGAAGGCCGCGTGCCGCTGCATACGCTGCGCGCCGACATCGACTACGGTACGGCTGAAGCAGAAACCGCTTTCGGTATCTGCGGCATCAAGGTCTGGATCTTCAAGGGCGAAATCCTTGAGCATGATCCGATGGCCTCCGAACGCCGCGCGCTCGAAGGCGACGCCCAGGGTCCGGCTAGCCGTGATCGCGATAGAGACCGTCGCCGCGATAACGCTTGATAGCGTACGTGGCAGATAAGTTCGGAGAATAAGAAAATGTTGCAGCCAAAGCGTACGAAGTACCGCAAGCAATTCAAGGGCCGCATCAAGGGCGTTGCCAAGGGTGGTTCTGATCTGGCTTTCGGCGAATTCGGCCTGAAGTCGCAGGAGCCTAACCGCGTCAACGCTCGCGAGATCGAAGCGGCTCGCCGCGCGATCACGCGCTATATGAAGCGTGCCGGCCGTGTGTGGATCCGCGTGTTCCCGGATGTTCCGGTAACCAAGAAGCCGACCGAAGTCCGTATGGGTAAAGGTAAGGGCTCCGTCGAATACTGGGCATGCAAGGTCAAGCCCGGCCGTATGATGTTCGAGATCGATGGTGTGAGCGAAGAAATCGCTCGTGAGGCTCTGCGCCTTGGTTCCGCCAAGCTCTCGGTCAAGACGCGCTTCGTGCAGCGCATTGCAGAGTAAGGAAGAAGCTCATGAAAGCCGCAGATGTTCGCGCCCTGAGCGCCGACCAACTCAAGGACGAGCTTGCCAAGCTGAAGAAGGAGCAGTTCAATCTGCGCTTTCAGAAGGCGACCGGCCAGCTTGAGAAGTCCTCGCGCATCAACGAAGTCCGCAAGGACATCGCTCGCGTGAAAACCATTGCCCGCCAGAAGGCGGCAGAAGCAAAGGCCTAAAGGAAAAATAACATGCCGAAGCGCATTCTGCAGGGCGTCGTGGTCAGCGACAAGAACGAGAAGACGGTAGTAGTCCGCGTAGAGCGTCGTTTCGCTCATCCGCTGCTCCAGAAGACTGTTCGTCGTTCCAAGAAGTACAAGGCTCACGACGAGAACAATCAGTACAAAATCGGCGACACCGTTTCCATTGAGGAATGCGCGCCGATCTCCAAGGACAAGACCTGGACGGTCGTTTCCGCCCAGACCAAGTAACAGAATTTCGCTCAGGCCCTTGCGCTTGGGCGAAATATCTGTATGAAGCACGAGCTTGGAAGCAGGACGCTCGAGAACGAGCGTTCTTTTGCTTTATTGATGGCCGGCAGAGACGACCCAAGCGGGTCCCGAAGCCAGGCATAATCAGACAAGACACTAGTCCATAAGCCGGGGTAGGGGGTCGATTGGCCCAACCATTCCGGTAACAACAAGAAGGCGACCTGACATGATTCAGATGCAAACAAACCTCGACGTGGCGGATAATTCCGGCGCACGTCGTGTCATGTGCATCAAGGTGCTGGGCGGCTCGAAGCGCAAGTATGCCTCGATCGGCGACGTGATCGTCGTTTCGATCAAGGAAGCTATTCCGCGCGGCCGTGTGAAGAAGGGTGACGTGATGAAGGCGGTTGTCGTTCGCACCGCCAAGGACATCCGTCGTCCGGATGGCAGCGTCATCCGCTTCGATACCAACGCAGCAGTCCTCATCGACAACAAGAAAGAGCCGATCGGCACCCGTATCTTCGGACCGGTTCCGCGCGAACTGCGCGCCAAGAACCATATGAAGATCATCTCGCTGGCTCCAGAAGTACTGTAAGGAGCGGAGCGATGCAAAAGATCCGTAAGGGCGACAAGGTCGTCGTATTGACCGGTAAGGACAAGGGCCGCACCGGCGAAGTTATTCAAGTGTTGCCGAAGGAAGACCGCGCGGTCGTTCGTGGCGTCAACGTCGTAAAGCGCCACCAGCGCCAGACGCAGAACCAGGAAGCCGGCATCATCAGCAAGGAAGCCTCGCTTCACCTGTCCAACATTGCGATCGTCGACAGGGACGGCAAGCCGACCCGCGTCGGTTTCAAGGTTGTGGATGGCAAGAAGGTCCGTGTGGCCAAGACCTCGGGAGAAGTGATCGATGGCTGAGGCAAAGTACGAGCCGCGGCTCAAGAAGGAATACGTTGCTCGCATCCGTGCAGCCATGCAGGAGAAGTTCTCCTACGCTAACGAGATGCAGATCCCGAAGCTGGACAAGATCGTGATCAACATGGGCGTTGGCGAAGCGACGGCTGATTCGAAGAAGCCGACCGTTGCTGCTGCCGACCTGGCGGCCATCGCTGGCCAGAAGCCGGTCATTACCCATGCGCGCAACTCCATCGCTGGCTTCAAGGTCCGCGAGAACATGCCGATCGGCGCCAAGGTGACGCTGCGCGGCGCCCGCATGTATGAGTTCCTGGATCGTCTGGTCAACATCGCGCTTCCGCGCGTTCGCGACTTCCGCGGCCTGAACCCGAAGAGCTTTGACGGTCGTGGCAATTTCGCCATGGGCATCAAGGAACACATTGTGTTCCCTGAGATCAACTACGACAAGGTTGATCAGATGTGGGGCATGGACATCATCGTTTGCACGACGGCGACGACCGACGACGAAGCGCGGGCTCTTCTGACAGAGTTCAACTTCCCGTTCCGTCAATAACCGTAACGACGAGCGTAGAAAAGGAAACCTGATATGGCGAAGACAAGCGCAGTTGAAAAGAACAAGCGCCGCCGCAATACGGTTGCCAACCAGGCCGCTAAGCGGGCTGCTCTGAAGGCAATCATCATGAACCAGTCTCTCTCGATCGAAGACCGGTTCAAGGCCACCCTGAAGCTGGCATCGCTCCCGCGCGATGGATCGAAGACCCGTATTCGCAATCGTTGCGAAGTGTCTGGGCGTCCGCGCGCCTATTACCGCAAACTGCGCATGTCGCGTATCGCGCTGCGCGAACTCGGCAATCTCGGCAAGGTGCCGGGCATCGTCAAGTCGAGCTGGTAAGGAGCAGATTAGATGACCATGACTGATCCTTTGGGCGATATGCTCACCCGCATCCGCAACGGCGCTTCGCGTCGCAAGTCGTCGGTTTCGACGCCTGCTTCCAAGCTCCGTGCGCGTGTTCTCGATGTTCTCCAGGCTGAAGGCTACATCCGTGGCTACTCCGTCGTCGATTTCGGCAACGGCAAGTCTGAGCTCAGCATCGAGCTGAAGTACTACGAAGGCGCGTCGGTGATCCGTGAGATCGGCCGCGTGTCCAAGCCGGGCCGCCGAGTTTATGTCTCGGTTAAGTCCATTCCGCAGGTCGCGAACGGTCTCGGCATCACCATCCTTTCGACTCCGAAGGGTGTGATGGCCGATCACCAGGCTCGCGAACAGAATGTTGGTGGCGAGGTTCTCTGCTCGGTCTTCTAAGATCGAACAGAGATCTCCTTCGAAACAGACAGGTTTGAAAAATGTCTCGTATCGGTAAGAAGCCCGTTCAGGTACCTGCAGGGATCACGGCCACGGTTGATGGCCAAAAAGTGACTGCCAAGGGCCCCAAGGGCGAGCTGTTTTTCGTCGCTAACGACGAAATCGGTCTCAAGCTGGAAAACAATGCAATCGTCGTGACGCCGCTCAACGACTCCAAGGATGCTCGCGCAAAGTGGGGCATGTCCCGCACGATGATCGAGAACATCCTGAAGGGTGTTAAGGACGGCTACGAGCGCAAGCTCGAAATCAACGGCGTCGGCTACCGTGCCTCCATGCAGGGCAAGAACCTGCAGCTCGCGCTCGGCTTCAGCCACGACGTGGTTTATGAGCCGCCGCAGGGTATCTCGATCGCTGTGCCGAAGCCGACGGAAATCGTCGTCACCGGCATCAACAAGCAGCAGGTCGGCCAGGTTGCCGCTGAAATCCGCGAATACCGCGGTCCCGAGCCCTACAAGGGCAAGGGTGTCAAGTATGCCGAAGAGCGGATCGTCCGCAAAGAAGGCAAGAAGAAGTAAGGATCACGCGAAATGGCTAGCAGGAAAGAAGCACTTGCACGTCGTGCCAACCGCGTGCGTCGTCAAATCAAGTCGGTGGCCAATGGCCGTCCGCGCCTGTCGGTTCATCGCTCTTCGAAGAACATCTACGTTCAGGTCATCGATGATGTGGCCGGCAAGACGCTTGCGTCTGCCTCCACCCTCGACAAGGATCTGCGCGGTTCTCTGAAGACCGGTGCCGATACCGCAGCGGCGGCCCTCGTAGGCAAGCTCGTAGCCGAGCGTGCCTCGAAGGCCGGCGTGAAGGAAGTCGTGTTCGATCGCGGCGCCTTCATCTACCACGGCCGTATCAAGGCTTTGGCTGAAGCAGCCCGCGAAGGCGGTCTGTCCTTCTGATCAAGTTTCCGGTCGGTAGCTTTCGAGCGCCGACCGGATATTCACCGGACCGCAAGTTTCCCCTTAGGGGGAGGGCATGCGGTCTTTGTTGTTTGCCGATTGCACCCGGAAAAGAAAAAGGAAGAGGACAATGGCACAGGAAAAGAGGGGCTCGCGGGATGACCGTCAGAGCCGTGAAGAGCGCGATAGCGAATTCGTCGACAAGCTGGTCGCGATCAACCGCGTCGCTAAGGTTGTAAAGGGTGGCCGCCGTTTCGGTTTTGCCGCTCTCGTCGTCGTCGGCGACCAGAAGGGCCGCGTAGGCTTTGGTCATGGCAAGGCACGCGAAGTGCCGGAAGCTATTCGCAAGGCCACCGAAAGCGCCAAGCGCGACCTGATCTTCGTACCGCTGCGCGACGGCCGTACCCTGCATCACGACGTCCATGGCCGTCACGGCGCCGGCAAGGTTCTGCTGCGTTCGGCCAAGGTCGGTACCGGTATCATCGCCGGTGGTCCGATGCGCGCCGTTTTCGAAACGCTCGGCGTTCATGACGTCGTCGCTAAGTCGACCGGTTCGTCGAACCCGTACAACATGGTTCGCGCCACGTTCGACGCCCTGAAGCACCAGGTTCACCCGAAGGACATCGCAGCTCAGCGCGGCATCAAGTATGCCACCCTGCAGGCTCGCCGCGCCGCTTCGGGCAATGCCTCCGAAGAATAAGGGAGTTTGACCTATGGCCAAGACGACCACCAAGAAGGCTGAAGCTAAGGCGACCGTTACGGTCGAGCAGATTGGCAGCCCGATCCGCCGTCCGGATGTTCAGCAGAAGACGCTGATCGGTCTCGGACTGAACAAGATGCACCGTCGCCGCACGCTGGAAGATACCCCGGCTGTTCGTGGCATGATCCGTGCTGTCCAGCATCTCGTTCGCGTTGTCGACGAGAAGTGAGCCGGAGGTAATTCGCTATGAAACTGAATGAAATCAAGGATAACGAAGGCTCGACCCATAGCCGCAAGCGCCTCGGCCGCGGCATCGGCTCCGGCTCCGGCAAGACCGGTGGCCGTGGTGTGAAGGGTCAGAAGTCCCGTTCGGGCGTTGCGATCAACGGCTTCGAAGGCGGTCAGATGCCCATCTACCGTCGTCTGCCGAAGCGTGGCTTCAACAATATCTTCGCCGCCGATTACGTTGTCGTATCGCTGGCTCGCATCCAGGCTGCCGTCGATGCCGGCAAGCTCGATGCCAAGAAGACCGTCGATGCTGCTGCCCTTAAGGCTGCCGGCGTGATTCGCCGCGTCAAGGATGGCGTTCGCGTCCTCTCCGACGGTGAACTGAAGGCGAAGATTGTGCTTGAAGTTGCAGGCGCTTCCAAGCCGGCGGTCGAAAAGATCGAAAAGGCCGGCGGCTCCATCAAGTTGCTCGCTTCTGCCGCAGAAGCTCCTGCCGCAGAATAATATTATCAAAGATCGCCCGAGGTGCTTCACTTCGGGCGATTTTTCTCCCATATGTGAGCCTCACGAACCTGATCGATGCGCCAGTGTCTTTCCGGTTGATAACGGGAACCGAGGGTGAGGCGCCCGATTGCATGGCAATCCGTCCGAAGCCCGAATTTTGAACAATTTACTTACTGATTCCGGACCCGGCCGATTATGCCGGAATTGGTGATGCGGAGATTTGCATGGCTTCTGCAGCGGAACAATTGGCGTCCAATCTCAATTTCTCGACCTTTGCTAAGGCTGAGGATCTCAAGAAGCGCTTGTGGTTTACGCTCGGCGCTCTCCTCGTCTATCGACTCGGCACTCACATTCCGCTTCCTGGCCTCAATCCTGCTGCTTACGCTCAGGCTTTCCAGAATCAGTCCGGCGGTATCCTCGGCCTCTTCAACATGTTCTCGGGCGGCGCCGTGCAGCGCATGGCGATCTTCGCGCTCGGTATCATGCCCTATATTTCGGCCTCGATCATCGTTCAGCTGATGACCTCTGTCGTGCCGTCGCTCGAAAACCTGAAGAAGGAAGGCGAGCAGGGCCGCAAGATCATCAACCAGTACACCCGCTACGGCACGGTGCTGCTCGGCGCATTGCAGGCCTATGGCATCGCGATCGGCCTGGAGCATGGCAACGGCGTCGTTGTGGATCCGGGCTGGTTTTTCCGGATCTCCACCGTCATAACGCTGCTTGGCGGCACGATGTTCTTGATGTGGCTTGGTGAGCAGGTGACGTCGCGCGGTATCGGCAACGGCATCTCGCTGATCATCTTTGCCGGCATTGCCGCCGGTCTTCCGACAGCGCTCGCCGGCACGCTCGAGCTTGGCCGTACCGGCGCGCTTTCCACGCCCCTTATTCTCGCCGTGCTGATCGTTGCTGTTCTGGTCATCGCGCTCATCGTTTTTGTCGAGCGCGCGCAGCGTCGTCTGCTGATCCAGTATCCGAAGCGCCAGGTCGGCACACGCATGTTCCAGGGAGATACGTCGCACCTGCCGCTGAAGCTCAACACCTCGGGTGTTATCCCGGCGATCTTCGCGTCGTCGCTGCTCTTGCTGCCGGCAACCGTCGCTGGTCTCGGCAACAACACGGCGCTTCCGACATGGGTGACGTCGATCGTCGCCGCGCTTGGCCACGGCCAGCCGGTCTACATGGTGTTCTACGGCGCCCTGATTGCCTTCTTCGCCTTCTTCTACACCGCGCTCGTCTTCAATCCGAAGGACACGGCCGACAATCTGAAGAAGCATGGCGGCTTCATTCCGGGTATCCGCCCGGGTGAGCGCACTGCCGAATATATCGATTACGTGCTGACCCGCATCACGGTCATCGGCGCGATCTATCTTGTCTTCGTCTGCATCCTGCCTGAAATTCTCGTATCCCAGACGGGTATTCCCTTGTCTCTGGGTGGCACTTCGCTTCTGATCGTGGTTAGCGTAACGCTGGATACGGTGGCGCAGATTCAGGGTCACCTGATCGCACAGCAATATGAAGGCCTGATCAAGAAATCGAAGTTGCGTGGAGGAAAGAGGGGGCGATGAGACTCATACTTTTAGGGCCGCCGGGAGCAGGTAAGGGGACCCAGGCCCAGCGTATCGTGGAAAACTACGGCATCCCGCAGCTTTCCACAGGCGATATGCTGAGGGCTGCGGTGGCGGCCGAGACTGAAGTTGGCAAGCGTGCCAAGGCCGTCATGGACGCCGGCAAGCTTGTTTCCGATGAGATCGTTAACGCCATCGTCTCCGAACGTATCGACCAGCCGGATTGCGCCAGGGGTTTCATCCTCGATGGTTTCCCGCGCACGCTGGTACAGGCGGATGCAACGGAGCGGATGCTGAAATCGAAGGGGCTGGATCTCTCGGTCGTTATCGAACTCAAGGTCGATGATGCCGAACTGATTCGCCGCGTTTCCGGCCGCTATTCCTGCTCGAATTGCGGCAGCGTCTATCACGACACGGACAAGGTTCCGGCAACGGCGGGTATCTGCGACAAGTGCGGCTCGACCCATTTCAAGCGCCGCCCTGACGACAATGCCGAAACCATGGCGACTCGCCTCCAAGTCTACTACAAGGAGACGTCGCCGCTGATCGGTTACTACTATGCGAAGGGCAAGCTGCAGAGCATCGACGGCATGGCCGATATCGAGCATGTGACTGAAAGCATAGAGGCTATCCTGGCTAAGCTTTAGATAGCCTAAAATAAACTTGCCGGAGCGGTTGCTTTTTTGCGCTGATTCCGCTAAACACCGCGCCAACTCGCGACATGCTATGCGATCGGCGCGGATTTCCAACGGGAAGTCCGGGTACGGTCGTTTTGACATGTGGCGGACGCACATTGAACAAGCAGCTCCCGGGCTGCATAACAAGACCCTTTGCCAAGGCAAAAGGAATGCAAGGAGAACAGGCGTGGCTCGTATCGCTGGCGTCAACATCCCGACTGCAAAGCGCGTAGTTATTGCGCTTCGCTACATTCACGGGATCGGACCGAAGTTTGCACAGGAAATCTGCGAGAAGGTCGGTATCCCGGCCGAGCGTCGCGTCAATCAGTTGACCGATGCTGAAGTCCTGCAGATCCGCGAAACCATCGACCGCGACTATCAGGTCGAAGGTGATCTTCGTCGCGATACCGCGATGAACATCAAGCGTCTGATGGACCTGGGTTCGTACCGCGGCCTGCGTCATCGTCGCGGCCTGCCGGTTCGCGGTCAGCGCACGCACACCAATGCTCGTACCCGCAAGGGTCCGGCAAAGGCGATTGCTGGTAAGAAGAAGTAATTTCCGGGAAGCCGGAAGTGGGAGGCTGGCGGTCCGCCGGCCTCTTTTGAGTTTGGAGCGGTGCCTCACGGGTGTCGCTCCGGTGTAGCCGCTGGGATTACGGCGGTGCAGAGATCCAAGAAAGGACTAACATGGCCAAGGAAGCCGTCCGCGTTCGCCGTCGCGAGCGCAAGAATATTTCGTCGGGCGTCGCACACGTCAACTCGACCTTCAACAACACGATGATCACCATCACCGACGCGCAGGGCAATGCCATTGCCTGGTCGTCCGCTGGTGCCAAGGGCTTCAAGGGTTCGCGCAAGTCGACCCCGTTCGCTGCTCAGATCGCTGCTGAAGACTGCGCCAAGAAGGCTCAGGAACACGGCATGAAGTCGCTGGAAGTTGAAGTTTGCGGTCCGGGCTCCGGTCGTGAATCCGCTCTGCGCGCGCTCCAGGCTGCTGGTTTCATGATCACGTCCATCCGCGACGTGACCCCGATCCCGCACAATGGTTGCCGCCCGCGCAAGAAGCGTCGCGTCTGATCATCGCCACTCACGACGCCGGCCGGGGCAAATGCGCCCGGCTTGGTGTTACTCAAGCTCGGTTGCCACGATTGGATGGTGGCAACGAACGGAAGGCAAAAACATGATTCAGAAAAACTGGCAGGAACTGATCAAGCCCAACAAGGTCGAGTTCACCTCGAGCGGCCGTACCAAGGCAACGCTCGTGGCCGAACCGCTGGAGCGTGGCTTCGGTCTCACCCTCGGCAACGCGCTGCGTCGCGTTCTGCTGTCCTCTCTGCGCGGCGCCGCTGTAACGGCCGTGCAGATCGACGGCGTGCTGCACGAGTTCTCCTCTATCCCGGGCGTCCGGGAAGACGTGACGGACATCGTGCTGAACATCAAGGAAATCGCCATCAAGATGGATGGCGATGATGCCAAGCGCATGGTTGTCCGCAAGCAGGGCCCAGGCGTAGTAACGGCTGGCGACATTCAGACGGTCGGCGATATCGAAATCCTCAACCCCGAGCATGTCATCTGCACGCTTGACGAGGGCGCCGAAATCCGCATGGAATTCACCGTCAACAACGGCAAGGGTTATGTCCCGGCCGAGCGCAATCGTGCGGAAGATGCTCCGATCGGTCTCATCCCGGTCGACAGCCTCTATTCGCCGGTCAAGAAGGTGTCCTACAAGGTTGAAAATACCCGCGAAGGACAGGTTCTCGACTACGACAAGCTGAGCATGTCGCTCGAAACCGATGGTTCGATCAGCGGTGAAGATGCTGTCGCTTTCGCGGCGCGCATCCTGCAGGATCAGCTTGGCGTGTTCGTCAACTTCGACGAGCCGCAGAAGGAAACCGAAGAGGAAGCAGTTACCGAACTCGCTTTCAACCCGGCGCTCCTCAAGAAGGTGGACGAACTCGAACTGTCCGTTCGCTCGGCAAATTGCCTGAAGAACGACAACATCGTCTACATCGGCGACCTCATTCAGAAGACCGAAGCAGAAATGCTCCGCACGCCGAATTTTGGTCGCAAGTCGCTGAACGAAATCAAGGAAGTTCTCGCTTCCATGGGCCTGCACCTCGGCATGGAAGTGCCGGCATGGCCGCCCGAGAACATCGAAGATCTCGCCAAGCGATACGAAGACCAGTACTAACCAATCAAACTGCGGGCGAGTGATGCCTGCAAGTGAAGGAGAATAGCCATGCGCCACGGTAAAGCCGGCCGCAAGCTGAATAGAACCGCTAGCCACCGTAAGGCGATGTTCGCCAACATGGCGGCTTCGCTCATCACCCATGAGCAGATCGTTACCACGCTCCCGAAGGCGAAGGAAATTCGTCCGATCGTCGAGAAGCTGGTAACCCTCGGCAAGCGCGGTGACCTGCACGCTCGTCGCCAGGCCATCTCGCAGATCCGCGACGCGGCTGTCGTTTCGAAGCTCTTCGACGCGATCGCAACGCGCTACGCCACCCGCAACGGCGGCTACCTGCGTATCATGAAGGCCGGCTTCCGCCAGGGCGACAATGCCGCTCTCGCCGTTGTCGAATTCGTCGATCGCGACGTCAACGCCAAGGGCGCAGCCGACAAGGCTCGCGTTGCCGCTGAAGAAGAAGCCGCAGCCGCTTAAGGCGAAGCTTTGGATTAAATATCAAAGGCCGGATGAGCGATCATCCGGCCTTTTTGCATATGCGGACGGCTGCGCTGCACCGCGCCAGCGACGCGGGAAACGTTCCTCAGCCCGCCAATCCCAGGCGCTTGAGTGCATCGTCGGCGAGGCGGTGCAATTCGTTTCGCGTTGCGCCGTCTGCGGCTTGCACGGCCATGCCTTGAGATATGGCGAACAGCAGCCGTGCCAAATCGGCGGCATTTGTATCCGGCGACAGGTCTTCTTCGGCTATCGCCCGCTCAAGACGCTCCTGCAATAGCATTCGGGCTGCAGTCCGGCGCCGGATGAGGATCTGCCTGATGGGTTGCGAATCCTCGCTGCAGACGAGGGCGGCATGCATTTCAAGGCAGCCATGTGGATAATCCGGGTTCGTTTGGGCATCGGCCGCCGTGCGTAGCAGATATCGCGCCACCTCCGCCGCACAGGGTTGAGCCACTGCGTCTTGTACATATGCCGCATGATCATGGCTGTAGCGCTCGATAACCTTGAGAAACAGCTGCTCCTTGTTGCCGAAGGTCGCATAAAGGCTTGGGCGCGTGATGCCCATGGCATCGGTCAAGTCGGAGAGCGAGGTGCCTTCGTAGCCCTTTTCCCAAAATTGCCTCAACGCGCAGTCAAGAGCCTGATCGATATCGAATTCGCGTGGACGTCCCATAACTTGCCATCCAATTTTAGATCGGTCGGTACATAACAGGATTGACGATCGCAGTCGATAATTTTATATCGATCAGTAATATACCGATCGATATAAAAAGGATAAGACGAGGATGTCTGGACCGAATGAAGTCTCCGCGAGAGTGTGGTTGGCAATATGCTCCGTGGCCGCAGGCACTTTTGCGCTGGTTACAACGGAATTCCTGCCCGTTGGCCTTCTCAACGGAATCGCGCGTGAGATGGGCGTGTCGATTGGCCGGGCTGGAATGATGGTGACGATTCCCGGTCTCGTCGCAGCAATAACGGGGCCACTGCTGATGTTCGCCGCCGGGCGCATCGATCGCCGGCTTGGTCTCTTGACAATGACCCTTCTGCTGGCCGTTTCGAACGGCATAGCCGCGCTTGCCGATAGTTTCATGGTGCTGTTATTCGCCAGATTCTTGCTGGGACTGGCCGTCGCCGGCTTCTGGGCGCTCGCGGTTGCCGCAGCCGCACGTCTCGTGCCGGATCATAAGATCGGGCTGGCATTTGCGGTTATATTGTCAGGGGTTTCGATCGGAACTGTTGCCGGAGTGCCGGCGGGCACGCTCGTCGGAGAATTGGCGGGCTGGCGCATGGCTTTCGTCGCCAATGCGCTTTTTGCCGTACTCGTCTTATGCGCGCAGATCGTTCTCCTGCCGTCGCTGCCAACGACAAAGGGTGTTCGTTTCAGCGATATGACGGCCTTGTTCGCCTTCCCAGCGGCGCGGGTAGGCCTGTTTGCCACAGCCTTTCTGGTAACCGGTCATTTCGTCGCCTATACCTACATCACATCGCTGCTGGTCGATATCACCGGCATCGATGAGCTCTATGTAACGCCGATCCTGCTCGCCTATGGGGTTGCCGCTTTTGCCGGGAATTTCGTTGCAGGAGCTTTGGTCAATGCTCATCTGCGGGAAATGCTGATTGGGGTGGGTTTACTCATTGCTATGGCTACGGCTCTGTTCGCATTGGTGGGCGGAACCGCGGCGATGGCGGTCACGCTGGTGATTGTTTGGGGCTTTGCCTTCGGTGGTTTGCCCGTTTCTCTCCAGACATGGATGTACCGTTCCTCCACGCATTCGCCTGAAAGCGGTCAGGTTGTCTTCAACTCGCTGTTTCAATGGGCCTTGGCTGCCGGTTCGCTGATCGGCGGTGAGGCGGTGGATCGCATGGGAATCCTGAGTGCCGCATGGGTCGGTTCGGCATTGGCCTTGGCGGCAGTCTTGACAGTGGCATTCTACGCAAGCAGCCGCCCCGCCGATCCGGCTGTTCAAGAGGGAGCCAATTGAGCTGCGTCTCGCAGACCAAGTCGAAGAGCCGGATGAGCGATCACCCGGCCTTTTGTCGTTTCCGCTACGGGAGCGGCCTTTCAATCTCTCTGATTGCTTTGGAGTATCACAATCAGCCTTGCTGAGTCGCAGTCGATTCAGGTGCATCCGGGCAGGGAACGTCGTGGGACATGCAGCGAAAATTGACGCGTGACAGACTGCTTCTGTTCGTGGTGATGATGGTGACCATCGCCGCCGGTCTTGTGTTGCGGCGCTTTGGCTATGCGCTCAGTCTGCCTTTCGCGATCGTCAAATATGGCGGCTCGTTATTGTGGGGAGCGATGGTCTATTGGCTCCTGGCGACAATATTCGTGTCTTCGGGACGTGTCAGGATTGCCGTGGCGGCGCTGCTCGTCGCGGTCGCCGTAGAGCTTTTCAGGCTTTGGCACACGCCTGATCTTGACGCCTTTCGATTGACTGCCGCCGGAGCCCTGTTGCTGGGCAGGGTATTCTCGCTCTGGAACATCGCCGCCTATGCCGCCGGCATCACGCTGGCGCTGGCGCTCGATTGCGTCCTATCCATGACGAAGCGCTCGGCCTAATGTTCTTGCCCAGCTTTTCTCTCGGCGACCTCGATCGTCACTGCTGATCCACTCGGCCATCTGTCGCGTGCGATCACGGCCGGTACCACTGCCCCTTTCGATATACGCATAGCTGCATTTCTCATTTGGGATGGCGCTTTCGATGATAATAATTTGAATCCTAATTAGTTTAGTGCTAATAGAATCCTCATGAAATCGTCAAACGCCCTGCAACGCATATTCACCGCCAACTTGTTAACCACCGGCCGTCAATGGCGCCGGGCTGTCGATCTTGCGCTGAGCTCCCACGGCATATCC
Source organism: Rhizobium sp. KNZ2-6A (assembly GCF_056755475.1). Classification (NCBI taxonomy): domain Bacteria; kingdom Pseudomonadati; phylum Pseudomonadota; class Alphaproteobacteria; order Hyphomicrobiales; family Rhizobiaceae; genus Rhizobium; species Rhizobium sp. KNZ2-6A. The sequence goes on along the minus strand of NZ_JBNDIC010000034.1, from coordinate 55,731 downwards.
GAGGCGGTGGCCGCGCCGCTGCTTTGGATCGGCCGCCTGGGGGGAGGCGTGCGGCAGGTGGTGCTCGCCACTTATGTCGGCATCGAAGGCCCGTCTCTGGTTCGGCTGATCGATCACCTCGAAAGCATGGATCTCGTCATCCGCAAGGATGATCCGACGGATCGGCGCGCCAAAGGCCTGTGGCTGACGCCGGAGGGCGAAAAGCTGGCGTCCCGCATGGAAGATGCGCTCGATGAGCTGCGCGGCAGGATTCTTGCCAATGTCGACCCTGCAGATATCGAAGCTGCGGTTCGCGTCCTAAAGGCGTTCGAAGAATTCGAATCGCCGAAGACCGGCGATGCGGAGCCGGAGCGGGAGAAGGTCCTATGAACATCCCATCCTGGCGCGATTGGCTGTTTTCCTTCAAAGCCTTCACGGCGGCGATCATGGCGCTGTTCATTGCGCTGTCCCTGGACCTGCCGCGTCCCTACTGGGCGATGGCCGCCGTCTATGTGGTTGCCAATCCCCTTGCCGGAGCAACGAGCTCCAAAGGGCTCTATCGTGCTCTCGGCACGCTCATCGGCGCCACTGCATCGGTGATCCTCGTTCCGCTCTTCGTCAATGCGCCGGAGCTGCTCTCCGTCGTCGTTGCGCTATGGACCGGCACCTTGCTGTTCATTTCGATGCTCGATCGTACCTCGCGCAGCTATGTCTTCATGCTGGCCGGCTATTCGCTGCCGCTGATCGCGCTGCCGACCGTCGGCGCGCCCGAAACCGTCTTCGATGTGGCGCTTGCCCGCTCCGAGGAAATCATCATCGGTATCGTCTGTGCAAGCGTCGTCAGCACCATCATTTTTCCGAGCAGCGTCGGCACGGTGCTCGGCCAGCGGATAAGCTCCTGGCTGGATGATGCCGGCACCTGGGCGGATGAGATCCTGCGCGGCGAGGGGGCTTCGCCCGCCACTCCCTTGAAGCGCCAGAAGCTTTCCGCCGACGTTTCCGGCCTCGATCTCGTCATCAGCCAGCTGCGTTATGATGCCGGCAGCCGCGATATCGTCAGGCATTCGCGCGAGCTGCGAGGCCGCCTGCTGATGTTGCTGCCGCTCTTCTCGTCCCTCGCCGATCGCCTGCACGCGCTGAAAGCCGGCGGAAAACCGCTGTCGCAGGAGCTTGTCGCGGTTTTGAACGATGTGGCCGATTGGCTCGGGCAGGGCGGTCGTTGCAAGGCCGACGATACCGCCGATGGACTATCGGGGAAGATCGAGGAATTGCAGCAGAGCGACATCGATCTCGGTTGGGATGATCTCGTCCGGTCGAGTGCTCTCGATCGCCTGAAGGAAATCGTCGATCTCTGGCAGGACTGCCTGACGCTGCGCGACCAGATCGTCTCCGGCCAGCAGGTCGGCACATGGCGTCCTGCTTTCCGTCACCGCAACGTCGTCGCTCACATCAGGCACTATGACTATGGCCTGCTGGCCTTCTCGGCCGGTGCGGTTATCGTCGGCATTGCCGTTGCCTGCTTCTTCTGGATCTATTCGGGATGGCAGGATGGCGCGGGCTTCGTCACCATGGCGGCGGTTGCCTGTTCGTTTTTCGCCTCGCTCGATCGGCCCGCACCCTTCATCACCTCGATGTTCGTCTGGTGCGCCGTGAGCCTCGTCATCGCTTGCGTTTATATCTTCGGCATATTGCCGTCGATCTCAGGCTTCGAAATGCTGGTGTTGGTCTTCGCGCCGCCCTTCTTGGTGATGGGGCTGTTGATACCGCGGCCGCAGACCAACATGCTCGCCATGCTGCTGGCGGTGAACGGCGCTACCTTCATCGCGCTGCAGGATCGCTATACGGCCGATTTCGCCAGCTTCGCAAATAGCGCCGTTGGGGCTCTCGCGGGCGTGGGCTTCGCTCTGGTCTGGACCTTGCTCACTCGCCCCTTCGGAGCCGAACTTGCCGCCTGGCGGCTGGTAAGGGCCGGCTGGAGAGATCTGGCCGAAACCGCGGCGGGCATCCGTCGTGCCGACCATGAGCGCCTGTCCGGCCGCATCCTCGACCGCCTCGGCCAGCTCGTGCCACGTCTCGCGGGCATCGAGGATCGCGAGCTAAAGAAGGTCGACGGTTATGCCGATGTCCGTCTCGGCTTCAATGTGCTGATGCTGCAAAAGGAGCGTGGCCAATTGAAGCCGGCCGCTGCCGCATCCGTCAGCGAAGTCCTGATCGGCGTATCGGATTTCTATCGCTCGAGATTGAAGGCCAAGCGGGCCATCGATCCTGCCAACGACCTGCGCGTGTCGATCGATCATAGTCTCGAGGCGGTCGCGCAGGAAAAGCGCCACTCCAGTCGGGCGAGCCTCGATGCGCTGGTCGGCCTTCGCCGCGCGCTCTTTCCGCACGCCGAACCGCCGGCGAGTTGGCGACCGCCCTTATCGGATATAACCCAACCTCATCCCATTGCCGCCGAGTAATATCATGCCCGCAGAATTCGATCTTTATGGCGTCTATATCCCGCGCCTTCTCGTTCTCATGTTTGTGACGCTGTTTGCCGTCATCGTCCTTCGACGCCTACTCGCCTGGATCGGAGCCTACACTCTGGTCTGGCATCGCGGCCTCTTCGATCTCGCCCTTTACGTCCTGCTGCTCGGCGCCGTCTCCTCCGTCTCTCGTTGGTACTTCACATGAACGCGTTCAAACTCATCGGCCGCGTGGCCGTCACTCTCTTCTTCGTCGTTGCCGCCGTCTATGTCGGCCGCCAGCTCTGGGGCCATTACATGGACGAACCCTGGACGCGCGATGCGCGCCTGAGGGCCGATGTCGTCGGCATTGCGCCAGATGTCTCAGGTCTGGTCAGCGAAGTCCTCGTCAAGGACAACCAAATCGTCAAAAAGGGCGATGTCCTCTTCCGCGTCGATCGCGATCGTTTCGCCATCGCCCTCGAGCAGGCGGATGCAGCCCTTGAAAGCAGCAAGGCCGCTCTCGATCAGGCGCGCCGCGAGAACCAGCGGCAGGCGCGCCTCGGCGATGCTGCCTCCCTCCAGCAGAAGGAGCAGGCGCAGACCACCGAACAGCAGGCTGAAGCCGCTCTCCGTCAGGCGACCGCCAATCGCGATCTCGCACAGCTGAACCTAGACCGTTCCGAGATCCGTGCGACCGTCAACGGTACGATCTCGAACTTCGGCCTGCGCCCGGGGGACTATGTTTCGGCCGGCACCGCCAAGGTGGCGCTGATCGATACTGATTCTCTGCGCGTCGAAGGCTATTTCGAGGAAACCAAGCTGCCGCGCATCCATGTCGGCGACGAGGTCTTCATCCACCTGATGGGGCAGGCCGAGAAGCTGACCGGCCATGTCGAAAGCATCGCCTACGGCATTGAGGACCGCGAGCGTACCTCCGGCAGCCTGCTTGCCAATATCACGCCGACCTTCAGCTGGGTGCGCCTGGCACAGCGCGTGCCGGTGCGCATCGCGCTCGACAAGGTGCCCGACGGCACGAAGCTGATTGCCGGCCTGACGGCAACCGTCGAGGTGCAGGAGCAGGGCCAGGCAAAGATCGCCAGCACCGCTGAATGACCATCACTGGAACAGGCAGAGCGGCCGCCTTCAGGCCGCTCTGGAACTGGAAGCCGCGGCCGGCCTGCGCGCGGCCCGGCGTTTCTCCATCATGATCGGCCTGTAGGATCTGTAAAGGATCATGGCGATCAGCAGGCCGATATAGATGAACTGTTCCAGCGATAGCACCTTGGTCGATAGCGCAAAGTGCAGGGCACCGCAGGCGGCGATGATATAGACGAGGCGATGCAGCCAGATCCATTTCTTGCCGAGCCGTTTGATCGAGAAATTGTTCGAGGTCACGGCAAGTGCCAGCAGCATGACGAGCCCCGCCATGCCGAACATGATGAAGGGCCGCTTCAGAACATCGTCGATGACAGCCTGCACATCCAGCGCCTGGTCGAGGACCATGTAGACGGTCAGGTGCATCAGCGCGTAGTAGAAGCAGAGCAGGCCGAGCGCGCGACGATAGCGCAGATAGTTCCAGCCGAAAAGATCGCGGAACGGCGTGACCACAAGCGTCAAAAGCAGGAAGCGGATCGCCCATAGCCCTAGGAAGAGCTCGAAGGTCTTCACCGCGTCGGCGCCGAGCTGGTCCGTCGCGCCGAGATAGAACTCCCATGCGGCCGGCAAAAGCCCGACAAAATAGAGCGCCCAGACGGAGGCGGATTGCCAGCGCTTGGGCAGAGCGAAGGAGAGGGCCATCAGAAATTCACCCTGAGATCCATGCCGGTATAGAGGCTGGCGACCTGGTCGGCATAGCCGTTGAAGGGCAGGGTGGGGTGGCGATTGGAGCCGAAAAAGCCGCCTTCGCCGATGCGACGCTCGGTCGCCTGGCTCCAACGCGGATGATCGACGGCCGGATTGACGTTGGCGTAGAAGCCGTATTCCTGGCTATTGGTGGCCTGCCAGGTATTCAGCGGCTGCTTGTCGGTGAGCGTGATGCGGACGATCGACTTGATGCCCTTGAAGCCATATTTCCAGGGCACGACGAGCCGGATCGGCGCGCCATTCTGGTTCGGCAGGGTCTCGCCGTAGAGCCCGACGGCAAGCAGCGTCAGCGGGTTGCGCGCCTCGTCCAGACGCAGGCCCTCGACATAGGGCCAGTTCAGGGATTGCAACAGGCCTGATTGCCCCGGCATCTCGTCTGGTCTGACAACAGTCTCGAAAGCCACGAATTTGGCGCTGCCCTGCGGTTCCACCTTGTCGAGCAGGGCGGAAAGCTGGAAGCCGTCCCAGGGAATGACCATAGACCAGGCTTCGACACAGCGCATGCGATAGACGCGCTCTTCCGGCGGAAATTCCTTGATCAGCGCGTCGATATCGAAGGTGCCGGGCTTGTTGACCATGCCGTCGACCTTGACCGTCCAGGGACGCGGCTTGAACTTGCCGGAGAGGCTGGCAGGGTCGGACTTGTCGAGGCCGAATTCGTAGAAGTTATTGTAGGTGGTGACGTCCTTGATCGGCGTCAGCTTCTCATTAACCGTATAATTGCTCTTGGTCGCCGCCAGCGCCTCGGCCATCGCAGCCTTGCCGCCGATGGCCGCCATGCCGATGCCGGCGGCTGCCGCCGTCAGGAAGCCGCGGCGCTTGAGATAGATCGAGTGGGGTGTGATCTCGGAAGATGCGATTTTGGGCGGGCGATAGGCAGCCATGGAACAATTCCTCTATGCGATAGCAGCTTGGATATAAGCGATACGCAGCAGACGCGGATTTTGTTACACTCTTAGGCCGGCATTTCTTTGGAAGTGAAAGCAACTTTTTGTGTGCGCTTGTGATCGGGCTGCTTCGTCCCCAATTGTGGTCGTACGACTTGTTTGCCCGGACTTGGCCCTTGCCAGGCAGCGTACCGGATTCGCTTGAGTTGATAGTGACAGTATCGCACGATTGGATTAGGACAATTCCAAAAAGCGGAGTTGCCGGCGTTCCCTTCGGCCCTAAACCTCGGGCCCTGCCGACGCCGCGCAAATTCCAGGATGACGAGGAAGAGACACCATGCCAGCTTATCGTTCCAGAACCACCACCCACGGCCGTAACATGGCCGGTGCGCGCGGCCTTTGGCGCGCCACGGGTATGAAGGACAGCGATTTCGGCAAGCCCATCATTGCGGTGGTCAACTCCTTCACCCAGTTTGTGCCCGGCCACGTCCACCTCAAGGATCTCGGCCAGCTCGTCGCGCGCGAAATCGAAGCGGCTGGCGGTGTTGCCAAGGAATTCAACACCATCGCCGTCGACGACGGCATCGCCATGGGCCATGACGGCATGCTCTATTCGCTGCCCTCGCGCGAGCTAATCGCCGACAGCGTCGAATACATGGTCAACGCCCATTGCGCCGATGCCATGGTCTGCATCTCCAATTGCGACAAGATCACGCCCGGCATGCTCATGGCCTCGCTGCGCCTGAACATCCCGACGGTCTTCGTGTCCGGCGGCCCGATGGAAGCCGGCAAGGTCGTCCTGCACGGCAAGAAGCATGCGCTCGATCTGGTCGACGCCATGGTTGCCGCTGCCGACGACAAGATCAGCGACGAGGACGTCCAGGTCATCGAGCGCTCCGCCTGTCCGACCTGCGGCTCGTGCTCGGGCATGTTCACCGCCAATTCGATGAACTGCCTGACCGAGGCGCTGGGCCTGTCGCTGCCCGGCAACGGCTCGACGCTCGCCACCCATGCCGACCGCAAGCGCCTCTTCGTCGAAGCCGGCCACCTGATCGTCGATCTCGCTCGCCGCTACTACGAGCAGGAGGATGCATCCATCCTGCCGCGTTCCGTCGCCTCCAAGCAGGCCTTCGAGAATGCCATGGCGCTCGATATCGCCATGGGCGGCTCCACCAACACGGTTCTGCACATTCTTGCCGCCGCGCATGAAGGCGAAGTCGATTTCACCATGGCCGATATCGACGCGCTGTCGCGTCGCGTGCCGTGCCTCTCCAAGGTCGCGCCGGCGAAGAGCGACGTCCACATGGAAGATGTGCACCGCGCCGGCGGCATCATGTCGATCCTCGGCGAGCTCGATAAGGGCGGCCTGATCAACCGCGATTGCCCGACGGTTCACGCCGAAACGCTCGGCGACGCCATCGACCGCTGGGACATCACCCGCACCAACAGTGAAAGCGTGCGCGAATTCTTCCGCGCGGCTCCGGGCGGCATTCCGACCCAGGTTGCCTTCAGCCAGAACGCCCGCTGGGAGGAGCTCGACACCGACCGCGAAAACGGCGTCATCCGCTCCGTCGAGCATCCCTTCTCCAAGGATGGCGGTCTTGCCGTCCTCAAGGGCAATCTGGCGCTGGATGGCTGCATCGTGAAAACAGCCGGCGTCGATGAATCGATCCTGAAGTTCTCCGGCCCGGCCAAGGTCTTCGAAAGCCAGGACGCTGCCGTCAAGGGCATCCTCAGCAACGAGGTCAAGGCCGGCGACGTCGTCGTCATCCGCTACGAAGGCCCGAAGGGCGGTCCCGGCATGCAGGAAATGCTCTATCCGACGAGCTACCTGAAGTCGAAGGGCCTCGGCAAGGCCTGTGCGCTGATCACCGATGGCCGCTTCTCCGGCGGCACTTCCGGCCTCTCGATCGGCCATGCTTCGCCGGAAGCGGCCAATGGCGGCACGATCGGCCTGGTGCGTGAGGGCGACATGATCGACATCGACATCCCCAACCGCACGATCAACCTGCGTGTCGATGACAAGGAGCTTGCCGCTCGCCGCGAAGCCCAGAACGTTAGGGGTTGGCATCCGGCCGAACCGCGCAAGCGCAATGTCACTACGGCGTTGAAGGCTTATGCGGCCTTCGCAACCAGTGCGGACCGCGGCGCCGTTCGCGATTTGGGCGGAAAATAACCAAGTCTCTTCGCCCCGTCCTGAGCTTGTCGAAGGGCGGGGAGAAGTTGGACTCGAACGGCAGAGCATGGCTCGGCTGTGAGAGGACGGATGAGGGGCTTCGAGCTTTATCGCAACGGCAGGGTTTGCCTGTCCCTGCGTTTGCCCCTCACCCTAACCCTCTCCCCGCAGGCGGGGAGAGGGGACTTGCCCAATGAAACTATCAAAACCATTGCAAACCAAGCCCTTACAGCGGCCGATTGATCTGCTTGTACGCGTCGTTCAGCTCTTTCTGGCGCTCCTGGTAGGACACAGTCAGGCAGCCGACATCGGCTCCGCAAGCCTGCCGCTTCTTCAACCATTCCGTCTGCTGGTCCTGCATCGTGCCGCGCGCGCCCATGGCAAGAAGGCCGGAGAGCAGGTCGAAGGTCGTGACCATCCTCACGTCGGCATCGTTGAGCGCCCGTACCTCGCATATGGTCTTTTCGTCCGGCTTCAGGTTCTGCGCCTCGCAATCGAAGCTGGCGGCATAGGAGGTGCCGGCCATAGCGGAGGAGATGGCGAAGGTGGCGGCGGCAAGATGGATCGATCGCATGTTTGGCTCCCTTTGACGATTCCCAACGCGAAATGCATGACAGCATGTTTTTGTTCGGCGAGCCTGTTTTTTATCGCTGCAAACTTCCATTTGTGCTTCATGGTTCCGCCCTCTTTTCTTTCTAGCGTCGGGCGCTACAACGTTGTTTAAAGAGAATTAAAAAGGGAAATTTCCATGCATGTCCTCCTGAAGCGCACTGCCGTTTCGATGATTGCTCTCGTCATGGCGATGCCGCTTTCCGCTGAGGCTCAGACGGCAAAGACGCTGCCGGAAAGCCAGACGCAGATGCAGCTTTCTTTCGCCCCGCTGGTCAAGCAGACGGCCGGCGCTGTGGTGAACGTCTATGCCGAGCGCGTCGTGCAGCGTCAGTCGCCCTTCGCGGGCGATCCCTTCTTCGAGCAGTTTTTCGGCCAACGCATGCCGAATCGCACCGAGAAGCAGTCTTCGCTGGGCTCCGGCGTTATCGTGGAGGCGAATGGCACCGTTATTACCAACAACCACGTCGTCGATGGTGCCGACGACATCAAGATCGCCCTTTCGGACGGCCGCGAGTTCCCCTGCAAGGTCGTTCTGAAGGATGATCGCGTCGACCTCGCGGTGCTGAAGATCCAATCGAAGAATGAGAGCTTCCCGGTTCTGCCGCTTAGCGATTCCGATGGTATCGAGGTCGGCGATCTCGTGCTCGCGATCGGCAATCCCTTCGGCGTCGGACAGACGGTGACCAGCGGTATCGTTTCGGCGCTTGCCCGCAATCAGGTAAAGAACGAAGTCGGCTTCTTCATCCAGACCGATGCTTCGATCAACCCCGGCAATTCCGGCGGTGCGCTCGTCAACATGACGGGCCAGCTGATCGGACTGAATACGGCGATCTTCTCCCAGGGTGGCGGCTCCAACGGTATCGGCTTTGCCATTCCCGCCAATCTGGTCAAGGTCTTCCTTGCCGCCGCCGATCGTGGCGACAAGTCCTTCGAGCGGCCCTATATCGGCGCCACTTTCGAGCCGGTAACATCCGACGTCGCCGAAGCGCTGGGCCTGGACAAGGTGCGCGGCGCATTGGTGACCAAGGTGGTCGATGGCGGCCCGGCGGCCAAGGCCGGCCTCAAGCCGGGCGAGGTGATCACGGCGCTGAACAATATCTCTATCGAGCATCCCGATGCGCTCGGCTATCGCCTGACGACGGCCGGCCTCGGCGCGACCGTATCGCTGACCGTGCTCGATAACGGCAAGGAACATCAGACCACGATGACGCTTGCCGCCGCGCCTGAATCCATCCCGCGCGATGAGCGGGTGATCGAGGGCAACAATCCTTTCTCCGGCGCAACCGTTGCCAATCTTTCGCCGCGGGTTGCCGATGATCTGCATCTGCCGCCGGATTCCACGGGCGTCGTCATCGAAAGCCTGAAGCAGAACTCGCCGGCCGATCGGCTGGGATTTGCCGCGCGCGATATCGTTATTTCCATCAATGGCGTGGCGATCAATACGACCGAGATCCTGCAGCGGACCGTCACGTCAAACCCAAGCTTCTGGCGCGTCGAGATCGAGCGTGACGGCCAGCGCATCCGGCAGTTCTTCCGATGAGCGATGACCTGTTTGCACCGCGGATACCGGAGGAGGTCGCCAACAAGCGGCCTCTCGCCGATCGTCTGCGACCGCAAACGCTGGCCGAAGTCACCGGCCAGGCCCATCTGACCGGCGAGGACGGCGTGCTGCGCCGGATGATCGAGGCGGGTTCGCTGGGATCGATGATCTTCTGGGGGCCTCCCGGCACCGGTAAGACGACCGTTGCCAGGCTGCTTTCGGGCGAGGCTGGTCTCGCCTTCGAACAGATTTCGGCGATCTTCTCCGGCGTCGCCGACCTGAAGAAGGTATTCGAGGCAGCGCGGTTGCGCCGCATGGATGGCCGCCAGACCCTGCTGTTCGTCGACGAGATCCATCGCTTCAATCGCGCCCAGCAGGATAGCTTCCTGCCAGTCATGGAAGACGGCACCGTCATTCTTGTGGGGGCGACGACGGAAAATCCCTCCTTCGAACTCAATGCCGCTCTCTTGTCCCGCGCCCGTGTCCTCACATTCCGCTCCCATGACGAGGAAAGCCTGGAGGAGTTGTTGCGCCGGGCCGAAACGGTGGAAGGCAAGCCGCTGCCGTTGACGGACGATGCGCGCGCGAGCCTGATCGGCATGGCCGATGGCGATGGCCGTTCGGTGCTGACGCTGGCCGAAGAGGTCTGGCGCGCCGCGCGCAAGGACGAGCTTTTCGATCCCGACATGCTGGTCAAGATCGTCCAGCGCCGCGCCCCGGTCTATGACAAGGCGCAGGATGGGCACTACAATCTGATATCCGCGCTGCATAAATCGGTTCGCGGTTCCGATCCGGACGCCGCTCTCTATTATCTCGCCCGCATGTTCGATGCCGGCGAGGATCCGCTCTATCTCGGCCGCCGGCTGGTGCGCATGGCGGTGGAGGATATCGGGCTTGCTGATCCGCAGGCGCTTGTCATCTGCAATGCCGCCAAGGATGCCTATGATTATCTCGGGTCGCCGGAGGGTGAGCTGGCTCTGGCGCAGGCCTGCGTCTATCTCGCGACCGCCCCGAAATCCAATGCGGTCTATACTGCCTTCAAAGCTGCAATGCAGGCCGCCAAGCAGAATGGTTCACTGCTGCCGCCCAAGCATATCCTCAATGCGCCAACCAAGCTGATGCGCACCGAAGGCTATGGCGACGGCTATCGCTACGACCACGACGAGCCCGACGCCTTTTCAGGTCAGAACTATTTTCCGGAGAAGATGGGCCGCCAGACCTTCTACGATCCGCCGGAACGCGGTTTCGAGCGGGAAATTCGCAAGCGGCTGGAGTGGTGGTCGAAGCTGCGCAAGGAACGCGGCGAGCGCTGAGGTCCGGTATCACCGGCCGCTGGCGGTTTCCTGTGGTGCTTTCTGCATGCGGGGAGCCGGTGCCGCATCGACGATCTTCACGCTCGATTCAGCCAGTCCATTGTGGCCTTCCATGTCGACGACGAGATGCCAGTGGCCGGATTCCGGAATGGTGAGCCGAATCGGGGATTTCTTGGCGACGCCGCCGATAAACTGATGCTTGAGGGTTTCCGTGAAGCGCTCGAAATTCGCGCCATTCATCAGCCTGACATTGGCGATGGCCGAGAGGGTGATTTCAATCACCGTTCCCACGCGCTGTTCCCTAAGATCGTAGTGGCTGTAACGGAAAGCAGGCTTCGACATGGTTTTCTGTTCTTTGGATATCTGGCCGAGAGTTTAACTGAGGGCGGGTTAAGGAAGCGTTCGGCGGGATACTGTCGAAGCCTGCTAGGGGCTAAATTTAGTGCAGATTGGACGAGGCTGGCGCGAAACCGTCCAGGTCGAGGATAGCGCCTTCGGGCGCATGGCAGATGTCGGCAGGATTGTGGTTGCATTCCTCGGCGGCGAAGTGCAGGGCCGCGGCCTCGTTGCGGAACAAGCCGCCGACGAGGCCCTGTCGATCCTGAACGATCCAGCTGCCGCGGCGGTCGCGCCCAATGATGAAGCGGGCCGGAGCCGGCGAAATCGGGTTATGAGCCGAGCGGCGCTGAATATGCTGTGCGTTTGCCATTTCTTCTTTCCTCTTGGATCTCTTCGGTTTCGCTCAGTGTCCGGTCAGGTGCAGCACAATTTGCAGTGCGCCGGCGATCAGGAGGACAAGTCCGAGGCGCGGAGCGACGGAGCGAAGCCCGTTCAGCAATGCGTCCGAAGAGATGGGCCACTCGCTTCTTGTGATGGCCGCCCTGCGAGGGCGTTCGAGGGGATCGGCGGATAGGCCGGTATGCATATGGCGTGACATCATAGCTCCTTTCAGTGTCACCAGCACCGCCGGTCCGATAAGGCCAATTCCGGTGCTACGCTGTTGAATCTATGGGGGAGTTGCTAGGTTTTCCATTTGCCTGAAACGGCAAAAATATAAAAATCTCATAGGGATTGCGCAGTTTCACAATCCCAGGCGATAGGCATGGCGCGAGGCGAAGCGGCCGCTGCCGTCGAGCTGAAACGGTGTGATTGCCGCTTGGATGGCCGAAGCCGTCTCGCTGGTGACGCCGACCAAGGGCAGGCGTACGTCCGCCTCGATATCCCTGACCAGTGACAGGGCGTGCTTGACCGTCGCCGGTTCGCTTTCGCGGGCCAGCGCACTGAACAATGGCTGCAGGCGCTCGTCGATGGATTGAGCTGCGCTGGTGTTGCCGCACGCAGCCGAATGCTGCATGGATCGAAAGAGACGCGGAACGATATTGGCCGCACTGGAAAAGCAGCCATGGCCATGCGCAGCGGTGAAACCGAGCGCGCTGGCATCGTTCGACGTAAAGAGCCCGAACCGTTCCGGCAGCATGGGCCGCCAGAGATCGATGCGCGAGACGTCACCGCTGCCGTCGGCGATTCCTATGATTCCTGGAATCTCCGCCAGCCGTCCGACCGTTGCCGGAGCAAGGTCGGTCGCCGTATGCGATGGCTGATTATGGACGATGATGGGCAGCTCCGTTTGCGCAGCAAGCTGCTCGAAATGGTGGGTAATCCCTTTCTGTGTCGGCTTGGAATAATAGGGAACCGTCGCCAAGGCTGCATCGGCGCCAAGCCGCTGCGCCTGTATCGTTTCCTTTATGGTCGTCGCCGTATCGTTGGTTCCCGTTGCAACAATGACGGGCACCTTGTCTTCGGAAAGTTCGACGCAGATTTCAATGGCGCGGGTTCGCTCGGCTTCCGTCAGCGTCGGGCCTTCGCCCGTTAGCGAACAGACCAGCAGCCCGTCGATGCCGCTCAATAGCTGCCATTCCACATGCGCCATCAAGGCGACGCTATCGAAAGCGCCATCATGAAACGGGGTAATAAGGGCGGTGATCACGCCGCCGATGCGTCTCTGAAACGTCGGACTGCCCATGCTGTGTCTCAGAGGTAATGCAGTACGATGAAGAGCTCCAGGCCGCCGAGAAGCAGACCAAAGGCGAACATGGCCTGAAAGGTGCGCTTTTCCCGGACCTGGCGATTGCCAAGCGGGCGCTGGCGCCGGCCTTTTATGCTTGGGGTCGATGCCGCAACGCGGTGATGTCTCTCATCGCTGTTGTGAACGAGGACGCGGATGGATTCCGTCAGATTGGGTGCGTGCGTGTCGAGCATGGGTCTATCTCCATATTCCACCGCAAGCGTAACGCCGGCCTCCATAGGAAATCCATTCGAGGTGAAAGGCGAAGAAGTAAGTGAAATATAAAGATGCGGCCTCCCCGGATTTTGCCCGGCAACTGGCCCGTGGCCCGCTGCCGGAAAGGAGGATGTCGTTGGCGGCAGTCGACCGCCAGCTAGGCAGCATCCTGCTGGTTCTTTTGGTCGAGCTGCGTCACCAGCGCCAGGATGGTCGCCGAGACAGGCGTCGGCACACTGGCGAGCTTGCCGAGCGAAACGACGACACCGACGAGAGGCGTGATTTCCAGTGCCTTGCCAGCAAGCAGATCCTGCAGCATCGAGGTGCGCACAGGCCCGATCTGCCGCGAGCGCTCGAGGCGCTCCTCGACCGACATGGCGATATGCGATCCTAAAGCCTCAGCGACAGCTTTCACCTCCCTCATCACCTGGCCGACCATGGCTGCCAGCGCCGGATCATCCATAATGTCCGACATCAATCCGCGGGTCAGCGCGCTGATCGGGTTGAAGGCGGCGTTGCCCATCAACTTGCTCCAGATATCGTCGCGAATGCGCGTGGAAATGGAGATGTTGACGCCTGCCCTCTGCAGCAGTGCCGCGATGGCTTCTATATCGGCCGTCGTCTCGCCGGATGGCTCGCCCAGGATGAAATGGCCGTTGTTTGCGAGCTTGATCTCACCTGGCCCGACGACTTCCGCGCCTTGATAGGCAACGCAGCCGATCACACGCTTCGGCCCGATCAGGCGCCAGAGATCGCCGTTCGGATCGAGCTCCTCCATCTGGTGCTCCGCATGGCCGCTCTGCCTGTCCCGGTGAAAATACCACCACGGCACGCCGTTGAGGATCATGACGACGCGGGTGCCCGAATGCAGCAATTTCGCAATGCCGGGGACGGCTGCGGCAAGCTGATGGCCCTTGAGCCCCGTGATGACGAGATCCTGCGGCGGCAGCTCGCCCGCATCGGCCGTTGCCGTCATCCGCGCCACGAGAGGGCTGTCTGCGCCGGCTTCCCAGAGGCGTATGCCGCCAGCGCGAATGGCCTCCAGGTGAGCTCCGCGTGCGACGACAGAGATCTGCGTCTCTGCTCCCTGGGAGGAAGCGAGCTTTGTGGCGATGGCGCCACCCAGCGCGCCGGCGCCGTAGACACAGATGTTCTTGAAGGGAGAGGATGTCATGGCTTCATGCTCCGAATGAGATCGCGTGCTCAGAAGAGATATATCGCGCTTTCGATTTGGCGAAGGGTCTTTCCGGTTTCAGGCAATTGGAATTGAAAATCGCCGAACCTTCCTCCACACTACGAACTTATGGAAATTTCACTATGCTCGCCCGAGCGCGAGTGAAATCAATCCGGCAAATGAAACTGCTTCCCGGTTTTTTCTGCCGGCATCGGTCGATGCGGATGTCGTGAACAGGATCATGTTTTCACTGCATACATTTGGCGGCCTCAGGCTCCTGGGCAGCGACGGTCGCCAAGTCGCCTTTCCCGAAAAGGGCCTGTTGATCCTGACCTACCTGATGGCGGAGCCGGCGGCGCGCGCGTCGCGCAGCGCGGTCGCCCGGCTTTTATGGGGAGATGACAATAGCGGCGCGCAGGTCAATCTGCGCAAGCTGGTTTCGCGGATAAGGGGCCGCCAGGCAGCTCTCGGCAGGTCGTTCCTTCGTTTCAGCGAAACGATCGTCGAGCTCGAAGCACCTCCGGAAGCTATAGACTTGCCGCTTGCAAACGCGGAGCAGGCCGCGCCGGTCACTGCGCGGCTAAAGGTGCTGATGAAAGCGCTCGAGGCGGAGTTCCTGCCGGAGGTCGATTGTCAGAGCGCGGTTTTCTTTCACTGGCGAAAGGCGCAAAGGCGCCGCCATGTCGATATGCTGAAGGAAACGCTGACTGCCGCTGAGGCCCAGGTGAGCACCAAGAAGAATGCCGCACTGGTGAAGGAGGCCGCGCTTCTGATCCTCGGCGTCGATCCGGAGGATCGGAATATCCATCGCATCTTGTTGCGGATATTCGAAGCCACCGGGGAGGTGGAGCACTTCAGGCGAATATTCGAGCAGCGTTCAGAGTTGTTGGCGTCATGGTCGGCGCGGTGGCGGGACGCTTCGGCAGGTGAGGTCGCCGCAGGCGCTCTTCCCAGCAGTCGGGTGTCGGGCAGGGCGCCGAAGGCGCGCATCCCCCTAATTCTCCTGCCATCCTCGGAAAAGCAAGGCGCAGGATACGACGCCTCATCGCTGGTGGGCGATATCACTGTCGGCTTCTGCGCCTTGGAGAGTCTCGATATTGCGGATCGCTGCACGGCGGTCCGGGTCGGCAGGGTTGGGCAGCGTGCCGTCGCAACGTTCGATCGATGGGATCGCTCCTATAGTATCGAGATGCGCCTCAGCGCTCGTGATGACGGACCATTGTTGTTTTCGCAATTGGTCGATGCCGCCAGCGATGAGGTCGTCTGGGCGGAGCGCATCAATCTTGGACAGTCCTCTCCGGAACAGCAGAGGCAGACGATCACGCGCCATATCGTGCTGTCCCTGGCAGGGCAGATCGAACGCCGGGAGATGATGAGGTCTCACTTCGAAAAGGACCTGACGGCCCATCGGCGCTATCTCGCCGGAAAGCGCCACCTTGCTCGTCTCTCGGTGCCGAGCCTGCAGGAAGCACGGGTGGAGCTCAAAGCCGTGCTGGAAAGCAGCGGCCATTTCGCCCCTGTCTTGAGTTCCATTGCGCGGACCTATTCCAAGGAATGGGTGCTGACATCGGGTAGCGACGCGGCCCTGCTGGACGAGGCCGAGGACTATGCGCTACGGGCCATTGCGGCCCGTCGCGATATCGCCGACGGCTATCGCGAGTTGGGCATGACGAAGACCTTAAAGCGGGCAGACGACGAGAGCATAGAAGCCCTGAAACTGGCCGAAGCCCTCAATCCGGGTCACGCCGGCATCATTGCCGACCATGCCGAAGCATTGCTGCATTCCTCGCGGCCGGATCTTGCGCTGAAGAAGATCGAATGTGCCATCGCGCTCAACCCGGCCAGTCCCGACACTTATTTCTGGACCGCTTCGGTCGCCAGCTACACGCTCGGCCGCTTCGAGGCTGCTCTCGATTATATCGGCCGGATGGCCGATTCACGCTTGGCGGACAGGATTTCCGCGGCGAGCCTGGCAATGCTCGGAGAAGAGGAAAGGGCGGGCTTCTTCGTCCGGCGGGTTCATAATACCTATCCGGATTTCGATATCGATCGCTGGATTTCCGTCGTGCCGTTCAAGGAGCAATGGCAACGCGATATCTATCGCGAAGGGCTGCAACGCGCCGGTTTCTGGAAACCTGTTTCGAATTCGGTCCAGGCGTAGCAGCGATCCTTCGCGCAAGGATGATTGCCGCGATTGATATAAGTGTTTTCCTATCACTATTAGGCTCGGGCTAGTCTTTACCACAATCGCATCCTAACCTTAGCTAGATCGCGCTGGACCAAGGACAACCGGTGCGGTATCGATTTCTCAATTGTCCTTTCTAAGTTGATGAATTCGCCGGGGAAGATCGTTGCGTTTCGAAGCCCTCAACCGTCTCTGGGACAGCGTTCGGGAGACCAGCCATGATTTCCGCGCCTCGACAGACGTTTTTCCCGTCGTCGACATCGAAAAGCTCGGTGCGACCCTTGATCTGAAGGAAAAGGGCGCCGCCGCCGGGCGCCAGAACAGGCCGCCGCCGGATGCGCAGTCGCATGACGAGACGGAGCAGCGCGTCGTCGCTTGGGTCGAGGCGGAAAAGAAGAGTTCCTACCAGATCCTCGAAGACCAGTTTCAGACCTTCGACAGCCGTCTCCGCAACCTCGATTTCGAAGGCCAGTTCGGGTTGATACGCCAGGCAAATGCTTCCAGCATATCCGATTTCAAGGCGGAGGTGGCAAGTGGCGTCGACGAGCTGCATGGCCTGCGCCGCAAGCTGAAAACCGCCGAGGACGAAATGGTGAGCTTCAAGGCCACGCACAAGCTGCAGCGCGCCGCAAAGGTTTCCAGCAGGGCGGCATGGGGCTTCAAGGTTTCGCTGATCGTCTTCCTCGTGCTTATCGAAATGGTGATGAACGGCAGCTTTCTCGCCAAGGGAAGCGAGCAAGGCATCGTCGGCGGCGTGACGGAGGCGGCCGCCTTCGCCTTCCTGAATATCGGCACGGCGCTGATGTTCTCCTTCTTCTGCGTCCGCTTCCTCGTGCATCGGTCCTTCGCGCTGAAGCTGCTCGGTCTGCTCGGGCTTGTCGCCTATGTCGCCCTGGCATTAGGCATCAACATCGTGCTGGCGCATTATCGCGAGGTCTCGGCCACGATCCTGAGCGGCGCCGGCGCCGAGGTGATACAGCGCCTGAAGGTAGCACCGCTCGGACTGCAGGAGCTGAATTCCTGGATGCTCTTTGCCATTGGCCTGATGTTCTCGCTCGTCGCCTTCATCGACGGCTGCTATCTGACCGATCCCTATCCGGGCTTTGCCGGCGTACAGAAGCGTCTCGACGCGGCGAGGGACAATTATATCGACCGCAAGCTCGATCTGATCGAGGACCTTCGCGAGATCCGCGACGAGCACAATAGCAAGATCGAGGAGATCATCCGCGACCTCTCGCTGCGCCGGCAGGAGACATCAGCCATCGTCGCCCATCGCGCGAGGACCGCAGGCCTTTTTGCTGAACATCAAAACCATCTCGAGCGCGCCGCCAATGTGCTGCTCACCTCCTACCGCGATGCCAACCGGGCTGCACGTACCGAGCTGGAGCCATCCTACTTCAAGGATGCCTACAAGATGGAGCGCCTGACGCCTGTCATACGCAGCGAAGAGGAATGGGACGACAAGGTTCTGGGCTCGCGCATCCAGGGTGCGCAGACGGAGCTTTCAGAGCAGATCAAGCGGATTGGCGAGGAATTCGAGCGCGCCATCGAGAAATACCACCAGCTCGATAATCTTTTCCCGGAGAGCATCCTTGGCTCGACGCAAGCGGCGTAGCCGGCGCGGCGGATCCGCCGGTCTCATCATTGCAACGGTTTGCCTCGCGGTCCTGTCCCTCGGGATCGTCGGCGCCTATGGCTGGCTGCGCTACAAGGCGAGCGGCAATATCGCCATCGACCAGGCGTCGCTCTGCCCGGTGGACGGCCCAAAGGCGGAAACGGCCATCCTGCTCGATGTCACCGATCCGATAGCAGACACGACGGCGCTCGATCTACGCAACCAGTTCCAGAAGATCGTGACTGATGTGCCGATCGGCGGCGCGATCGATATCTATGCGCTCACCGAGAAGGAGGGCGAGCTGATCCAGACCTTCCACGGCTGCAATCCGGGAAGCGGTGCCAATGTTGACGAATGGACAAGCAATCCGCGTCTGGCACAGGCACGGTGGGAGAAGGGGTTCCAGAAGCCGCTCGCCGATATCGCCGGCAAGCTGACCGCGGGCGAGTCCGGCAGGCTGTCGCCCATCATGGCGGCCATCCAGAAGATCAACCTGGAAGTCTTTGCCAATGCGCCCTCCGGCCTGCCGAAGCGCCTCTACATCGCCTCCGACATGATCGAGCACACCGCCGCCTTCTCGAACTACCGGGATGGCGTCTCCTATCAGAAATACCAGCACAGCCCGGCAAACGACCAGTTTCGCACGTCGTTGAATGGAGTCACGGTCAAGATCCTTGCCTTTCAAAGGCCGAACATGAAGTTCAGCATGGAGGATCTTGCGGACTTCTGGGCGCAATGGATCAAGAACAGTAACGGTGATTTCGGCGGTTTCGTGCGGTTGGAGGGGATACGCTGATGGCTGGCACCGACGCCAGATATCTCATCCGGGATTATGGGCCGATGGCGCTTTTCGCCTCCATCACCATCGGCGGCATGATTTTCATCTGGTCATCGAAGCTCATGGGCTGGTCGCTGCCTGTCGTGACCGGCGTGCCGCTGGTGTTGATGGGGATCTACTTCCTCGTGTCGCTGGCGGTCGCAGGGTTCCGGCTGCATAACGAGCAGGCGGGCGACAATCTCTACTACATGGGTTTTCTCTTCACCCTCTCGAGTCTCGGCGTATCGCTCTATCTCTTTGCTGGCGAAACATCGATCGAGACCGTCGTCCGCAATTTCGGTATTGCCGTTACCTCGACCATCGCCGGCGTGACGCTGCGCATCCTCTTCAACCAGATGCGGCGCGACCCGCTCGACATCGAGCGCAGCGTCCGCCATGAGCTTGCCGAGATGACGCGGCGTGTACGCACCGAACTCGACTCGTCGTCTCGCGAATTCTCCCACTACCGGCGTGTCAGCAACCAGATGCTGTCGGAAGGGTTCGAAGAGATCGCGCGGCAGGCCGAGCGCAACGGCCAGGAGATCAACAAGATCCTGGAAATGCTGGCAAAGCAGGCCGTGACCCCGATCAACGACGCCGCCGCGCAGTTGACGGCGACGACTTCGCAGCTGTCCGAAATCATCGGTACCTTCGGTGCCGCCGTCGAGAATGTCGGCAGGAAGCTGGAGGAGATCCGCTCGCCGGAGGACGTCGTGCGCGCCGAGCTGACGCCGGCGATTGTCGCCATCAAGGAGATGTCGGAGGCGCAATTGCAGCCGCTGCGCAACATCGAAGTGGCACTCGGCCGCATGGCGGAGGCGATCGGGCAGGCGTCGCTGCCAAAGGCCGACGGTGATATCGCTGCCGAGCCTGTGGCTCTGGCGCGAAAACGCTGGTGGCATCTATGGTAGCAGGAGGCTCGGACAACAAGCCGAAAATGGAGCACAAGGGCTACAATCGTGGCCTGATCCTCGGCCTGACGATGGCCGAATCCATGCTGCTTCTGGTCTTCTGCCTGCTGCTTGTGGCGGCTGCCCTGATTTCCGCCGAGAGACACAAGCGCTATGAGGTCGAGCGCAAGCTCGAAAAGGCGGAACAGCAGGTCGCCATCCTGGAAAAGAAGCGAGCCGAGCAGGCCGCCGAGATTGTACTGCTGCAGTCCAAGGTCGTCTCCGGCGATCTTTCCGCCGCCGACAAGGCCGTGGTGGACAAGCAATGGCGAGAGCTGGTGCTGGCGAAGGAGACACTCGACAGCATCAAAGACCAGGGCGCGACGGCGGCCGATCTGCAGTCGCTTTCCAAGGTTGCCGCCATTTTGAAGGAACACGGCATCTCGCTTAACGCAGCACCCGATGAGGTCAATAAGCTTCTGGCAGAAAATGGGGGCGGGAAGGGCATGCACGACTGGCCGCCCATCATCAATCTCGACGATGCCAAGAAGAATTATTTCCAATCGGGAAGCGCCGAACTCACCGGCACCTTTTCACAGCTGCTCGGCACGACGATCACAGATGAAATCGCAAGTAACTTGAGCCTCTATGGCGCCAATATCGTCGAGGTGATCGGCCATACGGACGAGCAGCCGGTGGCGCGCGAAAAATCCAACCTCGATGATACGATCATCAACGCAATGGACGGCAAGCTGCCGGTATCGGCCCTGCTGCCCGCAGACAATGCCGGGCTCGGCCTTGCCCGCGCCATTGCCGTTGCCAACGTGCTCAAGGCCAATCCCAAGCTGAAGAATGCCACCATCCTGCCGATGTCCGCCGCGCAGCTGATCCTGCCCGGCGATACGGTCACATCGGGCCAGCGCGGCGCCGTCGAGGCACGCCGCCGCATCGAAATCCGCGTGCGTGGCAGGGCGGCACCGGTTGCCGTAATCAATGCCGGTGCCGCGCCTTCGACCAATACGCAATAGCGCCGATACGGCGAGCTATCAGCTTTTCAAGCCGGGCGCCTCGTAGCCGGTGCGCTCCACATATTCTGTATAGCCGCCGGTGTACTGGTGAATGCCGTCCGGCGTCAGCTCCAGCACGCGGTTGGAGAGTGCCGCGAGGAAATGCCGGTCGTGCGAGACGAATAGCATCGTGCCTTCATATTGCGACAGCGCCTCGATGAGCATCTCTTTCGTGTCGAGATCGAGATGGTTGGTCGGCTCGTCCAGCACCAGCAAGTTCGGCGGATCGAAGAGCATGATCGCCATGACAAGCCGCGCCTTCTCGCCACCGGACAGGACCCGGCATTTCTTTTCGACATCGTCGCCGGAGAAACCGAAACAGCCGGCAAGCGCGCGGAGCGAACCTTGACCTGCCTGTGGAAAATCGTGTTCGAGCTGCTGAAACACGGTGCGCTCGCCATCAAGCAGATCCATGGCATGCTGGGCGAAATATCCCATCTTGACGCTTGCGCCCAACGCAACGCTGCCTTCGTCCGGCTGCGTCGAACCCGCGACCAGCTTCAGAAGTGTGGATTTGCCGGCGCCGTTGATGCCCATGATGCACCAGCGCTCGCGGCGCCGCACCATGAAGTCCAGCCCCTCATAGATGCTGCGGCTGCCATA
This sequence comes from Rhizobium sp. KNZ2-6A, assembly GCF_056755475.1. Lineage (NCBI taxonomy): Bacteria > Pseudomonadati > Pseudomonadota > Alphaproteobacteria > Hyphomicrobiales > Rhizobiaceae > Rhizobium > Rhizobium sp. KNZ2-6A. Next base: position 34,282 of record NZ_JBNDIC010000034.1, on the reverse strand, counting down.
CTTTTTGTGCACGTTCTTCAGCACGGCAACGTCTTCGCCCGAGCGCGGCGCCGGCTGGAATTCGAAGGCAACGGTCTGACGGCGTTTCGGCGGCTCGACGCGGTCGATCTTCTCCAGCTTCTTCACGCGGCTTTGCACCTGCGAGGCATGCGAGGCGCGCGCCTTGAAGCGCTCGATGAACTTGATTTCCTTGGCAAGCATCGCCTGCTGGCGCTCGAACTGCGCCTGCTGCTGCTTCTCGTTCTGAGCGCGCTGCTGCTCGTAGAACTCGTAGTCGCCCGAATAGCTGGTCAGGTTACCGCCATCGATTTCGATGATCTTGGTGACGATGCGGTTCATGAACTCGCGGTCATGCGAGGTCATCAGCAGCGCGCCCTCATAGCCCTTGAGGAATGCTTCCAGCCAGATCAGGCTCTCGAGATCGAGATGGTTGCTCGGCTCGTCGAGCAGCATGACATCGGGGCGCATCAAGAGGATGCGGGCGAGCGCCACGCGCATCTTCCAGCCGCCCGAAAGCGCGCCGACATCGCCATCCATCATCTCCTGGCTGAAGCTCAGGCCTGCCAGAACTTCGCGGGCGCGGCCCTCCAGAGCATAGCCGTCGAGCTCCTCGTAGCGCGCCTGCACCTCGCCATAGCGCTCGATGATCTCATCCATCCTGTCGGCCTGATCCGGATCGCTCATGGCGGCTTCCAGCTCACGCAGTTCGGCGGCAACTGCGCTGACCGGGCCTGCGCCCTCCATGACCTCGGAGACGGCGCTGCGCCCCGCCATTTCGCCGACGTCCTGATTGAAGTAACCGATGGTCACGCCCTTATCGACTGAAACCTGCCCTTCGTCGGGCAGCTCCCGTCCGGTGATCATCCGAAAAAGCGTCGTCTTACCGGCGCCATTGGGACCGACAAGCCCGATGCTCTCGCCCCTGTTGAGCGCAGCGGACGCCTCGATGAAGAGGATGCGATGGCTGTTCTGCTTGCTGATATTCTCGATACGAATCATGGTTACGCGTTGTCCGAAGAAAGTTTTTCGGGGGCCTTATGCCACGGGTTATCGTCTCTGTCGCAGGTTTTTGGGCAGGTGAGTGCAACATCTGCAATCTGGGTCGCGAATGCGCTGAGCCTTTTCTGATTCAGCTTTCTTTGATGATGCGGTTTGCGCGTCCCAATACGTATAGCTCGGACGGTTTCCGGCTGGCATACCCCTCAGGTCGTGGGGATAGTGTGCCCTCCGGTATTGTGTCGAGTTGGCGGCACGGATGCTGGGAAACTGATGACCGGTGCCTTGTTGGAAGGCGCTTTGAGCTGCAGTTCGTGTGCAATAAGGGGGCACATATGCAAATGGTTGCGGAAGCAAGCGAAGTCGATGTCCTGGATGCAACTTTAAGGCGTTCGTGGAATGAGGTTCAGGGATGGGTTGGTGATAGAATACCGCATATCCTGAAATTTATCCGCGAGTTGCACGATACTCAAAAGGTGGAAGGCGACATCCTGGAGATTGGCGTCCATCATGGCAAATTGTTCTTCCTGCTCTCTGCCATGTCACGAGACAACGAGCGTTGCATTGCAGTTGACCTGTTTGAGGATCAGCAGAAGAACCTCGATCACAGCGGCAAGGGATCGCTAGCCATATTCAATCAGCATCTGCAGGAGCTTTTTCCCGATTATACCTCGCGAGTGACGACGATCTCGGCCGACAGCATGTCATTGACACCGGCGACTGCGCGGGAACGGCTTGGCGTAACCGGAGTGCGCCTGATGTCGGTGGATGGCGGGCATACCATCGCTCACGTCGTCAATGATATGCAGATCGCCCAGGAGCTTCTCGTTCCCGGTGGCATCGTGCTGCTCGACGATTTTCTGGGCGTGCACTGGCCGACGGTAACGGAGGGATTCTATCGGTATATGCAGATTGCCAATCGACGCTTGGCGCCATTTCTGATCTTCCAGAACAAGCTGTTTCTTACGACCTTTTCTGAGCAGCCTGAGACCCTGACAAAATTACGCGGCTTCCTGGACCGGACTTTGCCGAAGGAGATTCACTCTGGACGCTGGCGCTATGCAACCGTCGGCGATCATAGCGTCCTTTCGTTCGCGTAGCCGCCAGCACGCAGGGGGAAAACATGGGCTTCAGGTAGGGTGATCTGCCTGAAGTTATGGCTTTTATTGCGCGAAATCCCTCTGCGTTCGAGAGATTTTTTTCGGGATTGCGACGGATTTTTCGCTGCGCCATCGTTCAAGCAGCGGGCTCATCGGTTGACGCATGATCAGATGAGCATGTTCAATCAAAGCGCGGTAACCATACGATGCCGTCCATTTCCACCTATCTTAGCCGAATCTTGTGCTCGGGCATGCAGCAGAGCTCCAGGAATTTAGCCTGCATCATATTATCCGGAGCAACATTGATCGCCGCCGGCGCATCATCCGAGGCATGGTCGGCAAATGGAGTCTCCCGCCATGCGAAGCTTCATCGACCGGTCAAGCAGATCGCGGATCAACGGCTGCTCATCGACACGCCTGATGGAAAGGGGGAGCTGCCCATCTACGCCGATCATGCGATCGATACGGTAGCACCCGACGTGACGAAGGTGCTGATCGTGATCCACGGTACGCTCAGAAACGCCGATGCCTATTATGCAACCGGGCAGGGAGTGCTGGCAAAGGCGGGCGATCTGGCGAAGGGAACGATGGTTGTCGCGCCGCAGTTTCTGATAAGGCCGGATATCAAGGCATTCTCGTTGTCGGCCCAGACGTTGGCCTGGACGCAAAACGGATGGAAGGGCGGAGAAGCCGCGCGCCAGCCAGCGCCGATCAGTTCCTTCTCCGCGCTCGATGCCTTGCTGCGGCATTTCGCCGATCGCCGCTTGTATCCTTCACTGTCGACCATCGTCGTGATGGGGCATTCGGCGGGAGCGCAATTGGTGCAGCGCTATGCGGTGGTCGGGCGCGAGGCGGAAAGCCTGGCGAGCGCCGGCGTCTCCGTTCGCTATCTCGTCGCCAATCCTTCGAGTTACCTCTATTTCGACAATGAGCGGCCAGCCTTGCCGGCGGATCAATCGGCGGCTTCCTGCCCGCGCGCAACGCAATGGCGATACGGCCTGACCTCCGCGCCGTCCTACGTGTCCTCGCAAGATCCGAAGGTTCTCGAAGCTCAATATGCCGCGCGCAACGTCGTCTATCTGCTGGGAGAGGCGGACACGAACCCACGCACCCATTTCATCGATCGCTCCTGCGCTGCCATGGCGCAAGGGCCGTACCGGCTTGCACGAGGATTGACCTATTTCGGCTATATGAAAAAGCGGCATCCGTCCGACCTCAATCAGAAGGTCGTTGAGGTGCCCGGCGTGGGGCATGACGACGAGGCGATGTTCACCTCCGATTGCAGTATTTCGGTCCTGTTCGATCGACCGATCCCACAATCCTGCCCGGTTATCGCCGGCACCGCAAAAGGGGCGGGAGCGCACCCGTAGCATTCTTCGAGCGATCAGCCTCGTCCCATATGCGTCAGCCGCGATATGCCGGTCGCGGGTGCGCGGGTCGCGTTTTCCGGAGGATCGGCCGTTCTATGAATAGGTAACAAACGATGGCAAAAGCCAACGAACCCAATGCGATGAACACGGGCTGCGCGTCGTGCGGCACCCCGATACGCAACAGCAGAGCCGTTACCATGACGGCCATGAGCACGTGCCAAACGTAAATGGAATAGGAGGCATCCCCCAGGAAATGCAGGGTGGCCAGTTTGGGCATGTCCCGCTCCCGCTCTGCGAAAACGGCGCCCGATAATAGCAGCACCGCGGGTATGCCCCAACGGATCGCCCGGTCGACATGAGGCATCAGGTCACTCGCCAGCAACAGCACGAAGCCGGCGATCATCAGGCCGATGGCGGTGTAAAAAGGCAGGCGAAAGTCCTGCTTCCACAGATGTCCGATAATGATTCCCGCCGCAAATTCAAGAATGACCGGCTCGGTGAAAACACCCAAATAGCCGAGAGGCAGCAGATAGTGCGCAATGACGATCGCCACCAATGCCGCCATCAGGAACCATAGCCGCCTGAGCTCCGGCAAGAGCAATGAAATGGAGAAGATGAGATAAAAGAACATCTCATAGGACAAGGTCCATCCCTGCTCCACAACGGGATGCAGCACTTCGTCCTTCATGGTGGGCAGGAAAAGCAGCGAGCCGATCAAATTCTCGGCGCTCGCGTTCGTGTTGAAGAAGAACTGCGGTTTCAAAACGGCGATGACGAATGTCGCCGCCGTCGCGATCCAATAAAGCGGCACTATCCTGATGAGCCGGCGCAACATGAATTGTTGCGGCCCCACAGATTTTCCCGCGGTCGTGACCCACATGATGAAGCCGCTGATGACGAAGAATATATCGACGCCCGCGGCCCCGATCTGGAATCGAAGGCCGTACGCCTCGCTGATATGGAAGCAAAGCACCGAGATCGCGGCGATAGCGCGCAGATATTGAATGCCTGTAATATCGCTGCGGATTTTCAACACGGTGCCTCACGCGACTGGAATGCCATCGCCAAGACCTTACGGGCCGATTTGGCGATAGGAGTGAGTCGAAAGGCCGGACACTCACGCAGAACGGATTGGAGAGGGCGCGGCGGACCGAATATTGCCGGCAGCAACAATTCCAATGAAAATGGATGATTTCCCGTCGGTTTCGTGACCGAAATCGGGCATTTCGGCTTGGCGCGCCTGTAGGGGCAAATTCGGAGGCTTCATTGGCCTCTTCCGCGCCATCTCGCTTGCGCGACCTTTCGCGCAGATGGTTGTTCTTTGTTTGTTCTCATATATAATTTCAGGCGGTCTAACCGCCTGAAATTATATGTTTTGGGCTCGCAACCGCGTTTGGCCCGTCGGGCTTCGGTACTGGCCAGAATTAATTGGGCCTGGCCAGTACCAACTTCGTGATTTCGACCGGATCAGCCGAACACTCAGCTGCAGCCGCTGGTCGCCCCACACGTATCGCACTTCTCGCAGGTTCCATTCCGGACCATCGTGAAGTTCTGGCACTCCGTGCACATATTGCCGGTGTAGCCCTGCATGATGGAGCGGGCGCGGCGTTCGGATTCGAGCTTCTTGGCTTCCGTCTTGGCCGTTGCCGCGTCACTTGCGGCCTTGTCGGTGAAGAGGCCGGTGGTTTCAGCGGTTTCGTTCGCCAATTCCTCGGCGATCTCTTCGGCCAATTCCTTCGCGCGCTCCTCATAGTCGCGCTTGAAGGCGACCACTTCGGAGGTCGAGACCGCACTTGTCGGCTCCAGCTTGCGCACCGTGTTGCCGGCAAAGGCGGTGACGGTCGAGAGCGAGGCTGCGCGAGCCGGGGCGGCGGTTGCCGAACCCTTGATCTCTGCTGCCGGACGCTCGCCGCTGGTCGGAACCAGCGTCGGCTTGTAACCGCGGGTCAGGCCCTTGGAGAAGACATCGGCCTTGCCTTCGGAAACGCCGCGGCCGAGCGCCGTGTTGCTGAAGTCCGAAGTGTCGACATGGGCAAGATCGTGACGGCCGAGATAGGAGATCGCCAATTCACGGAATACGTAGTCGAGGATCGACGTCGCATTCTTGATCGCGTCGTTGCCGGTGACGATGCCGGCCGGCTCGAACTTGGTGAAGGTGAAGGCGTCGACATATTCCTCGAGCGGCACGCCATACTGCAGGCCGAGCGAGACGGAGATTGCGAAGTTGTTGATGAAGGCGCGAAGTGCTGAGCCTTCCTTGTTCATATCAAGGAAGATTTCGCCGAGACGGCCATCGTCATATTCGCCCGTGCGCAGGAAGATCGTATGTCCGCCAATCTTGGCCTTCTGGGTGTAACCCTTGCGGCGGCCGGGGAGCTTTTCCTGCGTGCGCACGACCTTCTCGATCACGCGCTCGACGATCTTTTCCGTGATGGTGACGGCCTGTGCGGCTGCCGGCGCCTGCAGGAATTCCTCCAGCGCATCCTCGTCGCTGTCATCCTCGATCAGCGAGGCGTTCAGCGGCTGGCTGAGCTTGGAGCCGTCGCGGTAGAGCGCGTTGGCCTTGAGGCCGAGCTTCCAGGAGAGCATGTAGGCGTTCTTGCAATCCTCGACGGTTGCTTCGTTCGCCATGTTGATCGTTTTGGAGATCGCGCCCGAGATGAAGGGCTGAGCGGCAGCCATCATGCGGATATGGCTTTCGACCGAGAGGTAGCGCTTGCCGATCTTGCCGCAGGGATTGGCGCAATCGAAGACGGCGAGATGTTCGTTCTTCAGGAACGGCGCGCCTTCCAGCGTCATCGCACCGCAGACATGGATGTTCGCGGCCTCGATGTCCTTCTTGGAGAAGCCAAGATGGTCCAGCAGGTTGAAGCTCATATCGGCCATCTGCTCGTCGGAAACCTTCAGCGTGCCCTTCAGGAAGTCGGCGCCGAGCGTCCACTGGTTGAAGACGAACTTGATGTCGAAGGCGCTCTTCAGGGCGGCGTTGACAGCATCGATCTTCTCGGCGGTAAAGCCCTTGGCCTTCAGCGACGACGGGTTGATGGCCGGCGCCTGGTTCAGGTTGCCATGGCCGACGGCATAGGCCTCGATCTCGGCGATTTGGCTTTCGGAATAGCCGAGCGTACGCAACGCTTCCGGAACGGCGCGGTTGATGATCTTGAAGTAGCCGCCGCCGGCAAGCTTCTTGAACTTCACCAGGGCGAAATCCGGTTCGATGCCGGTCGTGTCGCAATCCATGACGAGGCCGATCGTGCCGGTCGGCGCGATCACGGTTGCCTGCGCGTTGCGGTAGCCGTGCTTTTCGCCGAGTTCCAGCGCCTTGTCCCAGGCGGCCTTGGCGTGAGCGACGAGATCCTGGTCCGGGTTGTCCGAGTGGATGAGCGCCACCGGATTGACCGACAGGCTCTCATAGCCCGAGGTCTCGCCATAGGCGGCGCGGCGATGGTTGCGGATGACGCGCAGCATGTTTTCGCGGTTCGGCTTGAACATCGGGAAGGTTCCGAGTTCGGACGCCATTTCGGCTGAAGTGGCGTAGGCGATGCCGGTCATGATCGCGGTCAGCGAGCCGGCGATGGCGCGGGCTTCGTCGCTGTCATAGGGAATGCCCGACGACATCAGCAGGCCGCCGATATTGGCATAGCCGAGGCCGAGCGTGCGGTATTCATAGGAGAGCTCGGCGATGCGGCGCGAGGGGAATTGCGCCATCATCACGGAGACTTCGAGAACGACGGTCCAGAGGCGGACGGCATGCTCGTAATCGGCGATGTTGATGCGCTTCGTCGCTGCATCCTTGAAGGTCATCAGGTTCAGTGAAGCGAGGTTGCAGGCCGTGTCGTCGAGGAACATGTATTCCGAGCACGGGTTGGAAGCGCGGATCGGGCCGGCAGCCGGGCTGGTGTGCCAGTCGTTCATCGTCGTGTTGAAATGCAGGCCCGGATCAGCCGATGCCCAGGCGGCATAGGAGATGGACTCCCAGAGATCGCGGGCCTTCAGCGTCTTGATGACCTTGCCGTCCTTGCGGGCGGTCAGGTTCCAGTCGCCGTCATTCTCGACAGCGCGCAGGAAATCATCCTTGATGGAGACGGAGTTGTTGGAGTTCTGGCCGGATACGGTCAGGTAAGCTTCCGAATCCCAGTCTGTGTCGTAGGTCTTGAATTCAAGATCCTTGTAGCCCTGGCGGGCGAACTGGATAACGCGCTGGACGTAGTTTTCCGGAACCTGGTCCTTCTTGGCGGCGCGGATCTCGCGCTTCAGGGCAGGGTTCTTGGCCGGATCGAAGCAGTCCTCGTTATCGCCTTCGCAATTGACCGTGGCCTTCATGATCGCCTTCAGGTGCTTGGCGACGATCTTCGAGCCGGTCACGAGAGCGGCAACCTTCTGCTCTTCCTTGACCTTCCAGTTGATGTATTCCTCGATATCCGGATGGTCGATGTCGACGACGACCATCTTGGCGGCGCGGCGTGTCGTGCCGCCCGACTTGATGGCGCCGGCGGCGCGGTCGCCGATCTTCAGGAAGCTCATCAGGCCGGAGGAACGGCCGCCGCCGGAAAGCTTTTCGCCTTCGCCGCGCAGCATCGAGAAGTTCGAGCCGGTGCCGGAGCCATACTTGAAGAGGCGGGCTTCGCGAACCCACAGATCCATGATGCCGCCTTCGTTGACGAGATCGTCCTCGACCGACTGGATGAAGCAGGCATGCGGCTGCGGATGCTCATAGGCCGATTTGGACTTGGTGAGCTTGCCGGTGAAGGGATCGACGTAGAAATGGCCTTGGCCGGGGCCATCAATGCCATAGGCCCAATGCATACCGGTGTTGAACCACTGTGGCGAATTCGGAGCGACGCGCTGGGTGGCGAGCATGTAGGCAAGCTCGTCGCGGAAGGCAGAAGCATCTTCCTCGGTCGAGAAATAGCCACCCTTCCAGCCCCAATAGGTCCAGGTGCCGGCAAGGCGGTCGAAGACCTGGCGCGCATCGGTTTCGGAGCCGCTCTGCTGCTCTTTCGGTAGGTCCTTCATGGCCGCATCATCGGGCACCGAACGCCACAGGAAGGAAGGAACGTCGTTTTCCTCGACCTTCTTGAGCTTGGCGGGCACGCCGGCCTTGCGGAAATACTTCTGCGCGAGAATGTCGGCGGCAACCTGCGAGAACTGCGCGGGCACGTCGATGTTTTCGAGGCGGAAGACGATCGACCCGTCGGGATTCTTGATCTCGCTCGTCGCCTTGCGGAATTCAATCTCCGCATAGGGTGACTGGCCGGCCTTCGTAAAACGGCGTTCGATGCGCATAGTCCCAATCCTCATTCGTTGGTGCGCGCCCGCATGAAAGCAGGGCGCAAAAATTCTCATTCCGGCATCGCGATTTCAACGCGCAGCCAGCTTTCAATCCGCTTTCTGACAGGGGTGTCACCCGGAGATGAGCTTCCTGTATCTTGTGGTGATGGTGGCTGCAAACACTAAATATAGTATTAACAGCTTGTTGCCGCCAGTCCCCGCATATATTTTTTCGACGGCATCGAGATCGACACAAAAAACCCCGCGGCGGTCACCGGCAAAGGTGAAACGCCTTGAATCAAGATCCGATTTCGAATTGAGAACCAGCCCTCATTAACCCGCCTGGTCCAGTCGCCGCCGCGACGTCGTCCATTAACTTTGAAAGACCCGATTCCGTCAAGGGGTGGTTTGCGATGGATTGTTAACCACAATATCTTGTGGGCTTGCCTGTGGAAATTGGGGAAACGCCAGTAGGCTAGAAGAATCAAGAGCTTGGTGGGATATGCTCGCCCTTTGTGCAACCGAAGACGGTGCAGGCCCCATCACTGCCGGAGTCAAAAACGACAAATTTGTGACCGTGACCGGGATGCCATTGGCAAGGCAGAAAAATCATGCCGTAGCGCATCATGATTCGCGCGGAAACCCTTGAATCCCGCGCATTCCAGCTATTGTGACGCCTACTAAATCTAGTGGGCGCCGCAGCGCCCACCTCTATTACCGTCTTCCGGCTCTATTTCGATACGCAGCAGAATCAGCAGGTGATTCGCAAAGCGAAATGGGCGGAGTTAGCCGCGCTGACCCTTGGCGATCGGCTCCTGATAGGTGAAGCCCATGTCCCAGGGGAAGTAGATCCAGGTGTCCTGGCTGACTTCGGTGATGAAGGTGTCGATGGTCGGCACACCCTTCGGCTTGGCATAGACGCAGGCGAAATGCGCCTTCGGCAGCAGGTTGCGGACTTCGACGGCGGTCTTGCCGGTATCGGTCAGGTCGTCGATGACAAGTACGCCTTCGCCGCCATTGACGGTCAGTTCCGGCGCGATGCCTTTCAGCAGGTTCATCTCGCCCTGGCTGGAATAGTCGTGATAGGAGGCGACGCAGACCGTCTCGATCAGCCGGATATTGAGCTCGCGCGAGATGATAGCGGCCGGCACGAGGCCGCCGCGGGTGATACAGACGATTGCCTTGAATTCGCGGTTGAGGCCGGCAAGCCGCCAGGCAAGCGCGCGCGCATCGCGGTGGAACTGATCCCAGGATACGGGAAAGGCTTTATCGGGCAGGGACATGGCAGAAGCTCCGGGGCATGGAATGATAACGCGCCGGCAATGCCGGCGACCCTGAGCAGAACCCGCGGCGGGCGCAGACCATGAACCAAATCCGGAACGCGATTCGCTTGCTATCTGCTTGAACAGGATCTCATCCGGGAAAAAGCCATATGCTTTTTCGGGACCATGCTCCGTCGACCGCGCGAACGGTTCCCTGGCGGGAATTCTGTCATCGGTCGCTGCTTTCTGCTGGATTTGCCGGCAAAAGGCAATAGCCGCAAAGCCCGCAATCGGTGCACATCTGCACCGGGAACCATTTGATTCGAGCTTTCGCGGCTCAACGGGCCAGGAGCGTCATCGCCGTCATCGATTGCAGCAAGGTGCGCGTCGTGCCGCCGAAAATCATCTGCCACAGCCAGGAATGGGTATAGGCGCCCATGACCAGCAGGTCGATGCTGTCATCCGCCAGGCGGTTTTCGATGACCTGCGATGGCGTCGACTTGCCGGTGCAGGCCGCCGTCTCGAACCTGGCGCGAACACCATGGCGCGTCAGCGCCGCGGCGATGCGAACGCCGGTTTCTCGCGATGGATGGCTTTCCTTCTCGGAGGTGCTGACCGAGAGGATCTCGACCGAATCCGCGGCCTTGAGGAAGGGCAGGGCGTCGAAGGTGGCGCGCGCCGCTTCCTTGGAGCCGTTCCAGGCGATCAGCACGCGTCGGATCGGTTTCGGAGCGGTCAATATATAGGGGATCAGAAGCACCGGGCGGCCACTGTCGAATAGGAATGTTTCGACGTCGACCTGGGAGTCGCCGTATTTGGACGGGTCTGGCTGTACGGCAACCAGCAGATCGGCGCTGCGGGCGCTTTCGATCAGCGGTTCGGTGCCGTAGCCGATCGTGCTGGCAAAGCTGTGCCATTCGTAGTCGAGGCCGGCGCTTTCCATCTTCGTGCGGAACAGCCGCTCGATTTCGACTGCCTGGTTATGGGCGACATCCTGAAGAGCCTGCACGGCGACGGGATCCGGGATTTCCATCGGCGCCACCAGCGGCACGGTCGAGACGATTTCCGCATGAAGGCCGACAATGTGGGCGTCGTATTCCTTAGCCAGCGCTGCCACAAAATCGGCGGCGATACGCGTGTTGGCGGGATTGTCGAGAACGGTCAATATGGTCTTGTACGACATGACGTGATCTCCCATGCGGAGGGGTTGGATCTGCGCATTATATCTCCATTCCGCAATAAATTAATGCGCTTCGATCGCCTCTGGTTCCCCAATGGATGCACTTATTCGTTGAGCGTCATGCCCCAGCCGACTGATTTTCCTTGGCTTTCGACTGGCGGATGGCTTCGATCATCGCGCGTACTTCGGCTGCGACATTTTCAACTAATTCGGCGGAGCGGCCCCTCACGACGATTTCCGTCGAGAAGAACTGGCCGACATAGCGCGGATAGGAGCCGATGCTGGTGTCCGGATGCGCCTTCTGGATCAGCCCGAGCGGCGTGCCGATCTCGCCCTCGCCGTAAGGGCAGGAAATGGCGGTCGACAAAACGTGCGCCCCGGTCTTGAGCGTCGGTATGACATTGTCGAGCATAGCCTGGAAAACCTGCGGCACGCCGGCCATGACATAGACATTGCCGATGTTGAAACCGGGAGCCGTCGAAACCGGATTGGCGATGTGCTTCGATCCCACAGGCATGCGGGCCATGCGCTGGCGTGCCTCGGTGAACTCCATCTCGCGCCGGGTATACATTTCGCCCATGATCCGCATAGCTTCGGCGTCGTGCTCGCAGGCCACGCCGAAGGCCTTGGCGATGGCATCGGCGGTGATGTCGTCATGGGTCGGGCCGATGCCGCCTGATGTGAAGACATAGTCATACTGGCCGCGCAAGGCATTCAGCGCCGACACGATGGCATCCTCTTCATCGGCAACGATGCGAACTTCCTTCAGGTCGATGCCGGCCAGCAGCAACACATCGGCAAGATGGCCGATATTCTTGTCCTTCGTCCGGCCGGAAAGCAGTTCGTCGCCGATGGCCAGCATGGCGGCTGTGACAATGGTATCGTTTGACATGAGGAGATCCATGAAATTGCGCATCGGCGCGTTCGCAAAAAGTCCGAAATAGGTAGCGCCGTTTTCCGCGAATGCAAACGGTCGATTTCGGATCGCCGGCAATCGTCAGCAATCATAGGAAAGCGACACGAACGGATTTTCGTTCACAGGGGATGAACAGTGCGTTCTGGGCATGGGGGCTGCGCTGTTGTCGCATCGCTGATACAACACGCCTCGACAATCAACGCGTCCAACAAATGGGAGACGTTCATGGCTAAGGTTCTGGTTCTCTATTATTCCTCTTACGGTCATATCGAGAAGATGGCCTATGCCGTCGCGGAAGGCGCAAAGTCCACCGGTGCGGAAGTCACCGTCAAGCGCGTGCCCGAACTCGTGCCGGAAGAGGTTGCCAAGGCCTCCCATTTCAAGCTCGACCAGGAAGCCCCGGTCGCGACGCCGGATGAGCTGGCTGACTATGACGCCATCATCGTCGGCGCCGGCACGCGCTTCGGCACGGTCGCCTCGCAGATGCGCAATTTCTGGGACCAGACCGGCGGCCTTTGGTTCAGCGGCAAGCTCGTCGGCAAGGTCGGCTCTGTCTTCACCTCGTCCGCCACCCAGCACGGCGGTCAGGAATCGACCATCCTCGGCTTCATCCCGACTTTCCTGCACCAGGGCATGGTCGTCGTCGGCCTTCCCTATGCTTTCCAGGGCCAGATGGGCACCGAGGAAGTCAAGGGCGGCTCGCCCTACGGCGCCTCCACCATCACCAACGGCGACGGCTCGCGCCAGCCGTCGGAAATCGAGCTGGAAGCCGCAAAGTACCAGGGCGCCCATGTCGCCAAGATTGCTGCTAAGCTATCGGCTTGATTTGAATTCAGGATATTGATTGAGAGAGGCGCGGCGAAAGCTGCGCCTTTTTTCGTTAGACTTTGATGATATTTGATTTTGGTGCAGTGAGCGGCAGAAAGTTCGAACCAAATATGGTTGGCGGTCGTCCAAATGTCGATGTGGGCTGACGTCCTAACAAAGATGAGCCCACCCTAGGATCGACACATATGGGAGCAGGCGGGGGACGTCGTCAGGTGGATGATTTAGTCTTTCCAGACCACTGCTTGTGGCTCAAGCGTTTCCGGCATTTCATCAAAGCTATCAACTTGAACGTAAACGATAGTCCCTTCCGCGTAGACACGCGAGATATCAAAACCGCCCGGGACGCTCGCAGCCATCTCTATGCGACCGCTCTTTTTCAGTAACGCCGGTCCAAGCAGAGTCCCCATTGTAGCGATTTGAAGTTGTTGCACCATTTCCTCCAACAAGCATTTAAAATCAGACCACCAAGGGTTGCCTTCGGATGGTGGCTCTTTAGGGCGCATGCAGGTAATCGCCAAGCCGCTTTGCATTAGCTTGGAGCTTTTTTGTCACGGGCGTGTAGTAAAGGACTGTGAGCGTTTCGCCACTATCCTTATCTTTCACCTGCCATCGCATAACGCGGTCAGTCTTAAATGCGCGCAGAGTAGCGGAACCTAGCTTTCCGATTTCCCATCCCTGCTTCTGCTTCTTCGAGACGTGATCCCACACCTCCAGATACTCTCTCATCCGTGTTTCGACGGCGCACCTCAGCTCCAATGCAGCATAGAACAGGTATTTAGGCTCGTTCTGGCTCAGATTTTCTTTCGCGCGCTTGAGATAGTCCCGCGCCGACATACCGTAGCTCATGGGAAGTCCTTCTCGTTTGCCGCCGAATGTAGTCGAATCGCACAAAACACTACGTCTTGGTAGAGTTCTATGCTGCTCTATACTCGTAAAAGGACGTAGATTCGAGTTATCGGCGGGCAGGAACATTAGCGGCTCACCAGCCTGAACACATTGCCAACTAACGCTCGATTAGGAGGCCGCAGCAACCACCTGATTTAAAACGAATTTTTGGTGCGGACGACGGGGGTCGAACCCGTACAGCCAAAGGCCGAGGGATTTTAAGTCCCTTGCGTCTACCAGTTTCGCCACGTCCGCGTGCTTTTCCCCTTCAAGCACTTGAGCGATTCAGTCAAGGGAATGTTTTGGAAAGGTGGACCAAGTTGCGTCGGCGCCCAAATGGCTATTGAGAAAGCAGAGCACGAACAGGCGAGGCCCGCCTGAGCCGACGGATCGGTATTGGGGCGGGCCTCTAACCATCATCATGATGGCTGTCTCGTATTGGAGACGGGCATATCAGCTCTGTCAATTCGCAGAATTAGGGGATGAGGCGGCGGACGGCACCATTGGGAACAATATCGTTCCGGCAAGTTCGAAAGCGCGATAAACAGGCTTTCTTTGCTCATCTTTCCTGTGTCATAGCGGGGATGGATTGAAGAAGGACGGATAGACCGTGGACAAACAGAGTGTTCTCGAAGCCACCGAGGCCATGCGTGGGCTTTTTCCCGTAACGCCGCTGCAGTTGAACGAGCATCTTTCCGCCCGCTATGGCGCCGAGATCTGGCTGAAGCGCGAGGATCTGACGCCGGTGCGTTCCTACAAGATCCGAGGTGCCTTCAATTTCTTCCGCAAGGTAATTGCCGTAGGCGGCACGGGAAAGACCTTCGTCTGCGCCTCCGCCGGCAATCATGCCCAGGGCTTTGCCTTCGTCTGCCGGCATTTCGGCGTACCGGGCGTCGTCTACATGCCCGTCACAACGCCGCAGCAGAAAATCGACAAGACCCGCATCTTCGGTGGCGAGTTCATCACCATCAAGCTTTTCGGCGATTTCTTCGATCAATGCTATCAGGCCGCGCGCGATCACGTCGAAAAGATCGACGGCGTCATGGTGCCACCTTTCGATCATGTCGATATCATCGAAGGGCAGGCGACGGTGGCGGCCGAGATCGCGGAACAACTGCCTGACGGCGTTGTCCCCGACCATGTCCTTCTTCCGGTCGGTGGTGGAGGCTTGGCGGCTGGGATCACCGGCTATTTTGCCGATACGCTTGCCCGAGATGCCTTCACCTTTGCCGAACCGGCCGGAGCGCCGAGCCTGCGCCGCAGCATCGAGGCGGGGCAGGTGGTGACGCTCGCCAAGGTCGATAACTTCGTCGATGGCGCCGCCGTCGGCCGTATCGGCGAGCTGAACTTCGCCGCGCTCAAGGGCTTTGCGGCCGAGCAGGTCAAGCTCATCGAGGAAAACGCCATCTGCGTTACCATCACCGATATGCTGAATGTCGAAGGCGTCGTGCTGGAGCCGGCCGGCGCTCTGGCGATCACCGCTCTGGAAAAGCTCGATCGCGACAGCATCCGCGGCAAGACCATCGTCGCCGTCGTCTCCGGCGGCAATTTCGATTTCGAGCGCTTGCCCGACGTCAAAGAGCGCGCCATGCGCTATGCCGGGCTGAAGAAATACTTCATCCTGCGCCTGGCGCAGCGCCCCGGCGCGCTTCGCGATTTCCTCAACATGCTTGGGCCGGAAGACGATATCGCCCGCTTCGAATATCTGAAGAAGAGCGCCCGCAATTTCGGCTCCATCCTGATCGGCATCGAGACGAAGAATCCGGATAATTTCAAGCAGCTTATCGCAAACTTTGAAAGTTCCGGCATGGGCTACGAGGACATCACCGAAAATGAGATCCTGGCAAACCTGATCATTTGACTTTGCGACCCTGCAACCTTCATGCTAAAGGCGATCCATGGCTTCGTTCTTTTCAAATATCCTCTCGATCTTCACCGGTGGCGCATCGCAGGCGGGCACTGAAAAGTCCGCCGGTCCGGCTGTCAGCGTCGAGCCTCAGGTCCACGCCGGTTGCACGATCTATGCGACCCCGCAGCGCGAGGGTAATCAATTCCGCCTCATGGGCCGGATCGAGAAGGATGTGAACGGCGAGATCCTGGTGCGCAATTTCATTCGCGCCGATGTTTTCACCTCGTCGGATGATGCCGTGGAATCGGCCTTCCGCAAGGGCCAGCAGATCATCGATCAGAACGGCGCGGGCCTCTTTGGCGACGGCGAAAAGGTCCGCCAAGTCTGATACCAGGCGGATTTCCTTCATATGCGCCTGATGCAGGGGCCGCCTCCCGCATCTGCTTAGGCGGCCCATAACACTCACTGAAATCGACGGCTGGTTAGACTTTCGCCAGGGCTCAAGCCGTGCGGAACATCTTCGCGCCGGCGGGGGCATTGACGGCGCCGCCGTCGACCGTGATTTCGATCGCGGTGACATTGGCGGAATCGTCGGAGGCAAAGTAGAGCGCGGCCTTGGCGATTTCATCAGCTTCGCTCATGCGGCCGAGCGCGCTCAGGCCGCCAAACCGCGCCTGCAGCGCATCCAGGGCCTCCGGCGTGGCTGCGCGCGGCTCCCAGATCGGCGTCTTGGTGGCGCCCGGCGTCACCTGGTTGACGCGGATGCCCCGGGGCGCGAGTTCGGAAGCGAGATTGCGGGTCATGGCGCGAACAGCGGCCTTCGTGCCCGCATAGGCCGAAGCGCCGGGAATGCCGAGGACGGCATGCACGGAGCCATTCAGGATCACGGAGCCGCCATCATTCAGATACGGGAGTGCCGCCTGCACGGTGAAGAAGACGCCGGTGAAGTTGACGCGCACGACGGTTTCGAACTGCTCGAGCGTGGTCTTACCTAGGGGAGTATCGCCGGCGATGCCGGCATTGGCAAAGACCACGTCGAATCTTCCAAGCTTCTCCGCAGCCTCGGCAAAGGCCCTCTCCATCGCCGGGATATCGGTCGTATCGGCCTGCAATGCCAGCACGCCGCCGCCAAGCTGTTCCGCTGCCGCCGCCAGTGTCTTGGCGTTGCGGCCCGTTATGGCGACCTTGGCGCCTTCGGCGAGGAAGAGGCGGGCGGTGGCCAAGCCGATACCGCTGTTTCCACCGGTGATGACGGCAACCTTGTTCTTGAGACGCATATTCGTAGCTCCTGTTGGCTTTTGTCACGATCTGGATTATGATCGTTATCTATAAGGATTATGATCGTAATCCATTTTGTCAAGCCGGGCACGAAAGGATTTTCGATGGGCCGCTCACAATTGGAAAAGCAGAAGACGCACGAACGCATTGTGACGCTCGCCGCCAAGCGTTTGCGCGAGGAGGGATTGGAAGGGATCGGTGTTGCCGATCTGATGAAGGAGGCGGGTCTCACCGTCGGCGGCTTCTACAAGCATTTCGCCTCGCGCGACGAACTGGTGGCGGAAGCCGTGGAATCGGCGATCGGATCGTGGCGGCGGCAGCAAGAGGAAAAGGGGATCGACCCCGAAAGCATCCCGCTGGGCGACTACGTCGAGACTTATCTCAGCGAGGGACACCGCGATCATTGCGGCGAAGGCTGCGCCTATGCGGCGCTGACGGCGGATATGGCGCGCAGCAGCGATGCAGTCCGCTCTGTTGCGACGGAAGGCCTGCGACGGAATTTCAATGCTATGACGGCGCGCATGCCGAAGCCGGAAACTGCTGAAGCCAGGCGCAAGGCGATCATCGCGTCGTGCCTGATGACCGGAGCGCTCGGCCTCGCGCGCGTGGCGGATGACGAGGCTCTTTCGGCCGAAATTCTGGAGACCGTGAAGCAGTTCATAAAGGCGCTGCCGCAGGCACAATAGCAAAGCGGCCGGTTGAAGCCGGCCGCCTGTCAGTATCTGAATATCGCAGTCGATTAAGCGGCGAGAGCCAGTTCCGAGGCGCGGGCTTGTGCGGCACCGACGGCCTTTTCGGCAGCTTCCGGACCAAAGGCGACGCCTTCAATGTAAACGGTCTCGACATCGGTGATGCCGATGAAGCCGAGTACGGACTTCAGGTAGGGAACGGCATGGTTCAGCGGGGCAGCCGGGCCTTCGGAATAGACGCCGCCGGAGGCGAGCACGATATAGGCCTTCTTGCCGGTAGCAAGGCCCTTCGGACCGGTTTCCGTGTAGGTGAAGGTGCGGCCGGCGCGGGCGACGTTGTCGATCCAGGTCTTCAGCGAGGAATAGATGTTGAAGTTGATGAGGCCGGTGCCGATGACCAGCGTGTCGGCTGCCAGCAGCTCGTCGATCAGCGCGTCGGAAACCTTGACCAGTTCCTGCTGCTCGGGCGTGCGGGCGTCAGCCGGCGTGCGGATGGCGACCGTGAAGGGGCCATCGATGTGAGGCAGGTTGTCGGCAGCGAGGTCGCGCTTGACGAGCGTCTTGCCCGGATTGTTGGCCTTGATCTTCTCGGCCAGTTCGGTCGCGATCTTGGTGGAGAGCGAGTCCGGACGCGGGCTGGAGGTCAGAAGCAGAATGGAGGACATATCCGTTTTCCTTTTCAATGGGTTGCTAAATCGGCTGGGAGAGTCCGATCATGTTCGCCCCCATAAATAAGTCGTCAGTGCTATCGAGAAAAACTGTGATAATATGGATTGGAATTATCGATAGAATGGATGGCAGATGCTCCCCAATCCCACCCTTGACCAATTGCAGGTCTTTCTGACCGTCGCCGAGTCAGGCAGTTTCTCCGCCGCCTCGCGTGCGCTCAACCGCGCGCAGTCGGTCATCAGCTACACGATCGCCAATCTGGAGGCTCAGCTCGAAATGCCGCTGTTCGAGCGCTCCGGCTCGCGCCAGCCGAAGCTGACGGATGCGGGCAGGGTGATGCTGGAGGATGCGCGCCGCATTCTTTCCGATCTGCAAGTGATGCGCGCCAGGGTGAAGGGTTTGAAGACCGGGCTCGAGGCGGAGGTGGCCGTCGCCATCAGCGTCATGGTGCCGGTTCATGCCACCGTCGACGTGCTGCGCGAATTCCGTGATCGTTTTCCTTACGTCTCCCTGCGGCTCGACACCGGCGAACTCGGCTCGATGCTCGAGCTCGTCACAAGCGGCAAGTCGACGATCGGTATCGGCGGCTCGGTTGTGAAACAGGATGATGCTTTGGTGATCGAGCGCATCGGACATTCCTTCATGATGCCGGTTGCTGCCCCGACGCATCCACTCGCTTTGCTGGGACGGCCGTTGACGCTTGCCGATGTACGCGAAGAAGTGCAACTGGTCGTCACCGATGCGTCAAACCTCACCAATGGCAAGGATTTCAACGTCCTGTCCTACAAGATCTGGCATCTGAGCGATATCGCCACCAAACATCAGCTGATCCGGGGTGGTCTTGGCTGGGGCGGCCTGCCGGCTTCGTTCATCATGGAGGATCTGCAGAAGGGCAGGCTGGTGCCGCTGGCACTCGATGCTTACGATCAAAGCGAATATCCGCTCTATGCCATCCGCAAGGTGGATAACCCCCCGGGGCCTGCGGCTGCATGGATGATCGAGGCTTTCCGTTCGCGCCTGGCGCGGTGCCCGAATCAGGAAGACTTCAAGTCCACCATCGAGATGTTCCATCCGGGCGACAAGCGCCTGGCGGCGGAATGAGAAGATCCTCTCCCCGAAACGGGGAGAGGCCAATAGCTATCACGGATTACAGAACCAGCCGGTAGCTGCGGAAGCCGTCGGCGCCTTCACCGGCATCTTCGATCTTCACGCTCTTGACCCGGCCGAGGAAATCCTTGGCCTTTGGCGAGCTCTGGAACGTCGCCGTCGTGCCTGACAGCGGCTTGAAGGTCCAGTTGCCGTCGGCCGTCGGGTTGATCGTGCCCTGATCGTGGACGTAGCGGACGATGACGTCGCGGTTGGTATCGGGTGCCTGGTAGATGACCTTGTCCGCAGCGATCTCGGGGAAGTTACCCCCGCCACCAGCGCGATAGTTGTTGGTGACAACAACGAACTTTTGCGCGGGGTCGATCGGCTTGCCGTCGAATTGCAGGTTCTGGATGCGGTTCGAATCGGCATTCAGGACCTTGCCGTCATCGCCGAAGCGGCGCGGCTGCGAGACATCGATCTGATAGGTGACGCCGTCGATGACGTCGAAGTTGTAGGATGGGAAGCTGCCGTTGATCAGATCCGCATCCTCGGCGCCCGGCTTGACCTGGTTGAACATGGCGGCCGACATTTCCAGCCAGTTCTTGACCTGCGCGCCGTTGATGACGACGGCCTGCACCGTATTCGGATAGAGATAGAGGTCGGCGACATTCTTGATGGCGATATTGCCGGCGGGAACGTCCGTATAGTAGTCGGCGCCGTTGCGGCCGCCGCACTTGAAGGGGGCTGCTGCTGACAGAACCGGCAGGTCCTTGTATTGCGTCTCCTTCAGCATCTCCTTGATGTACCAGACCTGCGCCTGGCTGACGATCTGCACCGACGGATCGTCGGCGACCAGCGCGAAGTAGGAGTAGAGCGGCGCCGACGTCTTGCCGACGGGCGTGCGCACATAGGTCAGTGTTGCCTCATGCTCGGCCTTTGCCGCTTCCACCACTTCCTTCTTGTCGGCGACATCGGCGATGACCTTCTTCTTGTCGTCGCGGTGATAGATCGGCCGTGCCTCGGAGGTGAAGTCGACGATCTTCCAGCTCTTGCCATCCTTTTCGAGCAGCAGGTCGATAAGGCCGAGATGCGAGCCCCAGAAGCCGGCCATGACGGCGGGCTTGCCATGCAGCGTGCCCTTGACCGGATCCGCGTCCTTGATGCCATCCCAGGTCTTCGGGCCGGGGAAGACGAGATGCTGATGGCCGGTGAAGACGGCATCGATGCCGTCGACCGCAGCAACGTAGAGCGAGGCGTTTTCCATCTTCTCGCTCTGGCCGCTGCCGTCGATGCCGGAATGCGAGAGCGCGATGATGATATCGGCGCCTTCGGCCTTCATGACAGGCACCCAGGCCTTGGCGGCTTCGACAATATCGCGCGTCTGCGCCTTGCCTTCGAGGTTCTTGATATCCCAGAGCATGATCTGCGGCGGCACGAAGCCGATGAAGCCGATCTTGATCGGGCTTTCATTGCCGGAGCCGTCCTTGATCTTCTTTTCGAGGATCAGATAGGGTTTGAAGAACAGATCGTCCTTCGTCGGGTCGGAAGCGAGCTGACCCTTGGTAAGGTTGGCGCAGACAAACGGGAAGTTCGCGCCGGCCAGCACCTTGAACATGAAGTCGAGGCCGTAGTTGAATTCGTGATTGCCGAGCGTGCCCACGGAATAGCCGAGCGTATTCATCGCCTTGATGACCGGATGGACGTCGCCTTCCTTCATGCCGTGCTGATAGGCCATGTAATCGCCCATCGGATTGCCCTGCAGCACGTCGCCATTGTCGATCAGTAGCGAGTTGGTGGCTTCGGCGCGGATATTGTCGATGATCGTCGCCGTACGCGTCAGGCCCATCGTGTCGTTCGGCTTGTCGGCATAATAGTCATAGGGGAAGACGTTGACGTGAATGTCGGTCGTTTCCATAAGGCGCAGATGTGCCTGGTTACCGGCGGCGCGGGCCGCGAAAGGATGCAGCACGATCAATGCGGCGGTCGCGCTGAGGCCTTGCAGCAGGGAACGGCGCGACATGCTGGGCAAATCCAGAATGGAAGACATAAGACACTCCTTCAACGATGGGGCTATGGTCCGTCGATCATCTCTCGGGCGAGGGAGATTAGGACGATTTTCGAAGGTGTGCACCAGGAATGTGACAGGCTTATTGTGGATCGTAGCCGGCTTGCTCCGGCATTCGATCAGCGCTTGAGAACCGGCTTTATGTCCTTGTGGAAAAAGCGGAAATAGGACGCGACTTTCGCCGATGCGTTGGACGATCGATCGAATTCGATGCCGATGCGGCCATTATGAGCCCAGCGCACGAAACCATCCAGCAAGCCGATATCGTCGCATTCGACGCGTACCTTGCTGCCGGCGGCCGCATAGAGCGGCGCTTGAAGATCGAGAGCGATGCCGCTGGTGGAAATATCGACGACGCGGCCGGCGACGAGCTTGGTGAAATAGCGGACCTGACCCATCAGCCGGGCGTGATGACGCGGCGAACCTCGAGTCTTGATTTTCAGATTGCCTTGGACGAGAGATTTCGAAGAGAACTGCATGAGGTTATCCCGGCTCGCACATCTTTTTCCGGCCTTGGATAGCAGGTGTGCATTGAGCGATGCTTAGGATAATCGCTAAAATTGTAGCGGGCCGTCCCGAATCGGTACCGGAAATCGGTGCCGAACGCGGCAGGTTATGTGAATGTTGAAAGGGGGCAGGGCATGCGCATCGTTTCTTT
Source organism: Rhizobium sp. KNZ2-6A (assembly GCF_056755475.1). Lineage (NCBI taxonomy): Bacteria > Pseudomonadati > Pseudomonadota > Alphaproteobacteria > Hyphomicrobiales > Rhizobiaceae > Rhizobium > Rhizobium sp. KNZ2-6A. The sequence goes on along the minus strand of NZ_JBNDIC010000034.1, from coordinate 12,177 downwards.
GAACGCATGGGGCGGTCGGCTGCATGAGCCGCTTATACCCTATCTCGTCGATGTCGATACGGATGTCCTGTGCTTGCAGGAAGTGGTCCGCACGCACGACGCGCAATCCGAATGGCTTGTTTATCGCGATCACGGAATAGAGCTTCCGCAGCGGGCTAAACTCTTCGATGAACTTAAACTTGCTTTGCCGGCTTATGATGCCTTTTTCCTTCCGGTAGCCCGCGGCGACCTCTTTGACGGTGATCAGCGGTTTTCCTCTGAATTCGGCTTGGCGACCTTCGTGCGCAAGAGCTATCCGATCATCGCTCAGGCAGCAGGCTTCGTTCACGGTAAATTCTCGGCTGACGGTTACGGGGACCATCCACGCTCCCGCAACGCCCATTGCATCCGCATCTTCGATTATCAGCGCGGCTATCCCATCACCATTGCCCATATGCATGGTCTGCGGGATCTGGAAGGCAAGGGCGATACGCAAGCGCGCCGCCATCAGGCCGATGCGCTTGTCGAACTCATCCGCCAAGTGAAACAGAACGACGACCGGCTGGTCGTCTGCGGCGATTTCAATGTGCTGCCGGAAAGCGAAACCTTCGAAATACTGGGCAGCCTGGGACTAATCGATCTCGTCACCTCAAGGGGACATGACGACACGCGCACGTCGCATTATCGCAAGCAGCCCCGTTTTGCTGACTACATGCTGGTGACGCCGAATGTCGAAGTCATCAATTTCGATCCTGTCGCGGAGCCTGAAATTTCCGATCACCGCGCATTGCTGCTGGACCTGCGGTGACGAAAATCAAAGCCCGACATTCGGTCGCTCGATGATTTCGCGCAGCGCAAAGCTGGAATTGATCTTCACGACGTGCGGCAGCGCCGAGAGCCAGTCGCGATGGATGCGCTCGTAGTCTTCGAGGTCCCGTGCGGCAACGCGCACTATATAGTCGTATTCCCCGGACATGAGATAGCAGGCAAGCACGTTCGGACAGCGTTTTACCGCCGTTTCGAATTCCGACAGCGTCTTGGCGAACTGGCCGGACAGCGAAATGTGCACGAAGGCGATCATCTTATAATCAAGCGCCTTTTGCGACAGATGCGCGTGATAGCCGTCGATGATGCCGCTCTTTTCGAGGATATCGAGCCGGCGGGAGCAGGCCGAGGGTGAAAGGCCGATCTTTTCGGCCAGTTCCGCATTGGTGATCCGTGCGTTCTGCTGCAGCATCCGCAGAATCGAATGATCTATGGCGTCGAGGTCAGACATTCGAAGATCTTTCGAAAAAACTCCTGTTTGCGCAATAAATCACGAAAAATGACCGCAGCGCAAATCGTCTTTGCAAGGACATTGCGGGGCGGTGGTGGTCTGATTTCACTTGGAGAAAATGAAAGACGCAAAAGCATTCGAGGAGGAATGAAATGCGCGTTGGCTGCCCGAAGGAAATCAAGAACCACGAATACCGCGTCGGTCTGACGCCCGCGTCCGTTCGCGAATATGTCGCTCATGGCCATGAAGTCTGGGTCGAGACGAAGGCCGGTGCCGGCATCGGTGCGGACGATCATGCCTATGCCGCCGCCGGCGCCAAGATCGCCGCAAGCGCCAAGGACATTTTCGAGAAGTGCGACATGATCGTGAAGGTCAAGGAGCCGCAGCCCTCCGAATGGGCGCAACTCCGTGACGGCCAGCTTCTTTACACCTATCTGCATCTCGCGCCCGATCCGGAACAGACCAAGGGCTTGCTTGCTTCCGGCGTTACAGCCATCGCCTATGAGACCGTGACCGATGAGCGCGGCGGCTTGCCGTTGCTGGCACCGATGTCGGAGGTTGCCGGCCGCCTGTCGATCCAGGCGGGCGCGACGGCCCTGCAGAAGGCCAATGGCGGCCTCGGCATCCTGCTCGGCGGCGTTCCCGGCGTGCTGCCGGCCAAGGTCGCGATCATCGGCGGCGGTGTCGTCGGCCTGCATGCCGCCAAGATGGCGGCAGGGCTCGGTGCAGACGTCAGTATCCTCGATCGTTCTCTGCCGCGCCTGCGTCAGCTCGACGATATCTTCAACGGCCGCGTCCACACCCGCTATTCCAGCATTCAGGCACTGGAAGAAGAAGTCTTCTCCGCCGATCTCGTCATCGGCGCCGTGCTGATCCCCGGTGCCGCCGCGCCGAAGCTGGTCACGCGCGAAATGCTGTCGGGCATGAAGACGGGCTCGGTCATCGTGGACGTCGCCATCGACCAGGGCGGCTGCTTCGAAACCTCGCATGCGACGACACATTCCGATCCGACCTATGTGGTCGAAGGCGTCGTGCATTATTGCGTCGCCAATATGCCGGGTGCGGTTCCCGTCACCTCAGCCCATGCCCTCAACAACGCCACCATCTATCATGGGCTCGCATTGGCCGATCGCGGCCTGCGCGCCATCGCGGAAGACAAGCACCTCCGCAATGGCCTCAACGTTCATAAGGGCCGCATCACGAACGGTCCGGTGGCCGAGGCGCTCGGCTACGAGGCCGTTACGCCGGAAAGCATTCTGAACGTCGCGTAACCCCGATCAAATGGAGGCGCCGGCATCGTCATAGGCCGGGGCCTCCACCTTATCGATGCGGCACTGATAGCAGTTGTTGCGTGCCGAGCGGACATGGACATAGGCGATGTCGGGACGCTCAAGCAGCGAGGCCGCATAGGCTGCAATGTCATCGGTCGGCGTCACGGCGCCAGTTCCGTATACGATGCGGTCGTTCCTGCCATAGCCGCGCACGATGAAATCCCGGCTGGACGCCAGCACCGGCGGCAGGATCTCTTCCGCCTCATAACGCTTGCACGGTATCTTATGCAGGAAGATCGGACCGGTCTCCGCATAGGGCTGCAATTCCGGAAAGGGGCGATAGGCAAACACGAACAGCTCTTCGCCGGCATCGATATTGCGCAGGCAGTGGCGGCAGGGATGGCCTGGACCATCGGAGATCATGGTCTCCGGCTGGTGACCATAGGCATCGGCGGCACCCTTCCAAAGAGCTTCGGCGTCGGAGGTGGGCATGGCTGCAAAGGCGATGGAAGGCATGGCAAAGCTCCTTTCGAGATCTGCCATGTGATGCTCTTAAACGAGGCGCGAAACCACCCGATTTCTGCCCGTCGAAGAGTCAGCTTTTCTTCACGAGCTCCAGCAGTTCCTTGTCGCTTAAGGGCCGTACGATGCCTTCTCCGGTCGAGATCGGCGAGAAGCCGAACATCTGGTAGAGCTGCAATGCCCGCGGATGATCGAGATTGTTCGTCGTCGTCACGATGCGCTGCGGGTTCAGCGTCCAGATGGCGTAGAGCGACTGCAGCAGGAACCATTTGCCGATACCGAGGCCGAGCGCATTTTCGATGAGGCCGAAATGGCTGAGCTCGATCGTTTCCTCGTCCTGGCGGAAATATTCGAAGAATCCACCCGGAGCGCCGTTGACGTAAAGCACGCTGATATCGTTGCGCTGGTCATGAAGGATAGCGGCCAGTTCTTCATCCGAGAGACGAATCCGGTCCACCCAATGCCAGCGGGCGCCCACCTGACGATAGAGATAGCGATAGAAGGGCAGCGGAATATCAGGCGAACGCATGATCGCCGTCTGGATGTTGACCGGCACCGGTAGGCTTGCCTTGGGCGGTGCGGTCATTTCCAGACGGGTGATGTGGACCTTGATGGACGAGGGCGTCTTCACGGACGGGGCGCTCAATCTTGACCGGTGACGATAGGCGTATCCGCCCGGCTGCCCCATTCCGACCAGGAGCCGTCATAGAGCTTGCTGCTGTCATGGCCGAGGGATTCGAGCGCCAGTGTGATGATCGCCGCGGTAATGCCGGAGCCACAGGTCGTCACCACAGGCTTCTCAAGATCGATGCCAGCCTTCTCGATCGTTTCACGCAGTTCCGTCAGGGACTTGAACTTGCCGTTGGTGGCAAAGACGCCCGAAGGCAGGCTTCTGGCTCCTGGCATATGGCCTGAGCGCATGCCTTCGCGCGGCTCGGGTTCCGTTGCCGCAAAGCGACCGGCGCTGCGGGCATCGGCGATCTGCAGGGAACGGCCGTCGACGATCTCTCGCATCTCGTCGAGCGAAACGACGCGGTTGCCGTTGAACTTGGGCTTGAACGTCGCGGGCGCGAAGGCGGGCGGTGCCGCCTCCAGCGGCCGACCTTCCGCCTTCCAGCCATCCAGGCCGCCATCGAGCACGAAGACGTTTGGCGCATTCATGACGATGTGGAACAGCCACCAGACGCGCGGCGAGGCAAACAGGCCGGGACCGTCATAGATGACGATGCGATCGCTCTCGCTGATGCCAAGTTTGCCGACTTCTTCGGCGAAGAATTCGGGCGAGGGGACCATATGTGGCAGGTTGGTCGAATGATCCGATATCTTGTCCTGATCGAAGCGGATCGCGCCTGGAATATGGCCGCTGGCATATTCGGCATCGGCGTCGCGTTTCTGCGCCGGCAGATAGAAGGATGCGTCGAGGATGCGCAGGTCCTTGGCGCCCAGCTCGCCTTGCAGCCAGTCGGCGGATACGATGAAACGGCTCTTGTCCGCTGTCATGATGATCTCTCCCTGCTATGGTTTATTGGTCTTGATATCGGGATATGGATATAGGCGCTTGCCGGGTCAATTCTCGTCGGTCGACGTGTCGAAGCGAATGCGGAAGCGGCGGTTTTCCTTGCCCTTCTTCTCAATCTTGGCGATGTGGATCGCGCCGACCTCCTGCGTCTCGGACACATGCGTGCCGCCGCAGGGCTGGCTGTCGACGGCCGAATCCTCGCCGATGCAGACGAGGCTGACACGGCCAAGGCCCATCGGGGGGCGTACATTCTTGGACTTGACGATGCCGGGATTGGCGATCAGCTCTTCATCCGTGATCCAGCGGACGAAAACGGGATGGTTCTCGTTGACGAGCGCCATCATCCTCGCCGTCACCTCGTCCTTATCGATCGTCTCGCTCATGTCGAAATCGACGCGGCTTTCGTCCTCGCCGACGGCCGCACCCGTAATCGGATATTGGCAGACAACGGAAAGCAGATGACAGGCCGTATGCATGCGCATCAGCTTGTAGCGGCGCGCCCAGTCGACGTGCAGCACCAGTTTCTCGCCGAGGATGGGCAGGGGTTCGTCCTCGAGCGGCACGTGGATGATGATGTCCTTGATCGGCCCATGCTTTGTCTGGCCGAGCACGATCCGGGAGCCGTCGCCGCGCTCCAGAAAGCCCGTATCGCCCGGCTGGCCGCCCGAGGTAGCGTAGAAGCAGGTCTGATCGAGCTCGATGCCCCCGTCTTCGTGAATTGCGGTTACGACTGCTTCAGCGGTCGAGAGATAGAAATCGTCACGATAGAGGGCATTGACGGTCATCAGATCACGCTGTTGTTTCGTATGGGACGGCGATTTCAGCCCGCTTTTCCAAATAGTCCGGCAGTGGCAAGCCCTTCGACTTCAGGAAATCGGGATTGAAGAGCTTGGACTGGTAGCGATTGCCGTAATCGCACAGGATGGTCACGATCGTATGTCCGGGACCCAGGTCTTTAGCGAGACGAACCGCGCCGGCGATATTGATAGCTGTCGAGCCGCCGAGGCACAGGCCCTCATGCTCGACCAGATCGAAGACATAGGGAAGCGCTTCCGCGTCCGTGATCTGATAGGAGAAATCGGGCGTGAAGCCTTCCAGGTTCGCCGTGATGCGGCCCTGGCCGATGCCTTCGGTGATCGAGGAACCGGAGGATTTCAGCTCGCCATTCTTGTAGAATTCATAGAGGGCAGCACCTTCCGGATCGGCAATGCCGATCTTGATGTCCTTGTTGAAGGCATGCAGGCCCATGGCGACGCCAGCCAGCGTCCCGCCGGAGCCGACCGAGCAGATGAAGCCGTCGATCTTGCCTGACGTATCGTCCCAGATCTCCTTGGCGGTCGTCTCGATATGGGCCTGACGGTTGGCGACGTTGTCGAACTGGTTGGCCCAGATCGCGCCGTTCGGCTCGGTCTTTGCGAGCTGTTCGGCAAGCCGGCCCGAGACCTTCACGTAGTTGTTCGGGTTCTTGTAGGGGACGGCGGGAACCTCGACCAGCTCGGCGCCGAGCAGCTTCAGCGCGTCCTTCTTTTCCTGGCTCTGGGTTTCCGGAATGACGATGACGGTGCGATAGCCGAGCGCCTTGGCAACCAGCGTCAGGCCGATGCCGGTATTGCCGGCCGTGCCCTCGACGATAACGCCGCCGGGCCTCAGCAGTCCCTTCTTCTCGGCATCGCGGATGATGTAAAGCGCGGCGCGATCCTTCACCGATTGGCCGGGATTGAGAAATTCGGCCTTGCCGAGAATGGTCGAGCCCGTCGCCTCGGAGGCGCCCTTGAGCTTGATCAACGGCGTATTGCCAATTGCTTCGAGGACGGACGGATGGACGGTCATTGGAATCTGCCTTCTGTTCGCAACTACTGTAAGAACGGTCTTTTCCCTTCACAAGGCGGCATAGGCAAGAAATTCTGTTCCTCGCTGTTTGTTCGCGCCGCAAAATTCGACTTGGCAGCCTTCCCCGGCCGAGGTCTGCCGTGTGGCACGCTGGTCTCCATTCGGTGACATTGTTTTCCTCGTTGGGCCGCCAAACAGGCCGAAAGCGGCCATAATGATACGCTATTTCTAAAATGCCACGGACGGCCGCGGTAAAGCGTTTGATTCAGGCGGCCGCCAGCCAAGGAGAAGAGCCATGAGCCCGTTCATTGCACGTCCTGAACACGGTGTCGTCTGGATTACCGGCGCGAGTTCCGGTATCGGCCGCGCGCTTGCGCTGAAACTGGCGGAAGAAGGCTATAAAGTGGCCGTGACGGCCCGCAGCCACGACAAGCTCCTTGCCTTGCAGGCGGAGGCAAGCGCGCTTGCCGGCAGCATCGTCGTGCTCGACGGCGATGTGACCGACGACGAGGATATGGAACATACCGTTGCGGCCATCGAATATCAGCACGGCCCAATCGCCTTGGCGGTCCTGAACGCCGGCATCTATCTGCCCGCACGCGGCGAAGACCTCAATCACGAGGCGTTCGAGCGCAGTTTCGCCGTCAATCTCCATGGTGTCGTCAACTGCCTCGTTCCGGCGGTCCGGCATATGCGTGCCAGGGGGTATGGCCAGATCGCCCTCGTGTCTTCCGTCGCTGGCTATGGCGGCCTGCCCGGAGGCGCTGCCTATGGAGCCAGCAAGGCCGCGCTCATCAACATGGCCGAAAGCTTGAATTTCGAGCTCGATCGCATGGGCATCCGTATCCAGCTCGTCACCCCCGGCTACGTCGATACGCCGTTGACGGCAAATAACAAGTTCGAAATGCCCGACATAGTGTCGGCGCAGCAGGCGGCCGACGCGATATCAGCCGGATTGAAATCATCGGTCTTCGACATCTGCTTCCCGAAGAGCCTGGTTTTCCGGGCAAAGCTTTTGAAGTTTTTGCCCTATAGCCTCTATTTCCGGGTGCTGAGATATTTTCTCGGCATCGACCATAAGGGGAGGTCCGCCGGTCCGCGCGTGACCCCGCATCCGGCGGAATAGCGCCTATCCATCCTTTTTCGGGGACGCGTCGGCATCTGATTTGTCGGTGCCGGAACCAGCATACGATGTCTGTCGCAAAATGGTTCCACTCATGCGCGTTTCATCGCGAAATCGCACTCGCAGCTCTCGTGAGGAAATCTGGATGCGGTTTGTGATATAAGGGATGCTTGTCACTGTTCTGTAATGCAAATTCGCTAGCAGTCGACCCGATTGACGGCCCAGAATTGACAGGCGGGGAAGATTAACATGGCGGAAATCCGGATCGAACAAGTTCGCAAGGCCTATGGACGCAATCAGGTCGTCCATAGCGTCGATCTGAATTTCCGATCGGGCGAGTTCGTCGTCATCCTCGGACCTTCCGGCTGCGGCAAGTCCACGCTGCTGCGAATGATCGCCGGCCTCGAGGATATTTCCTCGGGCGAGATCGTCATCGACGGCAAGGTGGTCAATCAGCTCGAGCCGCGCGAGCGCGGCTGCGCCATGGTCTTCCAGAATTATGCCCTCTATCCGCACATGGACGTCGCCGCCAACATGGGCTACGCGCTGAAGGTCGCCGGTGTGCCTCGCGCCGAACGCGATCGCCGCATCAAGGAAACCGCCAGGATCGTCGGCCTCGAAGATTTCCTCACCCGCAAGCCGGCCGAGCTCTCCGGGGGGCAGCGCCAGCGCGTCGCCATGGGCCGCGCCATCATCCGCGAGCCGAAAGTCTTCCTTTTCGACGAACCGCTCTCCAACCTGGATGCCAAGCTGCGCGTGCAGATGCGCGTCGAAATCCGCCGCCTGCACAAGCGCCTGTCGGCGACGTCGGTCTTCGTGACGCACGATCAGGTCGAGGCCATGACGCTCGCCGACAAGCTCGTCGTCATGTACAAGGGCAATGTCGAGCAGGTCGGCACGCCGCTCGAGGTCTACAACACGCCGCGTACCCGGTTCGTCGGCTCCTTCATCGGCTCGCCGGCGATGAACTTCCTGGAAGGCACCTTCGCGGCCAATGGCGAACAATTCATCTTCGACGGCATTCCGATCGCCATCGACGCCAATATCGGCAAGCGCCACACTGGCCAGCCGGTCGCCCTCGGTGTCCGTCCCGAGCATGCGCGCCTCGTCCCCGCAGGCACGCCGGGTGCTATTCCGGCAACGGTCGATTTCGTCGAAGAACTCGGCGCCGGCCGCGTCATCCATTGCGATATCAACGGTTCGAGCTTTGCCGTCGCCGTCGCCGATCACACGACCGGTCAGACCGGCCAGTCGGTCGCGCTGGAGCTGCCGCAGCAGCACACGCATCTCTTCGCCCAGGATACCGGCCTTCGGCTGGACGCCGTCGCCTCCGTCACGCCGCTCAAGGTGCTGGCAAGCTGATTTCAAACATGACTTTTCAGTAGGTGCGCCCGGAAGTCTTTCCCGACTTCCGGGTTTTTTATTTGTGCCGCCGTAGAAGGCTCCTTCTCCCCCGCGAACGGGGATAAGGGTCTGGCTCGCCAAGGCCGCACCCCAAGCAGAGTGCGGCGGATAGTGCGCTTATTTCTCGGTGGCGATCAGGCCGCGAACGAACCAGCGCTGCATCAGCACGACGACGAGCAGCGGCGGCAGCATGACGATGAGCGTGCCGGCCATGGCGATATGCCATTCCGGAAGACCGCCGATGTTCGGGATGAGCTGCTTGAGCTCTGTTACCGCCGTCGCATGCGACGGCTCGGTGGTGACGAGCAGTGGCCACAGATATTGGTTCCAGGCCCAGAGGAACATGATGGTGCCGAGCGCCGCCATGTTGGTACGCGACAGCGGTATCAGAATGTCGATGAAGAAGCGCAGCGCTCCGGCGCCGTCCATGCGCGCGGCCTCGGTCAGCTCGTCCGGTATCGTCAGGAAGAACTGACGATAGAGGAAAGTGCCCGTCGCGGTCGCGATCAGCGGCAGAATCAGGCCGAGGGAGGAGTTAAGCAGCCCGAAATCCAGCGACACCTGAACGCCTGTCAGTTTCTCGATGAGCCAGCTGATGCCGGTGATGTCGAGAAGTCCCTGATAGGGCGACAGCACGTTCGCTATGACTGCATAGGTCGGCACGATACGCACTTCGAGCGGCAGCATCAGCGTTATGAAGATCAGCCAGAAGATGAAGTGGCGGCCCGGATAACGGAAATAGACGAGTGAGAAGGCGGTGATCGCCGAAATCATCACCTTTCCTACCGCCACACCTCCCGCAAAGATCAGGCTGTTCAGGAGCTTGGGGCCGAGATTGGCTGTCGTCCAGGCTGTCTTCATGTTGACCCAGAAGTCCGAGCCGGGAATCAGCGACATCGGCACCTTGTTGACGTCGGCGATGTTGTGGGATGCGGCGATGGCGACGATGGCTATCGGTCCCACTGCCATTATGAAGCCAATGAACAGGATCAGATGGGTGAAGAAATTGAGAATGGGTGTGCGCTCGACCATGGCAGCCTCAACGGTAATGCACGCGCTTCTCGATGAAGCGGAACTGGAAGACGGTAAGCACGATGATCAGCAGCATCAGAATGATGCTCTGCGCTGCCGCGCCGGAGAAGTCGAGGCCTTTGAAACCATCGGAATAGATTTTGTAGACCATGAGATTGGTCGAGTTGTGCGGACCGCCTGATGTCATGATGTCGACGATGCCGAATGAATCCTGGAAGCTTTCGGTGATGTTGATGACCAGCAGGAAGAAGATCGTCGGCGTGATCAACGGGAACTGGATGTCCCAGAAGCGGCGAAGCACGCCCGAACCGTCCATGGCGGCGGCCTCGATCAGCGAGCGCGGAATGGCCTGGAAGGCGGCAAGGAAGAAGATGAAACTATAGCCGATATATTTCCACGAAAAGGCGGCGATGATCGAGGCCATGGCGGCGTTGCCGTCGAGGCCCGGGTCCCAAAATCCCGGCCAATAGTGATTGACGATGGACATGAAACCGGCTTCAGGTGCCAGTATGAAGCGGAAGGCCATCGCAGACGCGGGCGCGGCGATACCATAGGGCCAGATGAGCACGACGCTGTAGAATTTTGAACCGCGCAGCTGCCGATCGGTCAGGGCCGCGAGGATCAGCGCAGCCACCATTGCAATACTGGTACTGATCGCCGCGAACGTGATGCTGATCGTGACCGAGTTCCAGTAATCTGTGTTGGCGAGGATGGATTTGAAATTGTCGAGCCCAACCCAGATGTTGCCGCCGCCCCAAGGCTGCTGCAGCGTCAGCGACCAGAAGACCGCCTGACCGGCCGGCCAATAGAAAAAGGTGAAGATGAGGAGCAGCTGAGGCACTGCGAACAGGATGCCGACGCTCCATTTGCTGAAAGTTATACGCTTTTCCATTGTCTCTTCCGGCTTGGTATTCCCGATGCCACGCTTGCTCTCATAACGAACGTCCGCCGGGAAATCCCGGCGGACGCTGTCTGTCGTGAGCTCGCGCTGCTTACGGCAGTTGCTTGCCCTTGTAGGTGGCTTCGAAGCGGTCGAGGACGGCGTTGCCGTTCTTGACCAGATTGTCGATGCCTTCCTGGACGCTGACCTTGTTGGCGAAGATGGCCTGCATCTGGTTGCCGAACTCGGCGCGGATCTGCGTGAAGTTACCGAGACGGACACCGCGGGTGATCGCGGTCGGCTCGGAAGCGGTCAGGCTGGCGATGGCGACTTCGCGGCCCTTATAGGGGGCCTTGTCGTAGAAGCCGGAGGACTTCATGAAGTCGAAGCCGGACTTCCTGACCGGGATGTAGCCGGTATTGGTGGACCAGAACAGAGCGGTTTCGGGCTTGCCGATGAAGTCGAGGAACGCTGCCGCACCCTTATATTCGTCAGCCGACTTGCCGGAGAGAACCCAGAGCGACGCGCCGCCGACGAGCGAATTCTTGCGCTCGGTACCGGCGTAGACCGGAAGTTCTGCGACATCCCAGTTCATGCCGGCCTTCTGCGTCTTGCCGACCGTACCGTGATCGCCGACCGAGGTCATGATCATCTGGCAATCGCCGGAAGCGAAGGCCTGAACCATGTCCTGGCCGAGGTCCTTGGACTTGATCTTGATGAGGCCCTGGTCATACCAGCCCTTGAGATCCGTGACGTACTTGACGAACTTGGTCTTGTTGAGTGTCAGACGGGCATCGAGGCCGTCATAGCCGTTGTTCTTCGTGGCAACCGGCTGGTCGTGGATGGCAGAGAACTGCTCCATCAACTGCCAGCTTTCATTGCCGGAGATGTTGATCGCCATTGGGCAATCATAGCCAGCGCCCTTCAGCGCCTTCATGTCTTCGGCGGCTTCTTCCCAGGTCTTCGGAGCGGCGGTCTTGCCGATCTTGGAAAACGCGTCCTTATTCCAGTAGAGCAGGGCGGTCGAAGAGTTGAACGGGAAGGAGAGCAGTTCGCCCTTGGAGGTGGCGTAGTAGCGGGCGATACCCGGGAAATAGTCGTCCCACTTAACCTTGTAGCCGTTTTCGGACATCAGCTTGCTGACCGGGTAGTAGGCACCCGAAAGCATCATGGTGGCGGTGCCGACGTCATAGACCTGGACGATCGTCGGCTGCTTGCCGGCGCGGAAGGCGGCAATGGTGTTCTGCAGCGCGGCATCGTAATTGCCCTGGCTGACGCAAGAGACTTCATAATCCTTCTGGGACTCGTTGAAGTTCTTGCACAGCGTCTGAACGACGCGTT
>NZ_JBNDIC010000033.1:0-74212 GCF_056755475.1 Rhizobium sp. KNZ2-6A | reverse complement strand
GCCAGAAAACTCGTGATCTACGTCAACACCGTTCTTGCCAGAAATAGCCCATGGACCGCTTGAACTAATGGTTGCTCATGGTGAGGTGCGCAGGCTCCTGAGCCTGTCGAAGGGGCCGAAGCCTCGAACCACGAGGGCGGGTGGTGAAAGACCACGCCCTGCTCAAGTCTCGGACCCAACCATCGGTCTGGTGCTCAACACGCGTTTCAACATGGTCCATGCACCCTGCTTCCTGCGGCCTTTTCTCTTTCACCCAAAAATTTCTGAGAAAAGCTTTTCTCATATTGACTCTTGCGTTGAGAAAAGCTTTTCTCAAGAAAATTCAAATGGGAGAAGACATCTGGAAAATCAGCGTGCGAAAAGCGGCCGCGCAACCATCCACGATGTTGCGGCGGCTGCGGGCGTAAGCATCTCAACGGCATCCAAGGCCTTGAACAATACCGGCCGCATGGGCGAGGAAACCAGGCAGAGGGTCAAGCGCGCCGCGACCGAAATCGGCTTTCGTCCGAATGCGCTCGCCAAGGGGTTGCTGAGCAATCGCACCTTCACGATCGGTCTTCTGACCAATGATACATATGGTCGCTTCACGCTGCCGGTCATGGCCGGCATCACCGAGGCACTCGTCGATCACGGCGTCTCTGTCTTCCTTTGCACGATCGAGGACGACCCCGCACTTGGAAAGGTTCATGTGGACGCGATGTTGGACAAGCATGTGGATGGCATCATCGCCTCGGGAAAGCGGATCGACCGCCGCCTGCCTGTCGATCTCTCCAATCTGCCGGTCCCGGTCATCTACGCATTTACCGAGGGCGCGCCGGGAAGCGTCACGTTCTGCGCCGACGACTATCAGGGGGCCGCCCTTGCTGTCGAATGGTTGCAGGGGCTCGGCCGGCGGCGGATCGCCCATGTGACCGGCCCGGACAGCTTTGTTTCCGTGCGTGAGCGCGCCAGAGCCTATCGCGATCTCACCGGCGACGAGCTGCCGGTCATGTACGGCACATGGTCCGAGGCCTGGGGCCACGACGCCGTGGCGCAATTATGGGGCTCGGCCGCGGCAAAGCCGGACGCGATCTTCTGCGGCAACGACCAGATCGCCCGCGCGGTCGTCGATGCGCTTCGCGAGCGCGGCGTGCGGGTGCCGGAGGATGTTTCGGTGGTCGGCTTCGACAATTGGGAGATCGTCGCGGCTCAGACCCGGCCGCCGCTGACGACGGTCGATATGAATCTCAAGGCCCTTGGCCGCGAGGCCGGGTTGACGGTTCTTGCTCTTGCTGAGGGGCGCGACGTCGAACCTGGCATCAGAACTTTGCCGTGCGAGCTTATCGTGCGGCAATCGTGCGGGGGAGGCCCCGGTCGTTGATTGAATGAAAAGGGGCTGACGGGAGTAGCCCCATGGGAGGAGAAGATGATGAAGCGATTTCTGGCCGCAACCGGCCTTATATCCTTAGTGCTTGCATCCGGTGCATCTGCCGAAAACATCTCCATGTGGGTTCGAAGCGGCATTGGCGATTCCTTCAAGAAAGTCGTCGAGGCCTATAATGCCGGCCATGACGACAAGGTCACGCTGACGGAAGTACCCTTTTCCGAACTCGTGCAGAAATATGCGACGGCCATTGCCGGCGGGCAGGCGCCAGACGCCTTGTCGATGGACCTCATCTATACGCCCGCCTTTGCCGCGGCCGGTCAGCTGGAGGATCTGACCGACTGGGCCAAGAGCCTGCCCTATTTCAATTCCCTGTCGCCTTCGCATGTGAAGCTCGGCACCTATGACGGACATATCTATGGCCTGCCGCTCTCGGTCGAGACCTCGGTCTTTGCCTGGAACAAGGATCTCTACCAGAAGGCCGGCCTCGATCCTGAAAAGGCCCCGGCCACATGGGAAGAGATCGAGCAGAATGCCGAAAAGATCCGCGCGCTTGGCGGCGATACCTACGGCTTCTATTTCTCCGGCGGCGGCTGCGGCGGCTGCATGATCTTCACTTTCACGCCGCTCGCATGGGGCGCCGGCGCCGATATTCTCTCGGCGGACGGCAAGACGGCGACCCTCGACACGCCGCAAATGCGCAAGGCCGTCGGCTTCTACCGCGACATGGTCAAGAAGGATCTGGTGCCGGCAGGGGCCGCAAGCGACACAGGCGCCAATTTCCTCAGCATCAGCAACGGCAAGATCGGCCAGCAGAGCATAGGCGCCTTCTCGATCGGCACGCTGATCACGCAGTATCCCGATATCCATTTCGGCGTGACGTTGATCCCCGGCGTTGACGGCAAACCGTCTTCCTTTGCCGGCGGCGACAATTTCGTCATCTCCAAGGGCACGAAGAAGCTCGATGCCGTGAAGAAGTTCCTCGAATACACCTATTCGCTCGAGGGACAGAAGATCATGGCGAAATACGGCAGCCTGCCAACACGGGGCGATATCGCCGATCAAGTGCTTCAGGGCCTCGATCCGCGCATGCAGGTCGGGCTGAAGGCGATCGCCGTCGCCAAGACACCCTATACGCTGCAGTTCAACGACCTGATCAACAGCGCCAACGGCCCTTGGGCAGGCTTCACCAACGCGGCCATCTTCGGAAGCGATGTCGATGGCGCTTTCTCCAATGCCCAGTCGGAAATGCAGTCGATCATCGACAACGCACAACAATAATCAATCCGCGAACGCCGGGGAGCCTCAAGGCTTCCCGGTCCCTCCATCGCAATATCGGGAGCATTCCATGGCTGGCCCTGGAGTTATCGCAACCGCGCGTCGTCGAAAACGTCAAAGACGTGCCAGCTGGCACGGGTTTGTCTACATCGCGCCGGCCATGGCGCTCGTCATCGTCTTCTTCGTTCTGCCGGTGATCTTCACTATCTGGATGAGCTTCCACAACTGGCCGCTGCTCGGCAATCCCCGCTGGATCGGCTTCGGCAACTATATCCGCATGGTCTCGGACGTGCGCTTCATGGCGGCGCTGCGCTTCACCGCCTATTATACCGTCATCGTGACCATTGCGATCTTCGCCGTCGCCTTCCCGCTCGCCTTCTTCGTCGAAAAGCACCGGCCGTTCGTCGGCTTTTACCGAACGATCATCTTCCTTCCCGTCGTCGTCGGGCTTGCGACGGCCTCGCTGCTCTGGGTCTGGCTCGCCAATGTCGACGCCGGCTTCTTTGCGCCGGTCGCGCAGGCGCTTGGCCTCGTCGACAAGCGGCCGAACCTGCTTGCCGATTTCGATATGGCCTTCGCGACCGTCATCGTCATGGTAGTCTGGAAGATCGCCGGCTTCACCATGATCATTCTGCTCACCGGCCTGCAGGCAATTCCTTCGGAGCTGACCGAGGCCGCCCGGATCGACGGCGCCAAGCGCTGGCAGCGCTTCCGGCATCTGACCCTGCCGCTGATGCGCCGCACGATCGCGCTCGCGCTGATCATCTCCATCACCGGCTCGGTGCTCGCCTTCGACCAGTTCTACATCATGACATCAGGCGGACCGCAGAACCGGATGATCTCGGTGGTCTACTATATCTTCAACCAATCCTTCGTATCCTTCAATCTCGGCTATGGCGCAGCACTTTCGATCGCCCTCCTCGTCATCCTGGTGCTGATCAGCATCGTCCAGCTCTGGCTGCTGCGCGTCGGGGAGGACCGGCCATGACCACCGCAAAAGAGCGTCGTGCGCGGCGCAAGCTCTTAGATGGCATCGGCTATCACGGCATCGGCGTCGTCATCGTCATCTTCTTCTTCGCCCCTTTCGCGATTGCATTGCTGTCGTCATTCCGGCATGGAACCGAGGCCAGCCTGCCGCCGCTGCCGCCATGGCCGACGACCGGCTTCAGCTTCGACGCCTACCGCTCGCTCGATGGCTTCGGCGCCGGCGTCATCCAGCACACGCTGAACTCGCTCTTCGTCTCGGTCGGCACCGTGCTGTTGACCGTCATCGTCAGCCTGCTCGCCGGCTACGGCTTCTCGCGCTATCATTTTCCCTTCAAGGGCGCGCTCTTCATCCTGATCATCGCGACGCTGATGATCCCATTCCAGTCGATCCTGACACCGCTCTTCATTATCTTGGCAAGGCTCGGTCTCAACAATTCGCTGATCGGCCTGACGCTCGTCTATGTGACGCTGCAGCTTCCCTTCTCGGTCTTCATGATGCGCAACGCCTTCGACGCGGTGCCGAAGGAAATCGAAGAGGCGGCGCGCATCGACGGTGCGCGCGATCTGAAACTGCTGTTCCGCGTTCTCTTCCCCTTGGTGCTGCCGGGTGTCGCGACCGTTGCGATCTTCGCCTTTCTCAATGCCTGGAACGAGTTCCTGGCGGCATTGGTGCTCTTGTCGAGCAACGAGAAGTTCACGCTGCCGGTGCTGATGATCGCCGTCAGGACGGGCCGTCTCGGCGCCGTCAACTGGGGTGCCGTCCAGGCCGGCATCGCCGTCATGACCATCCCCTGCGTCATCGTCTTCCTGCTTCTGCAACGCTACTACATGCGCGGGCTGATGGCCGGCGCGGTGAAATAACCCTTCGAACAATGGATCAAAGCTATGTCTGACAGAAAAAGTCGCCAGTTCCGCCCCCTGCCCGTTCCGAATGTCGAGCTCGCGGGCCTGTTCGGCGCCCGCCAGGATGCCATCTGCAACTCCACCGCGGCAACCCTCCTCGACCGCTGCGTCGAGGCGGGCATGATCCAGGCGATCGATATCAGCCAGCCAAGCCCCGGCATCGTCATTCCGTTGCAGACATGGTCAGGCTCCACGCAAATGTTCTGGGATAGCGACCTCGGCAAGTCGATCGAAACCATCGCCTATTCGCTCTATCGTCGTCCCAACCCGGAGTTGGAGGCGCGGGCAGACGCCATCATCGACATGTATGAAAAGCTGCAGCAGGAGGACGGCTATCTAAATGCCTGGTTCCAGCGCGTCCAGCCCGGCCGTCACTGGACCAACCTCCGCGATCATCACGAACTTTATTGCGCCGGCCATCTGATCGAGGCGGCCGTCGCCTATTATCAGGCGACGGGCAAGCGCAAGCTGCTCGACATCATGAGCCGCTTTGCCGATTACATGATCACCGTCTTCGGCCATGGCGAAGGCCAGCTGCGTGGCTATTGCGGCCATGAGGAGGTGGAGCTCGCCCTCGTCAAGCTCGGCCGCGTCACCGGCGAGAAGAAATATCTCGATCTCGCGAAATACTTCATCGACGAGCGCGGCCGGGAGCCACATTTCTTCACCGAGGAAGCGCTTCGCGACGGCCGCGATCCGAAGAACTTCGTGCAGAAGACCTATGAATACAGCCAGTCGCACCTGCCGGTGCGTGAACAGACAAAAGTCGTGGGGCACGCGGTGCGCGCCATGTACCTCTATTCCGGCATGGCCGATATCGCCACGGAATATAATGACGACACGCTGACGGCGGCACTCGAGACGCTTTGGGACGACCTGACCACCAAGCAGATGTATGTGACCGGTGGCATCGGGCCGGCTGCCTCCAATGAGGGCTTTACCGACTATTACGACCTGCCGAACGAAAGCGCCTACGCCGAGACCTGCGCTTCCGTCGGCCTGGTCTTCTGGGCCAACCGCATGCTCGGCCGCGGCCCGAACCGCCGCTATGCCGACATCATGGAAGTGGCGCTCTATAATGGCGCGATGGCGGGTCTGTCGCAGGACGGCAAGACCTTCTTCTACGAAAACCCGTTGGAAAGCGCCGGCAAGCATCATCGCTGGACTTGGCACCATTGCCCCTGCTGCCCGCCGAACATCGCGCGCCTGCTCGCCTCTGTCGGCTCCTATATGTATGCGGCGGCCGACAACGAGATCGCTGTCCATCTCTACGGCGAGAGCAAGGCGCGCGTACCGCTCGCCGGCGGCGCGACCGTGCAGCTTTCCCAGACGACGCGCTATCCCTGGGATGGCGCAATCCGCTTCGAGATCAACCCCGATCGCGCGGCCAAATTTGTGCTTTCGCTGCGCATTCCCGAATGGGCAGAAGGCGCCACGCTTGCAGTCAATGGCGCGCCGGTCGATCTGGCAACGGTCACCGTCGATGGTTATGCCCGCATCGAGCGGGAGTGGCAGGCTGGCGATCGTGTCGACCTTGCCCTCCCGCTCATCCCGCGTGCGCTGTTTGCCAATCCGAAAGTCCGCCAGGACGCCGGACGCGCTGCCCTGATGCGCGGCCCGCTCGTCTATTGCGTCGAGACGACGGACAACGGCCACGACCTCAACGGCATTTCGCTTTCCAGCAATCCGGCCTCCGCCAAGACGGCTGAAATTGCCGCATTGGACGGGGCTGTGGCGCTCGATGTTTCGGTGACGCGCGATGAGGCTGATTGGGGCTCTCACCTCTACCGGACGGCACCACCGAAAAGCAGCGTCTCCACCGCGCGTTTCGTCCCCTATCATCTCTGGGACAATCGCGAGCCCGGCGAGATGCTTGTCTGGATCCGCGCCGATCAGATACAGCGCGGAGCCTGACATGACGAAGAACGGCATGCGCCTGACCGGCGTCCGTAAAAGCTTCGGCGGGCTCGCGGTCATCCACGGCATCGACCTCGACATACCGGAAGGGGCCTTCGTCGTCTTCGTTGGCCCGTCCGGCTGCGGCAAGTCCACGCTGCTGCGCATGATTGCCGGGCTGGAGGAAGTCACCGACGGAGAAATCGCCATCAAGGGCCGTGATGTCACCGACCTCGACCCATCCGAGCGCGGCATCGCCATGGTCTTCCAGTCCTATGCGCTCTATCCGCATATGAGCGTGCGCGACAATCTCGGTTTCGGGCTGAAAATGGCCCGAACCGACGCATCCGAAATCGAAAGACGCGTGCGCTCCGCCGCCGCGATCCTCAAGATCGACCATCTGCTCGACCGCCGGCCGGGACAGCTTTCCGGCGGCCAGCGCCAGCGCGTCGCCATCGGCCGCGCCATCGTTCGCGAGCCGGATGTCTTTCTCTTCGACGAGCCGCTCTCCAACCTCGACGCGGAACTTCGCGTCTCCATGCGCATCGAAATTGCCCGGCTGCATCGCGAGCTCGGCAATACGATGATCTATGTCACCCACGACCAGACCGAGGCCATGACGCTTGCCGACAGGATCGTCGTGCTGAGGGATGGTCGGATCGAGCAGGTGGGCAGCCCGCGCGAGATCTATGAAGATCCCGCCAACAGTTTCGTGGCAGGCTTCATAGGCTCACCAAGGATGAACATGATCGAAGCGGCATGGTCTGATAATGGGATGGCAAAGGTCGGCAATGGCAGCATCAAGGTCGACCTAACACAGCATAGACCTGCACCCGACGAAAAGATCCTCCTCGGCATGCGGCCCGAACATTTCGTCGTCGCTTCGGGTGCGGACGACGCCTTGCGGGTCACGGTCGACGTCACCGAATACCTGGGCGGCACCCGCTATCTCTACTGCCAGACGGAGGACGGTCAATCCGTTATCGCCGAATATCGCGACGGGCCGGAGATCGAGCGCGGCGACACGCTCCACCTGTATTGCCCGCCCGAGCGCCGGCGCTATTTCGACAAGCAAGGGGGACGGCTGCGTTAGCAATCGCGATCGCATTGACGCTCGCGAATGACCACTTCAAGGTCGATATCGTCATCGTCGCTCATCGCCATCCGAGCATAGAAGGACGATGCGGGTTCGCGACCAGTCTCTTTAATCTCATAGGCCTCAAGGGCCCGTTCGACGATATCGGCGATCGTGCGATTTTCGCGTCGGGCAAGCCGATGCGCGAGGTCTCGCGCCTTGGCACTCCGAACGGACAATTGCGGTTCAGCCATATTTGTCTCCTATCGGCTGCGTATTAAGCCACTTTGCTGACCCGCACTGGAACGGACTTGTAGGATGGCGTGCCGCTTTCCTTGTCCTGATAATCGATCGGGATCAGGCAATTTGCCTCCGGGTAATAGGCCGCAACTGAACCCTCTGAAATATCGTAGGAGATCGCGGTCAGCTTCAGCAATCGCTTGGCGCCGGATGGAAGGGCGGTCTCGATCTCGACGAGATCGCCGTGCTCCAGCCCCTTTGCTTTCAGATCCCTGTCGTTCATGAACAGCACATCACGGCGACCGAAGACGCCGCGATAGCGGTCGTCGAGGCCATAGATCGTCGTATTGTACTGATCGTGGCTGCGGATGGTGGCGAGCTTGAGGATAGTCCCGTCCGAAAGCGAGATGTCTTCGTTGAGGCCGAAAAACAGCTTGAACTCCGCCTTGCCGGAAGGCGTCTTCCAGATGCGTTCCGTCGGCCCAAGCGGCAGGCGGAAGCCACCCGGCACGCGGATACGCTCGTTGTAATCGGCAAAGTCCGGATAGACCACTTCGATCTTGTCGCGGATCAGATCGTAGTCGGTGATGAGCTCCATCCACGCGACCTTGCTATCAGGCAGGGTCGCATGCGCCATCGCGGCAACGATGGCGGGCTCCGAGCGCAGCTGGTCGGAGGCCGGTCTCAGCCGGCCGCGCGAGGCATGCACCATTGACATCGAATCCTCGATGGTCACGGATTGTGCGCCGGTCGCCTGAACGTCCTGTTCGGTACGGCCAAGTACGGGGAACAGGAAGGATTCCCTGCCGATCAGGAGATTGGAACGATTGAGCTTGGTGTTCATGTGAACGGCAAGATCGAGCTTGCGCATAGCTTCGGCACATAGGTCCGGATCAGGAAGCGCGATCGAGAAATTGCCGCCAAGGCAGATGAGCACCTTGGAGCGCCCCTCGGCCATTGCCTGCATGGCGGCAACGGCATCGTGACCATGATGCGCCGGCGATTTAAAACCGAAGGCGCGCTCGATGCCCTCGATCAGCGCGGCATTCGGCTTTTCGGTAATTCCGACGGTGCGGTTGCCCTGCACATTGGAATGTCCGCGCAACGGGCAGATGCCGGCGCCCGGCTTACCGAAATTGCCGCGCAAGAGCAGCAGATTGGCAATCTGCTGCACATTCGCCGTTCCCTTGGCGTGCTGGGTGATACCCATGCCATAGGCGACGATCGTCGCCTTGGATTTGGCGTAAGCAGCCGCAACCCGCTCTAGGTCGGCGCGGGCAAGGCCTGAAACCCGCTCGATGTCAGCCCATTCCGTCTGGTTGATGTCGGCAACGAGCGCATCGAAGCCGATGGTATGCTCCGCTATGAAAGCATGATCGAGAACATCTTCCGAGGCTTCGGCCAGCGCCAGAACCGCTTTCATGATCCCCTTGAGTGCGGCGGCATCGCCGCCGATCTTGACCTGATAATAGGAGGAGGCAATCCGGGTCGAGCCGAAGGTTCCCATCTCGATTGGGTCCTGCGGATCGGCAAAGCGCTCCAGTGCCCGCTCCTTCAGCGGGTTGAAGACAATGATTGGCACACCGCGGCGCGAGCATTCATGCAGTGTGCCCATCATGCGGGGATGATTGGTGCCGGGATTGTGCCCCATCGAAATGATCAGATCGCATTTGTCGAAGTCATCGAGCGAGACCGTGCCCTTGCCGATGCCGATCGATTGCGGCAGACCGACGCTGGTTGCCTCGTGGCACATATTCGAGCAATCGGGGAAATTGTTGGTGCCGTATTCGCGCGCGAAGATTTGGAAGAGGAAAGCCGCTTCGTTGGAGGCGCGGCCCGACGTATAGAACTCGACCATATCCGGATCGGGCTGGCTGCGCATGACCTCGCCGATACGGGCAAAGGCGTCCTCCCAGGCGATCGGCTGGTAGGTGTCGGATGCCCGGTCGTAGACCATCGGATGGGTCAACCGGCCGAAATTTTCCAGCTCATAATCGCTCCAGGTCAAAAGCTCGCTAACGGTATGCTGAGCAAAGAATTCGGGCGTCACGCGCTTGTTCGTCGCTTCCCAGGTAACGGCCTTGGCGCCGTTTTCGCAGAATTGGAAGGTGGACGTGTGTTCCTTGTCGGGCCAGGCGCAGCCGGGGCAATCGAAACCTGTGGGCTTGTTGGTGCGCAGGAGAAGGCCCGGCGCCTCGGTGACATCCATCTGGTCGCGAACCGCCTTGGCAGTTGCCTTCAAAGCGCCCCAACCGCCTGCGGGGCTATTGTAGGGACGAATACCGGGGACTTCACGCTTCTGCGCCATCATACGCTCCTTTGGCTGCCCAGACGGCTTCCTCCCAAAGACCGGGCTTACAAGAAATAAGCATGTGACATCAGGGAGTAAAGCACAATCAAGCGGCAGTGGATCGAACAATCGCCGCAGGTGATGAACCGATGCAAAACGCTAGTTCCTGAAGACCAGGCAGGAGCCGCCTTGCTGCCGGATCTGAGTGCAAACGGCATCCGCCTCCTCCCGCGTTTCCCGCCCTATGCGCGCCGCATAGCGGACCCGACGGCCGAAATCGGCATTGCGCTGACGCACGATCAATGGCTTTTCGACGTTCAACGGCGAAGGCAGCTTGCGGATATTCGCTATAAACAGGCGCCGAGCGGCATCCAGCTGAAAATGCTCGGCGAGCTGCGCACCCCAGGGCGCCCAGGGCCGCTCCTGCTCCAAGGGCGTCGGCTTCAGGCGTCGGCTCTGGGCAAGCGCGACGCAGGAATCGACAAACGGCTTGCTCTTATCCAGCACCGGGGCTGCGATATCGGGCGGATCGTCGCGCCATTCCTCGACGCTATGAGCGGTGATCGCGCTCACATAGTTGCGCGTCTCATAGGGAAGCCCGCCGGAATTCAGGAAATTGGCGAGACCCGCCTCACCGGCATTGTAGGCGGCGGCGGCGAGACCAAGATTGCCGAAGCGGTCGCGCAACTCATCGAGGTAGGTCGCAGCCTTGCCGAGTGCTTCGAGCGCATCATAGCTGTCGCGCACGCCACGCAGCTTTGCCGTTCCCGGCATGAATTGCGCGATGCCGCGCGCGCCTTTGGGACTGACGGCATCGGAGCGAAACAGGCTTTCGCGCCAGACCAGCCGCGCCAGATAATCCGGCGGCAGATGGTTGGCATGAGAAAAATACTCGATGGCCGTGCACAGATCGCGATTGTAGCTATCCTTGCGCAGGCAAAGCGTTTGGCCCGTCTCCGTCGTCAGCGGGCCGGAGACGCAGGAAGGCGGCGCAGCGCGCCATTCCGATTGCGCGGCTGCGGGGCTAAAAGCAAAGACACCCATGGCAAATGCGATCGCAAAAGCGACGACGATGCTGACGAAGCCTGCCCGATACTGCCTGCCTGCCATCTAAGCGATATCCGTCCGAGGTCAACCGATCGCAAATTCGCGGCCTCTTCATAGCATCGAAGAGCGGCAGCGAAAACCTCTGACGCGACGGCGATTGTTTGCCGGCGGCTATTGCGCGAGGCGGCCGCCGCGCATCGGCGCCGGCACGCCTGTCGTGCCGGGAAAGCTGATCGGCAGACCGCGCAGCACACGTACGGCCAGAAACGCAAAGCACTCCGCCTCCACCGCATCGCCACGCCAGCCGAGATCTTCGGCAAAGATCGGCTCGACGCTAGCCCGACTCTTCAGCATCGACATGATCGTCGGATTATGCCGGCCGCCGCCGCTGACGACGACCTTAGTGGGCCTGCGAGGAAGGAGATCCAGCGCCTTGCCGACGGCACTCGCGGTGAAGGCCGAAAGTGTGGCGGCACCGTCTTCCGGCCCAAGGCCATCCGCCATGGCGGCACCAAAGTCGAACCGATCGAGCGACTTCGGATAGGGTGCGGTCATATAGGGGTGCTGCAACAATCGTTCGAGCCGCGCCTCATCGACCGTGCCGGCACGTCCAAGCGCGCCGTCACGGTCCATTTCGCCGAGGCCATGGAACTTGATGAAGTCGTTCAGCGGCGCGTTGGCCGGGCCGGTATCGAAGGCAACGAAATTGCCCTCGCCATCCCACCAGGTGATGTTGGCAACGCCGCCAAGATTGAGAATGGCCACTTCGCCCGCTGCCCCCGCACCGCGCAGCAGGGCGGTATGATAGGCGGCGGCAAGCGGCGCGCCTTGCCCACCGGCGCGCATGTCGGCCGAGCGGAAATCATAGGCGACCTTGGTGCCGAGGATGGAACACATCAGCTCGCCATCCCCCAGCTGCCGCGTCTGCCCCAGCCGACCCTTCTGTGGCGCGCGATGAAGCACGGTCTGGCCATGGAAGCCGACGACGCCGATGTCAGCCATCGTCATGCCGTTATTTTCGACCAGTTCCCTCACTGCCTCCGACTGGGCGCGCGTGAGGGCCTCCTCGGCTTGCTTGAAGATTGCCGGCTCCGGTCCTTCGAAATTCCAGACGCGCGCCTGCGCCAGGGTCTCTTCCAGGAGCCTGCGGATCCAATCGGGATAGGGCGCCAGCACGTAAGGGCCGAATTCCTCGACGCTCTCGCCATCCGTCTTCAGCATGGCGACATCGATATTGCCGTCGAGGACGGTCCCGGTCATCAGACCGACTGCCCAGATTGGTTCCATGATCAGGCTCCTAAGCTGCGTTGACGAGATCACTCACGGTTTGACGAAGCGCCAGGATGCCGCTGTCGAAGTGGCGTGTCGGGTGGATGCGGTTGGTAAGCAAGGTCCAGGCCCTGCCCTTGTCGAAATCGACCCAGAGGGCCGTACCGGTGAAGCCCGTATGACCGATGGTGCCTGGCGAGCAGAGGGTGCCGCCATGCCAACCGCCATGTGGGCGCTCCCAGCCATGCGTGCGTGTGGCTGAGAGCGGCGTCCGTATCAGGGCGATCGACCGCGCCGATGCGCCGCTGCCATCCAGCAACCCTCTTGCGAAATCGAGGATCGCGTCCGCCGTCCCGAAGAGGCCGGCATGGCCGGCGCCCTGTAGTGCCGAACAATTGTCGTCATGAACTTCGCCCGACAGAACGCGATGGCGCCAGGTACAATCTTCCGTCGCAGCCGCGAGTTCCGGCGGCGCGGAAAAAGCAAAACCCGGGCCTGCATCCATGGCACGAATGGTTTGTCCGGTCAGCCGCTCCAAAGCGAAGCCCAGCAGTATGAAGTTGATATCGGAATAGACGGGTGGGCCAGCACGCCATTCGCGCTGCAAAATGAAGCTGCGCAAAAGCTCGGGATCGCGGCCATAGGTGTAGATCGGCTCGACCGCCGGGAAGGGCGTCTGATGGCCCAGGCACTGGCGGAACGTCACCTTCCGTTCCCAGGCTTCGGCGCTGTACTGCCGCAGATCAGGCAGAAGCACGGTCAGCGGCGCGTCGAGATCGATCGTGTCGACCTCGGCAAGGGCGAGAATGCGCGGCGTGGTGAAAATGACCTTGGTGAGCGAGGCAAGATCGAACCAGGTGTCGGCAAGCATCGGCCTGACATCAGGCACCTTCTGCGCCGAGCCGATGGCGCGGACCTGCCGGTTCCCTTTGAGATCGACCATGCCGAGCACGCCGCCGGGAATGCGAGCCGTTGCAACTGATTGTTCGAGCGGCGAAAAGGCCCGGTCGAAACGCTCCTGAAACTCCATGCTCCCCCTTCCTTCTCGGCTCCTTGCAGCCCTGCTCAGGCTTCCGCCAGAGCGACATGATCGGGTGCAAAGCGGCGCCATTCCGGCGCAGTGGGCTCGAAGCCCGGCGGCCGCACCAGCGACGGAACCTGACGCGTGTCGAGCGTGAATGTCTCCTTGCGCCGCGCAACCGTCGGAACCGCCGCGATCAACCGCCTGGTATAGGAATGCTGGGGCTCGGACAAGACCGAGGCGGCGTCACCGATCTCGACGATCTGCCCGGCATAGATCACGGCGATGCGATGAGCGATGCGCTCCACCACCGCCATATCGTGCGAGATGAACAGATAGGCGAGCCCATATTCGCGCTGCAGTTCGATCAAAAGGCTCAGGACCTGAGCCTGAACGGAGACGTCAAGCGCCGAAACCGCTTCGTCGAGCACCAGCACGGAAGGATTGAGCATCAAGGCGCGTGCGATGCAAAGCCGCTGACGCTGGCCGCCGGAAAATTCGTGCGGATAGCGCTCCAGGGCATTTTCCGGCAAGCCCACGCGCTTCAGCAGCATGACCATACGCTCGCGGGTTTCTGCAGAAGCCCGTGCTCCCGATGCAATCACCGGTTCGGCGAGGATGCTGTCGACGCGAAGGCGCGGATTAAGGGAGGCATAGGGGTTCTGGAAGACCATCTGCACCGCGCTCGTACGATCAGCGGCTCTGCCACCATTCGCTGTGAAGACGCCGCGGGTCGATTTGACGAGCCCGAGGATTGCCCTTGCGGTGGTGGATTTGCCCGACCCGCTTTCGCCAACGATCGCCAGCGTTTCACCGGGCATCAGGTCGAAACCGACGCCTTCGACCGCATGAACGGCGCCAGCCGACCGATGCAGGAAACTGCCCTTGACCGGGAAGCGGACCGTTAAGCCCTCCACTTTCAGAGCCGGTTTAGCCTGCGCCTCATCGCGTTGAAAATCGCTGCGTGCCGCCTGTCCCGAGGCAAAATGCGGGACGGAATGGAGGAGATGACGGGTATACGGATGGGCGGGATGATCGAGAACCTGGTCCAGTTCGCCCTGCTCGACTGCCTGGCCAGCCTGCATTACCATCACCTTGTCGGCAATGCCGGCGACAAGCCCAATGTCGTGGGTGATGAAGATCATCGACATGCCGGTCTCGCGCTTCAATTCGGCGAGCAGTGCCATGATCTGCGCCTGCACGGTAACATCGAGCGCCGTCGTCGGCTCGTCGGCGATCAGCAGGCGCGGATTGCAGGCAAGTGCCGTGGCGATCATCACGCGCTGCAGCATGCCGCCGGAAAGCTGGTTCGGGCAATAGGTCAGCCGCCGCGCGGCATCGGGAATGCGCACGCGATCCAAGGCATCCTTGGCGGCGGCCTTTGCTTGGCCGCCAGTCAGGCCGCGGTGCAGTCGGAAGGATTCTTCAATCTGCGTGCCGATGGTCAAAACGGGATTGAGCGAGGTCATCGGCTCCTGGAAGATCATGCCGATCTCGCCGCCGCGGATCTTCGTCAGTTCCGCTTCGCTGGCCTTGGTGAGATCAAGAATGCTGTTGTCGGCACGCTTGAGGCGGATCGAGCCGCCGGTGATCCGGCCGCCGCCGAAATCGACGAGGCGATTGATTGACAGCGCTGTTACCGACTTGCCGGAACCACTCTCGCCGACGATTGCCAGGGTTTCGCCGGCATCAAGATGGAAGCTGACGCCGCGAACGATGGGATTGGCTTCGGGATTGCGCCCGAAGCCGACGCGCAGATCGGACACAGTAAGAAGCGGCGTCATACCGTCGCCCTCCGCATCTTCGGATCCAGGATATCGCGCAGGGCATCGCCAAGCAGGTTGAAGCCAAGAATGGAAATCATGATGGTAATGCCGGGGAAGATCAGCAGCCAGGGCGCTGTCTCCATGAGATTGCGGCTGTCGCTCAGCATCAGGCCCAATGACGAGGCCGGAGGCTGCGTTCCCAGGCCGAGAAAGCTCAAGCCCGCCTCGGTCAGCAGCGACCAGGCGAGCGCCAGCGTTACCTGCACGGTCAAGGGGGCGACGAGATTGAGCAGGAGATGCCGTGTCAGGATGTAGGACCGGCTGCTGCCGAAGGTGCGGGCGGCGTCGACGAAATCGCGCGCCTTCAGCGAAAGGGCCGGGCCGCGCACGACACGGGTAAAGATCGGCGTATAGACGATCGCGATCGCGGCAACGCTGGTCCAGGTGCCAGGGCCGACAACGGCGATGATCAGCAGCGCAAGCAGGATCGCCGGAAAGGCCAGAAGCACATCCATCGTTCGCATGATGACGCCATCCCAGCGCTTGCCCGACCAGGCGGCGGTCAGCCCGAGCATTGTGCCGATCAGGCTTGCAAGGGCAACGGAAAAGAAGGCGACCGTGAAGGATTCGCCGATGCCGTTCATCAAGCGGCTGGCCACGTCGCGCCCAAGCAGGTCCGTGCCCATCCAGTAGACGGAACCGGGTGATTGCAGGCGGGCCAACGGATTGCGCGCCACCGGATCATGCGGCGTCAAGCCAATTAAGCCAAGGATGGCAAGTGCGATATAGATGAGCACGATGGCGCCGCCGATCCGGCCGCTGACATGTCCGAAAATGGCCTTGATGATCCGCATCAGCCTTCTCCCAGGCGGACGCGGGGATCGAGCGCGACATAGGCGAGGTCGACAAGCAGGTTGACGATCATGAAATTGAACGCGATGAACAGCACGCAGCCTTGCACCAGGGCATAATCGCGCTGCTGGATCGCATCGAGCACCAACCGCCCAAGCCCGGGCAGTGCATAGATCTGCTCGACCAGCACCGCGCCGCCGAGCAGATAGCCGAATTCGACGCCGCTCAAGGTCACCACCGGGATCAACGCGTTCGGCAGGGCATGCCGCCAGATGACGCCACGCGCCGGCACGCCGCGACTGCGGGCCGTTCGGACATAGTCATCGCTCAAGACATCGAGCATGGCGGAGCGCACGACGCGTGTCACCGAGGCGGCGAAAGCAAAGCCGAGGGTGAGCGCCGGCAGGATCATCTGGCCGAGATTATCGAGCGGATCCTGCCAGATCGGCGTGAACGCCCCCATGATCGGCAATATGCCGAAGCCGGCCGACAAGGCATAGATCAGCAGAAGTCCGAGAACGAAATTCGGCGTCGACTGTCCGATCATGGCGACGATCCTGACGGCAAGATCGGACGGCTTCTCGTTTCGCGTGGCGGCAAAGACGCCTGCCGGCATGCCGATGGCGAGCGCGATCACCATGGAGAGCAATGCAAGCTCGAGCGTCAGCGGAAAGCGCTCGAGGATGATATCGAGCACCGGCTTGCCGTAGGTGACCGAGATACCGAGATTGCCCTGGAATACGCCGAGCAGCCAATGCCAATACTGGATGGGCCAGGGCTGGTCGATACCGAAATAGGCGGCAAGCGCCTGCCGCTGCTCCGGCGTCAAAAGGCCGGCATTGGTCCCGAGCATCGCCGTGATCGCATCGCCCGGCACCAGCCGGATGGCGACGAAGACGAAGATGGACACGCCCAGCATGATCAGCGGGAATGTCATCAGCCGGCGCGTCAGATATGCCATTGCAATTCCTCTAGAACAGTTCCGGGAGATGCGACCAGCGCATCTGCGTCGCGAACTGCATGAAAGCACAGAGATGGAGCATTTCCGTCACTCCGTATGAAACAGAAATGCTCCAAAACTCGACCGTCATTACTTGATCGAGACCTTACTGAGGCCGAACAGCGAGCCGGTCGGCGTCGGCACGAAGCCCTCGACATTCTTCTGCTCTGCCGTGTAGCCGTAGGCCGTGTAGAGCCAGATCCACGGCGAGACCTCGGCGATATGCTTTTCGAATTCGGCGAAGATTTCCTTCCGCTTGGCCGGATCGGTCTCGACGCGGCCTTTCTGCATCAGGCCGTCGAGCGTGTCGTCGATATAGTTTGCGACCTTCTGCAGGTTGCCCGATTTCGTCCAGTAGCGGTTATACATCGAATAGGGGTCGGCACTGCCGCCGTTGAGCGCCACCGCCATGTCGAAATTGCCCTTCAGCCAGGTGTCGACATAGACGTTGAGCTCCATCACCTTGATATCGAGCTTGATGCCGATTTCAGCAAGCTGCGACTGGATGACCTGCGCTTCGGCCGTAGCCGTCGGCGGCTCGCCCGTTGCGGCGATCACGGTTGCCGAGAAGCCGTTGGCAAAGCCGGCGTCAGTCATCAGCTTCTTCGCCTTGGCGACATCGCGCGTATAGCAGAAGAGCTTGCCGGGATCGGTCGCATAAAGCGGCATGGTCAACGGCCCGGTCACCTTGCCTTCGCCGAGAGCGGCCGTGTCCATCACGTCCTTGCGGTCAATGGCGCAGGAGATCGCCTGACGCACGGCCAGCTGATCCATGGGTTTACGCGACGGATTGAGCTGCAGGACGTTATAGGAGAGCACCGGCGTGCGGGTGAGCTGCAGCTTCGGCTCCTTGGGCACCAGCGTTGCGACAAGCGGATCGTTCAAAAGCGCGAAATCGATCTGGCCGGTCCGCAGCGAGGCAAGGATTGCCGTTTCGTCCGGTAGCACGCTGATATTGATGCCGTCGACGCCGGTGGCGCCGCCTGCCCAATCCTTATTCGCGCTCAAGACTTCCTTGGAGTTCGGGACCCAGCTGTCGAGCTTGAAGGGGCCGGAACCGATCGCTTTGGTACCGATGGTGCCGGCGGTGATTTCGCTGGCTGGAACGACCGCCGCATTGAGGCTGGTCATGGCAGTCAGAAGGGGAACGTCGGGCTGCGACAGGTTGACGACGACGGTGTTGGCGTCGGGCGTGTCGATACTTGCGATCGACAGGAAATTGGCGCGGGCGACGGCGGCGGTCGCCTGATCGAGAATGCGCTGGAAGGATGCCTTGACGTCGGCAGAGGTTACCGGCGCGCCATTCTGGAACTTGGCCCTGGCGTTGAGCTTGAAGGTCAACTGCTTGCCATCGGGCGAGAACTGCCAGCTCTCGGCAACGCCGGGCACGATCTGCAGATTGCCGTCGAGGCGAACCAGCGGCTCGTAAATCAGCTCCAGCAGGCGGATGGAGGAGAAGGCTGTCTGCTTGTGCGGATCGAGACCGGTCGCGTCCTGCGACCATGCCATGCGCAGTGTTGCCGCCTCCACAGGCATCGCGACTGTCGCCAACCCAAGCCCGACGGCCAGCGCTGCTCCCGAAATCAGCGCCCTTCCAAAATTCGCTTTCATTCTCTGTCCTCCAAATTTTTTTAAATGTCCCCGGCCGATTTTGGCCCATTGATTGCCATCGCGGCGCGCCGCGATGGTTGTCTCAAGCAGTCCTGGCGTTGATGGCCTTGCGCAGGAATCCATCAGCGTTTTGCAATGCCGTGCGGGCTTCTTCAATGCCCATCCCGGTAATTTCCATGAGAATGGCAAGCTTGACGTCGTTACCGGTCAGATCGAGCGCGCGCCGCGCTTCCTGCTGGGTGCAGCCGGTCGCCTGCATGACGATGCGCGAAGCGCGCGCCACCAGCTTCTTGTTGCTGGCGCTAACGTCGACCATCAGGTTCTGATAGCTCTTGCCGATGCGGATCATGCTTGCCGTCGTCAGCATGTTGAGAATGAGCTTCTGCGCGGTACCGGACTTCAGCCGGGTCGAGCCGGTCAGGATTTCCGGACCGACCACCGGCGAGATCGCCAGATCGGCAATGCCGGCGATGATGGAGTTCGGGTTACAGGAGAGCGCAACCGTAAAGGCGCCGATGCTCTTGGCGTAGTTCAAGCCGCCGATCACATAGGGCGTGCGGCCGCTGACGGCGATGCCGACGACGACATCGTCCTTGGTCAGATTGATCTCTTCCAGCGCCTGGCGCCCCTGTACCGGATCGTCCTCGGCACCCTCAATCGAGCGCCGCAATGCGTCCGGTCCGCCGGCGATCAGGCCGATGACCATATCCGGCGGCACGCTGAAGGTCGGCGGGCATTCGGAGGCATCGAGAACGCCGAGCCGGCCGCTGGTGCCGGCACCCATATAGATCAGCCGCCCACCCTTCTGGAAGGCAACAACGATCTGATTGACGGCGGCGGCGATCGTCGGGATCACCTTTTCGACGGCGACCGGCACCGTCTGATCCTCATAGTTGATTTCACGCAGGATATCGAAGGTCGGCAGGAGATCGATATGCATCGTATTCGGGTTGCGCCCTTCGGAAACCAATTGCTCCAGTTCGGACATCAATTTCTGCTCTGTCATGGCCTGCTCGCGAAATAACGCTTCGATATCAATAAGTCAGCGTGGCAAGCCCGATCGCATGGATATCGGGCACGCCGCAGCAAGGATCGGTTTTCAGCAAGACGGACGACCAAAGTCAGCCGGGACTGAGGATGGCCTTTCCGGCTTCGTTCCCCGTCCATTCCCTGTTTACCTTGGTTAACACTATGTCCGTTTATTCCTTTCGTCAATCCATTAAGGAATAAAATATTCCATACCGGTCGAGCAAAAATCCAACACTCCGCAGATCCTTTATCAGCCTCGGATCGCAAATCGTCTGGCGAGAATGATCGCGCCGGATACCGCATCGCCATCGATGGGCTTCAAGCGGCGGCGCACATCGGGCGCAAGCCAGGGCTCGAGTGGGCTTGCGAGACCACCGAGCAGACAGACACGCGGCGCCCCCTTTTCGAATAGGGTGCGAACCAGCGTATCGATATGACCGGCCGCACTCTGCACGATCCGCCGTGCAACGGCATCGCCCTGATCCGCGTGGCGCAGGACCATCGGCGCAAACGTCGCATAATCGGTGGCAGATGCCCGATCCATCCAGGCAACCGCGTCCATCGGCTCGTTCTGGAAGCGCTGCATAATCTCGGCGAGCAGTGCCGTCTTCTGTTCGCGACCATCATGGGCACGCAACGCTAGCTGCACCGCCTTCAGTCCGAGATAGGCGCCGCTGCCCTCGTCGGAAATCGGGAACCCATAGCCACCGACCCGCAATTGCCGCCCTTCGACCAGACCGAGGCCGATTGAGCCTGTCCCGGCAATCACGATGGCGCCATCGCGACCGGAATGCGCGCCAAGGCAGGCCCCCTCGCCGTCGCTGACGAAATCGATGCTGGCAAAAGGGTGCTCTATCGCCTTGAGCGCGGCAAGCGCGCCCTTGCGGCCGATCCCCGCCAACCCGACGCCGGCATGGATACGCCCGATGTCGTAAGCGCTCAGTCCCGCCTCCTCAATGGCGGCGTCAAAGGCGCGGGAAATCGATGCCCATGCTTCGGCGATGCCAAGGCGGGTCGTCGCCGGCCCGGACAATCCCTGCCCTAGAACGGTACCGTCGGCATCCTCGATGCGCGCCCGGCAGCCGGTGCCACCGCCATCGATGCCGAGGAAATAAGGGGCGCCTTTCGATTCGGCAGTCATGACGTCAGCCGTTCGATATCGGCGCCGCAGAGGCGCAGTTTGCGATCCAGCTGCTCATAGCCGCGGTCGAGATGGTAAACGCGGTTGACGATGGTTTCGCCTTCCGACACGAGAGCGGCGAGAACCAGCGACACGGAGGCGCGCAGATCTGTCGCCATCACTTGCGCGCCCTTGAGCGGCGCCCCGCCGCGCACCAGTGCCGTCGTGCCCCGCAGAGTGACATTGGCGCCGAGGCGCATCAGCTCCGGCACATGCATGAAGCGATTTTCGAACACCGTCTCTCGGATCAGCGAGGCGCCTTCGGCACAGCAGGCCAGAGCCATGAATTGCGCCTGCAAGTCGGTCGGAAAGCCGGGATAGGGTTCGGTGGTGATATCGGCGCCCTTGAGCGGGCCGTCCCGGGAGACGACGAGACCGCGATCGCTCGGCCAGACGCTGACACCCATGGCTTCAAGCGCCTGCACGACCGAGGCGAGATTTTCCAACCGCGCGTGAATGAGCTCGAGCTGGCCGCCGGTGATCGCCGCCGCCACCGCATAGGTACCGGCCTCGATGCGATCGGGAATGCCGTGATGCTTGGCAGGCCGCCAGTCGGTGTCACCATCGATGAGGATGCGATGCGTGCCCGCGCCTTCGATCCGCGCGCCCATCGCGCTGAGGCAGGCCGCCAGATCGGCCACCTCCGGCTCGCGGGCGGCATTCAGGATTTCGGTTTCGCCCTTGGCCGCGCAGGCAGCCATCATGGCCGTTTCCGTCGCGCCGACGGATGGTGAACTCAGGACGATCCGCGCGCCCTTCAGCCCCTTTGGAGCCGAAGCGACGATCAGGCCGTTTTCGATCGCGATATCGGCACCCAGCGTCGCTAGAGCCTTGATGTGCATATCGACGGGCCGCGCCCCGATGGCGCAGCCGCCGGGAAGGGAAACACGCGCATTGCCGAAGCGGGCAAGCAGCGGTGCCAGCACCAGCACGGTCGCCCGCATGCGCCTGACGGTATCGTAGGATGTCTCCTTCGAGACGATGTTGCTCGCATCGATCGTCGTGCCATGCGGTCCACGCTCAACCCTGGCACCGTGCAGGGCAATGACATCGAGCATGTTTTCGACATCGCTGACAGAAGGCAGGTTCGTCAGTTCCAGCGGATGCGGGCTCAAAAGTGCCGCGGCGATCTGCGGCAGCGCGGCGTTCTTGGCGCCGGCGATGGTCACCGCGCCCTGCAGCCGTCTGCCGCCGGAGATGCGAAGTCTGTCCATGGTGAATATCCGTCGAGGAAATAGACAAGGGCACAAAGGTCCCTCGCTTGTTCCTCTCAAAGATTATTCGACCATTCCATACTGTCAACGGGAATTGGAATTTTTTATTCCAATTCGCTGTGATAATATCGGATTGCAGAAAGCAAGGTTGCCGACCTTAAGCCGGATGTTATTTTCGGCGTGCTCGTGTCGACGGGTGGAACTGCCTCGATGGCTCGAAGGGACAAATGTCGATCTTAAAGAAAATCAGCGCGCAGCTGGAAACCATGGCCCCCGCCGATCGCCAGATCGGGCAATTCATCATCGAAAATCCCGACCAGATGCTGCGCCTCTCCTCCGCCGCGCTTGCGGCAGAAACCGGCCGCAGTCAGTCGAGCGTCGTCAAGTTCAGCCAAAAGCTCGGCTTTGCCGGCTACCAGGAAATGAAGCTTGCCGTCAGCGAGGCCAAGGCACAGGAATGGCAGGCGCCCGCCGGCATGATCCACGGCACGATCGAAGTGGGCGATGGCTATCTCACGATCCTGCAAAAACTGCTCGGCAGCAAGATGCAGGCCATGCAGCAGACGATCTCGGTCAACAACGAAGCCGACATCGAAAAGGCGCTCGAGGCGCTTCACGATGCAAGGCGTATCCATCTCGCCGGTGTCGGCGCCTCGTCGCTGGTCGCGCGCGACTTTTCCTACAAGCTGATGAAGCTCGGACGCAACGTGCTACACGACAGCGACAGCCATGTGCAAATGGCCAACGCGTCGACATTGGGTCCGGACGACCTGCTTTTTGCGCTTTCCTATTCCGGCGCCAGCATCGAGACGCTGCGGATCGCCGAACTGGCAAGCCAGCGGCAGGCAACCGTCGTTGCCGTCACCGGGCTGCAGGACAATCCGCTCGCTCGCGTTGCCGATATATGCCTGCACACCGTCGGCGACGAGGATCGCGTCCGCTCTTCGGCGATCACCGCCCGCGACGCGCAGCTGATGTTGACCGACCTGCTGTTCATTCTGCTGGTGCAGCGTCAGCCTGATGCCAACGATTATGTCCATAATAGCGAGACGGCCGTTTCCGTGCTGAAGGCCAAGCGTCTTTCATAAACTCGCGCTCCGGTAACCAAGCTGTGACGACCACGACCCTGTACGGCGGTGATTTCGGGACGTAGCTTGGCGATCCCAAGCAAATCATACCGGAGACATTCCATGGACCTTGGCCTCAAGGATAAAGCCGTTCTGATTACGGGCGGCTCGAAGGGCATCGGCTATGCCTGTGCCGAACTCTTCCTGCAGGAGGGAGCAAGGGTGGCGATCTGCTCGCGCTCGCAATCCAATATCGATGCCGCCCTTTCCAGGCTTCCCGGCGCGTATGGCTATGCCGCCGATCTGATCTCCGATGAGCAGGCGCTTGCCGTGGTAGATAAGGTGGAGGCCGACATCGGCCCGATCGATATCCTCGTCAACAGTGCGGGTGCCGCGGCCCGCACGCCGGCGGATGAGTTGAACCCTGCTATCTGGCGGGCTGCGATGGACGCGAAATACTTTTCCTACATCAATGTGATCGATCCCGTCATCAAGCGGATGGGCACGCGCGGATCGGGCGCCGTCATCAATATCATCGGCAATGGCGGCAAGATCGCCTCGCCGGTCCATCTGGCCGGCGGATCGGCCAATGCGGCGCTGATGCTCGCAAGCGTCGGCCTTGCCAATGCCTATGCCGGCAAGGGCGTGCGCGTCGTCGGCCTCAACCCCGGCCTCACCGAGACGGATCGCGTTGCCGAGGGCCTAAAGGCAGCCGCGAAGGCTTCCGGCTCGACCGAGAAGGAAGCGCTTGCCGATGCGCTGAAGCGTATCCCAATCGGCCGCATGGCCGATCCTGCCGACATCGCCAATGTCGTCGCTTTTCTGAGTTCGGCCAAAGCCGGCTACGTCACTGGCGTCGTGATCAGCATGGATGGCGCACAAGTGCCGGTGGTCGTTTGACCCGGGATCGGCGGCTCTAAGCCGCCGCCCTCCAGTCCAGCCCGATATCCAGCGTCGGTGCGCTGTGCGTCAGCCAGCCGACGGAGATGAGATCGACGCCGGATGCGGCGATCGCGGCAGCCGTTGCTGGCGTGATGCGGCCCGATGCTTCGGTGACGGCCCGGCCGCCGACGATATCGACCGCTTCGCGAAGTTGATCCGGCGTCATATTGTCGAGCAGCACGGCGTCGACCCCCTCCTGCATGGCTTCGCGAAGCTGCGCCAGCGTATCCACCTCGACTTCGATCTTGACCATGTGGCCAACGCCTGCCTTGGCGCGGCGGATGGATTCGGTGATCCCTCCGGCAATCGCGACGTGATTGTCCTTGATCAGCACGGCGTCATAGAGCGCGAAGCGATGATTCATGCCGCCGCCGGCGCGCACTGCGTATTTTTCCAGAGCCCTAAGACCCGGCGTCGTCTTGCGCGTGCAGACGATCGACGCCTTGGTGCCGGCGATCGCCTCGACGATGCCGCCGGTCACGGAGGCAATGCCTGAGAGATGGCCGAGGAAATTGAGCGCCGTGCGCTCCGCCGTCAACAAAGCGCGCGACGGTCCCTCGATCGTCGCGATGACGTCGCCCGCCTTGACCTTCGTACCATCGGGCATGTGACGCGTCATAACGATGGTGGGATCCACCAGCTGGAAGGCCAGCTCGGAGGCATCGAGACCCGCGACCACGCCCGGCTGGCGGGTCACCATATCAACGCGGGAGCGATGTTCCGCCGGGATGACGGCCGCGGATGTCACGTCGCCGGCAAGGCCGAGATCTTCGACAAGCGCATTGCGCACCAGCGGCTCCACGATCAGGCGCGGGAGGGGAGCAAGCGGCATATCAGGCACTCCTTGCCATGGAATAGGGGACGACGGATCTGGCGATATCGAGAGCATCGGAGACATGCATCATGCGGCGCTGCGCATGCTGCAGTTTCAGCGGAAAATCCGTGCGGGCATGCGCGCCGCGCGACTCCGCTCTGAGGCTTGCGAAGACGGCGATCAGCAAGGCCACCAGGGCGGAATCGGTTGCAGGTCCTTCACTCTCGCAAAGCGGCAGGAGTGCCGCGATCGCGCCATGGATAGCGCCTGCATTGCGCAGCACGCCGAGATGACGCGACACGATCGGCCGGACGAGCGTCAGGTCTGGGGCAAAAGTCTCGGGAAGGTGTTTCGGCAGCCTTGCGGGGCTTGCATCCGTGCCGGCGATATCGCGCGCCGCCCGCATGCCCATGACAGCAGCCTCCAGCAGGGAGTTGCTGGCAAGGCGGTTGGCGCCATGCAGGCCGGTGGAGGCCGCCTCGCCCACGACCCATAGGCCGGGAACCGAACTACGGCCATTCTCCTCGGTCGCCACGCCGCCCATGTGGTAGTGAACGGCCGGACGCACCGGGATGAGATCGCTCGCCGGATCGACCCCTGCCTCGTGGCAAAGGGCCTCGATGACCGGAAAACGCTTAGCGAAACGATAGCCGAGCACGCCTCGCGCATCGAGGAAGACCCGGCCGCCGCGGGCGATTTCCGCGCTGATGGCACGCGCGACCACATCGCGCGGCGCAAGCTCGGCACCCTCGATGCCCGCCATGAAGCGCTCGCCGCTTTCGTTGACGAGGAGCGCGCCCTCGCCGCGAACCGCCTCGCTGACAAGCGCCAGGGGTCGTCTGCGGCTATCGAGCGCCGTCGGATGGAATTGCACGAATTCCATATCGGCAAGCCGTGCCCCTGCCCTTGCCGCAAGCGCAATGCCTTGCCCAAAATTGCCGACAGGGTTGGTCGTGGCATCGAACAGGCCGCCGATACCGCCCGTGGCAAGGACGACACGGGAGGACGGCAAAACGACGCTGCCCTTGTCGGTCAGGCACAGAAGGCCGGCGACGCGATCCCCATCCAGCAACAGCCGCTGCGCCTGATAGCCCTCAAGCACCGTGATCGATGGCGTGTGGGCGACCGCCTCGGCAAGCGCGCGCACGATGGCCGCCCCCGAACCGTCGCCCCTCGAATGCACGATACGCCGAAGTGAATGCGCGGCTTCGAGCCCGAGGGACAGCTCGCCAGTATCATCGCGATCGAATTCCACACCCGCCCGCTCCAAAGCGGCGATCGCGGCCGGCGCTTCCGTAACGATCCTGGCCGCCACCTTGGCGTCGCAGAGCCCGTCGCCGGCGGCAAGCGTATCGGCGAGATGCAGGGCGGCGCTATCGCCCTTGCCGATGCTGGCCGCGATGCCGCCCTGCGCCCAGGCGCTCGAGGTCTCCGCGCCGATCAGGGCGCGGGTGACGATCACAACAGGTTCGGGCGCCAGCGTCAGCGCCGTCATCAATCCGGCAAGGCCGCTGCCGACGATGACGATGCGGCCGTTCAGGTCTTCGAGGATCTCGGTCATATCGCCAGCATCCTTTCCACCGCCCGACGGGCGTCGGCGGCAATCGCCGGGTCGACCGTCACCTCATGCCGCCCTTCTTCCAGGGCCTTGCGGATATTGCCGAGGGTAATGCGCTTCATGTGCGGGCAGAGATTGCAGGGCCGGATGAACTCGACGTCGGGATGATGCACGGCGACATTGTCGCTCATCGAACATTCGGTCAGGAGAACGACGCGCGACGGACGCTTGTTGCCGACATAATCGGACATGACCGCGGTCGAGCCGGCAAAGTCCGCCGCCGCAACGACGTCGGGCGGGCATTCCGGATGCGCCAGCACAGTCACGCCTGGATAATTCTCGCGAAGCTGACGGATATCGTCTGCCGTGAAGAGCTCGTGAACCTCACAGTGCCCATGCCAGGCGATGAGCTCGACATTGGTCTCGCGCGCGACGTTGCGCGCCAGATATTCGTCCGGAAGCATCAGCACCTTCGGCACCCCAAGCGATTCCACCACCTGCCGGGCATTGCCCGAGGTGCAGCAGATATCGGACGCTGCCTTCACGGCCGCCGAAGTGTTGACATAGGTGACGACCGGAACGCCGGGATGAGCCTGGCGCAAAAGGGCGATGTCCTCGGGCGTGATCGATTCCGCTAGGGAGCAGCCGGCCTCCATGTCGGGGATCAAAACCGTCTTTTCAGGGTTCAGCAACTTGGCGGTCTCGGCCATGAAATGCACGCCGGCAAGGACGATGATGTCGGCATCGACTTCGACCGCTTTGCGGGCAAGCGCCAGACTGTCGCCGACGATATCGGCAACGCCATGGAAGATTTCCGGGGTCTGGTAATTATGCGCGAGAATGACAGCGTTGCGGCGTCGCTTCAGTTCGAGGATCGCCTCGACATCATCCTGGAACGTCAGCCATTCGGCTTTCGGGATGACGCGGCTGACACGATCGTAAAGGGCGGATGCGGATACGGGAAGATTCATGACCGGCTCCTTATTATACTCACTTTGAGTATATCATGAGCAAATAGATATTCTCAGGCTGAGCATATGTCAATTGCGGGAGAGCGGTAATTTCGTTCCGGCGAATTCGCGCTCTTCAAGCACGGTGCGGCGGAAGCGGAAGAGCTTGGCGGGACGGCCGCCGGTCTCGCTTTCGGTGCCGCCGGTCTCCTCCACCAACTCCTGCTGCTCGATCAGCCGGCGGAAATTCTGCTTGTGCAGCGTCAGGCCCGCGAGCGCCTCCACGGTTTTCTGCAATTGCAGCAACGTAAAATTTTCGGGCATGAGTTCGAAGACGACGGGACGATACTTGATCTTGGCCCGCAGCCGCGCCATGCCGGTCGCAAGGATGCGGCGGTGATCGGCAAACATCGATCTGCCGAAATTATGCTTGAGGTCGCAGCCCGCCTCGGCAACGAGCCCTGCTTCGTAGAGCAGTTCATAGCGCTGCAGAACGAGATCCTCGTTCCATGCAGCCCCATTCAGTCCGAAGGTGAAATCGGCACGCCGGCGACGCTGGTCGCGCCGCATCTGATCCTCATCGATCCATGGCGCGAGGCGGGCGGCGACATCATCGAGGATCGGCGGTCGCCCGTTTCGATGGTCCTCCCACGGGAGATACTCGTACCAGCCATGCCAGCCCGGCATGCCGCCGCCGGGTGCCGCCTGCTCGCGCACGAGCCCCAGATAGCTGATGGAAATCGTCCGGCCGCCGAGAATTTCGTTGTTTCGATCGCGATCGGCAAACGTATAGAGCTGCTCCAAATAGCCGACGGGGTGGGCCGTCTGTTCCTGAACCCATTCGCGCAATCCGCTCTGCAGTGTGCGATGTCCAAGCTCGAACGGACCGGATGGCAAGGCACCGCCCGACCGCACCGTCATCACCCTTGGATCGCCGCCCGTGACGGCCGTCAGAACCGCGATCAGCTCGGCATGCGCAAGCCCGATGGTCAAGCGAACTCCATGATTTGTTAGCCTATGAACCTTGTCGCATGAAGTAAGGCGCAAGCCAATGCGGGCGCTTGCGCGCTCCACATCTACCGGCAATCCGAAAAGCCAGACCGTACTTACCGGCTCACATAATCCGGATATTGTTCACAGATCAGATCGATGATCGACAAGGTGCCGGAGAGATGCTTGCGCAGGGCGGCGACGGCGGCTTCCGCATCGGCGGAGCGAACGGCGTCGACGACTGCCTGATGGTCGACGACGATCTGCTCCAGCTTGCCAGGCATCGGCAGGTTCAGCATGCGCAGCCGGTCGATATGCACACCCTGGCGCCGGACGGTGGACCACAGGCCGAGGATGTCGGCCCTCTCGTAAAGCACCCGATGAAAATCCTTGTCGAGGGAATCGAAGAGATCATAGGTCTCGGGAGACATGACATGCTTCTGGCGAACCAGAACAGTCTCCAGAGCCGCGGCCGTTTCACTGGGTGAATCCAGCGTCAACCGTCGAACGGCTTCGAGCTCGATCGACAATCGCAGGAAATGCGCCTCGATGGCGTTGCGGACATCGATCCGCGAAACGACGGTCGCATATTGCGGATAGACCTCGACCAGCCCCTCCTCCTCGAGCCGGATCAGAGCATCGCGCACGGGCGTCTGGCTGACATTGAACTCGCTTTGCAGCGAGATGCGCGACAGGACCGTGGTCGGCGGCAGGCTCATGGAAAGAATGCGCGATCTCAGGATTTCCAGGATTTGCGGCGCCACCTGACGGGATCGATCAAGAGCGAATTCCTTCGGATTGAGCTTCACTGGCGGCCTTTCTGATCACGAGGGTCTGCTCATTAAACACAAAACAGGGCTTGATGCACTGATACATTAGTGCTTTAGTTAAATGAAGCCAACTTCGATTTCTCAAGAGTTGGAACAATGGGAGGAGCTAATGAGAGGATTTCTTCGCTGTCTGACTGCGGTCGGCATGGTGATCGCCGGCGGCCTTTCAGCCAATGCAGCCGAAAAGACTGACATTTCGATCACGCGCCAGCCCGGTATTCTCTATCTGGCGAGCCACGTCATGGAGACGCGGAAGCTGATCGAGAA
Organism: Rhizobium sp. KNZ2-6A; assembly: GCF_056755475.1. NCBI lineage: Bacteria > Pseudomonadati > Pseudomonadota > Alphaproteobacteria > Hyphomicrobiales > Rhizobiaceae > Rhizobium > Rhizobium sp. KNZ2-6A. The sequence continues at coordinate 44,773 of NZ_JBNDIC010000033.1, read as the reverse complement.
GCACGCGGCCGCCGATGGCCTGGAGGGCGTCAAGGTCGAATGGCGCACCTTCAGCGGCGGCGGCGCGCAGACCGATGCCCTGCTTTCCGGCAATGTCGACATCGTCAATACCGGCACAGGCAACCTGCTGCTGCTTTGGGACCGCACGAAAGGCAAGGTCAAGGGCATCGTTACCAATTCGGCCCAGCCCGTCATCATGGTCTCGCGCGATCCGCGCATCCAGTCGCTGAAGGATATTCAACCGGGCGACAAGATCGCCGTGCCGACGGTCGGCGTCTCGACGCAGGCGATCCTTCTGCAGATGGCCGCCGCGCAAATGTATGGCGACGACCAGGTGCACAAATTCGACGCCAATACGGTGCAGCTTGGCCACCCCGACGCGATGGCGGCGCTCGCCAACCAGACCCATGAGGTCAAGAACCACTTCTCCGCGCCGCCCTTCCAGTATCTCGAGTTGAAGCAGCCGGGCGTTCATAAGGTCATCGATTCCCGCGACATCATCGGCGGTGAGTTGACCCAAGGCACCTTCTTCACCACGACGCAGTTCGCAACCGCCAACCCGACCATCGTCAAGGCGGTGCGCGAGGCGACGGCGGAAGCCATCGATCTCATCAAGAAGGACCCGAAATCGGCCGTGGAAGCCTACAAGACCGTCAGTGGCGACAAGACCAGTCTCGACGACCTCATGGCGATCCTCAACGAGCCGCATATGATGGAGTTCCGCATGGATCCGCAGGGAACGATGAAGTTCGCGGCCCATCTCCATAAGATCGGCACGCTCAAGACCATGCCGAAGGCCTGGACCGACTACTACCTGCCGGAAGCCGCCGATCTCAACGGCAATTGACGTGCCCCGGCGGCGCGAATGCCGCCTTCAAGCCGTACCTTGGAGGAGCCCTCATGCTTCAGGCAAATATTGCCGCCGACACATCGATGACGGAAAAGATGACTGCAAAACCGCTTCTGAATGTCGATAAGGTGACGCTGCGCTACAAGACGCCGAACCTGCTGATCACCGCGACGGAAAACGTCAGCTTCTCGGTTGCCCAGTCGGACCGTTTCGTCCTCCTCGGCCCCTCGGGCTGCGGAAAATCGACGCTGCTGAAGGCCATCGGCGGCTATATGACGCCGACGGCAGGCCGGATCGAAATCAAGGGGCAGCCGGTCAAAAAACCCGGCGCCGACCGCATGATGGTCTTCCAGGAATTCGACCAGCTGCTGCCCTGGAAGACGGTGCTGGAAAACGTCATGTTCCCGCTGACGGCAGCCCGCCGTCTGCCACGCAGCGAAGCCGAGGCCATCGCCCGCGACTATATCGACAAGGTGAAGCTCACCCGCGCGATCGACACCTATCCGCATATGCTGTCAGGTGGCATGAAGCAGCGTGTCGCGATTGCCCGCGGCATGGCGATGCAGCCCGATATTCTGTTGATGGACGAGCCCTTTGCCGCGCTCGACGCGCTGACGCGCCGGCAGATGCAGGACGAGCTCCTGCAGCTTTGGGAGGATACCCGCTTCACCGTCATCTTCGTCACCCATTCGATCGCCGAGGCGATCAAGATCTCCAATCGCATCCTGCTGCTGTCGCCGCATCCCGGCCGCGTCAAGGCCGAGGTGCGTGATGTGGAAACCGTCCGCGACGACCCCGCGGCCGCCGCCAAGCTGGAGCAGGAAATTCATCACATGCTGTTTGCCGAACAGGGGCACAGGGAGTAGGCCATGAGCGCACCGCAGATCATCCTAGCCCCCGCACCGAGCGAACCGGCGGGCCATATTGCCGCCGTAGAACAGAAGCTCGGCACGATCGAGCTCCTCTGGCAATCGAGCCTCTTTCGCAAGTCGTTGCTGATCATTATCCTTGCCGTCATCTGGGAGGCCTACGCACGGCATCTCGACAATCCGCTGCTGTTTCCGACGCTCAGCGACACGCTGGCCGCGCTTTACGACCGTTTCGCCGACGGTGTGCTGCCGGCGCGCATCTGGACCACGCTGAAGATATTGGTGACGGGCTACGTCTCGGGAACGGTGCTTGCAGCCGTATTGACGGTCGTTGCGATCAATACCCGCATCGGCACCGACTTCCTCGAGACCATGACGGCGATGTTCAATCCGCTGCCGGCGATCTCGCTGCTGCCGCTTGCCCTCATCTGGTTCGGGCTCGGCCCGGCAAGCCTTATTTTCGTGCTCATACATTCAGTGCTATGGGCGGTTGCGCTCAATACACATGCCGGCTTTCTCGGCGTCTCGCGCACCTTGCGCATGGTCGGCGCCAATTATGGGCTGACGGGACTTTCCTATGTCTTCCGCATCCTGATCCCCGCCGCATTCCCCTCGATCCTCACGGGGTTGAAGATCGGCTGGGCGTTTTCCTGGCGCACCTTGATCGCCGCCGAGCTCGTCTTCGGCGTCTCCTCTGGCCAGGGCGGGCTTGGATGGTTCATCTTCGAAAACCGCAATCTTCTCGACATCCCCGCCGTCTTTGCAGGCCTGCTGACAGTCATCGTCATCGGCCTTATTGTCGAAAACCTCGTCTTCCAAACGATCGAGCGCCGCACGCTGCTGAAATGGGGCATGAAGGAATGAGGCGGCGCGCGGATTTATCCCTTCGACCAACTTCGAATACAAGGCGCAAATACGATGAACAGCAGGAAGAAGCCCCAGGATTTACGCAGCGCCAGATGGTTCGCGCCTGATGACCTCAGAAGTTCGGGACATCGCTCACGGACCATGCAGATGGGCTATGCGCCCGAAGAATGGGCCGATAAGCCCGTCATCGCCATTCTCAACACCTGGTCCGACGCCAATCCCTGTCACGCGCATTTCAAGCATCGCGTCGAGGACGTGAAGCGCGGCATTTTGCAGGCCGGCGGCTTTCCGCTGGAGCTGCCGGCGCTGTCGCTGTCGGAAAGCTACGTCAAGCCGACGACCATGCTCTATCGCAACATGCTGGCGATGGAGGCCGAAGAGCTTTTGCGTTCGCACCCAGTCGATGGCGCCGTGTTGATGGGCGGCTGCGACAAGACCACACCTGGCCTCGTTATGGGCGCGCTCTCCATGGGGCTGCCGATGATCTACCTGCCGGCCGGTCCGATGCTGCGCGGCAATTATCGCGGCGAATATCTGGGCTCCGGCTCCGACGCCTGGAAGTTCTGGGACGAGCGCCGCGCCGGCACCATTTCGGAGAAGGAATGGGTCGATGTCGAGGCCGGCATCGCCCGTTCCTACGGTCACTGCATGACCATGGGCACGGCGAGCACGATGACGGCAATCGCCGAGGCGCTCGGCCTCACCCTGCCCGGCGCCAGCTCGATCCCCGCGCCGGACGCCAACCACATCCGCATGTCCTCGGCCGTCGGCCGGCGGATCGTCGAAATGGTTTGGGAGGACTTGCGGCCGGAGAAGATCGTCACGGCTGCCGCCGTCAACAATGCTGTCGCCGTCGCCATGGCGACGGGCTGTTCCACCAATGCTGTCGTCCATCTAATCGCCATGGCACGACGCGCCGGCGTCAACCTCTCGCTCGATGATCTCGATAAAGCAGGGCGCACAACGCCAGTGCTTGCCAATATCAGGCCGACCGGCAAGACCTATCTGATGGAGGATTTCTACTATGCCGGCGGCCTGCGCGCGCTGATGGCGAAGCTTTCTTCCAAGCTCGATCTTTCGGCGCTCACCGTCTCCGGCGTCACCCTCGGCGAAACGCTGGAGGGAGCGAAATGCTACAATGACGACGTCATCCGCTCGCTCGACAATCCAGTCTATCACGAAGGCTCGCTGGCGGTGCTGAAGGGCAACCTTGCGCCGACGGGAGCCGTCATCAAGCCCGCCGCCTGCGATCCGCGCTTTCACAAGCATCAGGGACCGGCGCTCGTCTTCGACAGCTATCCGGAGATGAAAGCGGCGGTCGACAATGAAGACCTCGACATCACGCCCGATCACGTCATGGTGCTGCGCGGTGCCGGCCCCCAGGGCGGCCCCGGCATGCCCGAATGGGGCATGCTGCCGATCCCGAAGGCGCTTCTCAAGAAGGGGCACAGGGACATGCTTCGCCTTTCAGACGCCCGCATGAGCGGCACGAGTTACGGCGCCTGCATCCTGCACGTCTCGCCGGAATCCCATGTCGGCGGACCACTGGCGCTGCTGCGCAACGGCGATATCATCCGCCTCGATCTCGAGGCACGGCGCATCGATATGCTTGTCGACGAGGACGAGCTGCAGCGTCGGCGCGACGCCTGGGTCAAGCCGGCGGAAAAATTCGGCCGCGGCTTTGGCTGGATGTTCTCGCGCCATGTCGCCCAAGCCGATACCGGCTGCGATTTCGATTTTCTGGAAACCAGCTTCGGCCCCACACCGGGCGAGCCCGACATCTATTGACCATAGAGGATATATCGCATGAGCAATTACGTTCTGAGCAGCGAGACGCGCGACAAGCTGACGGGCGTCGCAACGCCAACGATCGCCACGGCGCTTTTCAAGCGCGGCCTGCGCAACCAGTTCATTCAGGATGTGCGGCCGCTCTCGCCGAAAAAGGCGAACATGGTCGGCCAGGCCTTCACGCTTCGCTATATTCCGGCGCGCGAGGACCTGAACACGCTCGACGTCTTCCGCAATCCGGAACACCCGCAACGCGCCGCCGTCGAGCAATGCCCGTCCGGTTTCGTGCTGGTCATGGATAGCCGCAAGGATGCGCGCGCCGCTTCGGCCGGCTCGATCCTCGTCTCGCGCTTGCAGGTCCGAGGTGTGGCCGGCGTCGTCACCGATGGCGGCTTCCGCGACAGCCCAGAGATTGCCGCGCTCGATATCCCCTCCTATCATCATCGCCCGTCCGCCCCGACCAATCTGACACTGCATCAGGCGATCGAAATCAACGGCCCGATCGGCTGCGGCGATGTCGCGGTTTTCCCCGGCGATGTGCTTGTCGGCGACAATGAAGGCGTCATCGTCATCCCAGCGCATCTTGCCGATGAAATCGCCAATGAAACCGTGGAGATGACGGCCTATGAGGATTTCGTCACCGAAGAGGTCATGAACGGCGCCACCATCATCGGCCTCTATCCGGCGACCAGCGACGCGCCAAAACTCAAATTTGCCGAATGGCGGAAACAGAAGGGGCGTTAAAGCCTCCTCTATCACTTGCAGCCGGGGGAACGACCCGGCTGCGTCCTCGCAGCTATTCCCCGCGCACCAGCTTCAAAACAAGCTGCTGGAGATTGCCGCCGTCGCTGAATTCGACCTTGTCGAAGTCGCTGTTTTTCTGCCGCTCTTTGCTGGAAATCTCGCCGAGCCGCTTTGTGAGTTCGACGCGGATCTTGCTGCATTTCGGGTCATCGGGCACGGAAAAGCCGACGCTCATCGCTTCGATCTCCTTGACCATGTCCTTGATGAAGCCACCATGCACCCGCTCATGCGCCTCGACGCCAGCGATGAATTTCTGCCAGCTTTTGCGGGTCGATGCGGGCAGTTGCGCCGAGGGTTTCGGCAAGGTGTAGGTGATGATCAGCTTCGGTATGTTGACGGTGATCATGCAGGCGCCATCAGGCTGCGGCTCGTATTTCCGCGTCCAGGTCAGCTTGAAATCGGTATGGGCAATCGCCCTGACCTTGGGCCCGAGCAACGGGCCCCGCTCGCCGATCGAATCGTAAAGTTCCGCGCCGGATGTTCCCGCGATCGCGTAGGTCTTGACGATCTCGACCGGCTGCCAATCCGCCCGTGCTGCAAAAGGATAAAAAGCAATACCCACCGCCATCATACGCAATGCAATATCTGATTTCACGAACGTCCCCATGCCCGGCCACACGCAAGCGCGCAAACTAGCCGGCGCGATCAACCATGACAACGCGGACCATGTCAAATCGCAGAGGTCGAGTGCAACAGGTCTTCGGCGTCCCCACGCTCCATATCGAAAACCCTCTTGCCAATCGCGAAGCTGAAACCGTTGCGAGCGAAAGCGGATAGTTCCTTCGCCTTGCGCTTCTCGTCGAGATCGCCGCGCCGGAAGGGTCCGAAGCCACGCTTCCGGGCAAAGATGACGGCGGAATGGAGATCATCGACCTCCTCCACCGCCGCAACCACCGTTTCACTGCCTATGCCCTTGGATGCGAGCTTGAAGGCGATGGCTTTCTTCGACTTGCCGGAGCGAACTGCCGAACGCGTGCTGATCTCGGCATAGGCGACATCATCGAGCACCTTCAGCTCATAGGCGAATTTGACGGCGAAATCGGCAAGCGCCTTGACCTGTGTATCGCTGATATCCTCGAATTTCTGCCTCGCCTTCTTAGCGATCGCATCGAACAGCTGCTTTTCGGTCATCATCCGGCGTTCGAGGCGATAGATGGTGGAGTTGCGTGCCCAGGAGAGCATGCGGCTTGTCGGCGCTTCATCCATGAAGGGAGACATTCGAGAAGAGAGGAATCATCACGGAGAATTTTACGCGAGCAGGGCCAGCCAGGCAACGAATACGCTTGGTAATCATGGGATGATTGGCTATGGTGTCTCTGCGGCCACGGCATTGAAATGCCGAGCGTCGAACCCCCATCGACGGTGGAGGCCGTCTCAAGCATCACATTGCTATGGATCACGGAGCCTGCGGCTCTCCCGACCGCTTTGCCGATCGGGTACCAGCGCTCCGTTCAGAGGAGGCAGAAATGGATTATCGCAAGCTCGGCCCAAGCGGGGCCGTCGTCACGGCCTATTGCCTTGGCACCATGACGTTCGGCGCGGAAGCAGACGAGGCCGCGTCGCATAAACTTCTCGATGATTATTTCGCATGGGGCGGTAATTTCATCGACACCGCCGATGTTTACAGCGCCGGTAAATCGGAAGAGATCATCGGCCGTTGGCTGAAGGCGCGTCCGGCCGAAGCCCGCCAGGCCATCATCGCCACCAAGGGCCGTTTCCCGATGGGCAACGGACCGAACGACCTCGGTCTGTCGCGCCGTCATCTCGGCCAGGCGCTGGACGATTCCCTGCGCCGTCTCGGTATCGAGCATATCGATCTCTATCAGATGCATGCCTGGGATGCCCTGACGCCGATCGAGGAGACGCTGCGGTTTCTCGACGATGCCGTGCGCGCCGGCAAGATCGGCTATTACGGCTTCTCCAATTATGTCGGCTGGCATATCGCCAAGGCCGTCGAGATCGCCAAGGCGCGGGGCTATACGCGTCCGATCACGCTGCAGCCGCAATATAATCTGCTCGCGCGCGACATCGAGCTTGAGATTGTCGACGCCTGCCTGGATGCTGGCATGGGCCTGCTTCCCTGGTCGCCGCTCGGCGGCGGCTGGCTGACGGGCAAGTACAAGCGCGACGAGACGCCGACCGGCGCCACAAGGCTTGGCGAGAACCCCAATCGCGGCAGCGAATCCTTTGCCCCACGCAACGCGCAGGAGCGGACCTGGGCAATCATCGCTACCGTGGAGGAGATCGCCAAGGCGCGTGGTGTCAGCATGGCACAAGTGGCGCTTGCCTGGACGGCGGCCCGACCGGCCGTCACCTCCGTCATCCTCGGCGCCCGCACGCGTGAGCAGCTTGCCGACAATCTGGGCGCAGCCGAGCTGAAGCTGACGGATGCGGAAATGGACAGGCTGAACGAGATCAGCGCGCCTCAACCCGCTGCCTATCCTTACGGTGAAGGCGGGCGGAACCAGCGCCATCGCAAGATCGAGGGCGGCCGATAAAATGCATGTAGCGGCGGAGCATGAGCTTGCTCCGCCGCCATCGCCTCAAACAGGCAAGAATGCTGCCTGCCGCGTCAGACCAGCGGCGGATTGAGTCTCGCAAAGCCTTCCTGGCGCCGATACGGAAAATAGGGATAGGGAGCCGTCAGCGCGCTGACCTTGTCCAGCCTCTCGATCTGCTCTTTGGAAAGCGTCCAGCCGACCGCGCCAAGGTTCTGCCGCAACTGCTCTTCATTGCGCGCGCCGATGATGACGCTGGCAATCGTCGGCCGGGTCAGCAGCCAATTGATCGCGATCTGCGGCACGCTCTTTCCAGTCTCGCCAGCGATCTCATCCAGCACATCGACGATATCGAACAACTTTTCGTCATCGACGGGCGGACCGAAGGTCGCGGTCTCGTGCAGCCTGCTCTTTTCCGGCAATGGCTGTCCGCGGCGAATCTTGCCGGTCAACCTGCCCCATGCCAGCGGACTCCAGACCAAGGCGCCAACATTCTGATCCGCACCCAGCGGCATCAGCTCCCATTCGTAATCGCGGCCGGCGAGCGAATAATAGACCTGATGAGCGACATGGCGCACATAGGCGTGCCTGTCTGAGATGGCGAGCGACTTCATCAGCTCCCAGCCCGAGAAGTTGGACGCACCGATGTAGCGGAGCTTTCCCGCCTTTACGAGTTGATCAAGGGTGGAGAGCGTTTCCTCGATCGGCGTCGAGGCATCGAAGGCGTGCAGTTGCAAGAGGTCGATGTAATCGGTACCGAGGCGGCGCAAGGCAGCATCGACCGATCTGATCAATCGCGAACGCGAACTTCCCCAATCGGCCGGTCCCTCGCCCATCGGCAAAGCTGTCTTCGTCGAGATCAGCACAGCATCGCGCCTGCCCCGGATCGCCTGGCCAAGCACCTCCTCCGACGCGCCGGCCGAATAGACATCGGCCGTATCGAAAAGGTTGACGCCGGCCTCCAGGCAAATGTCGACCAGACGGCGCGCTTCCGTCGCATCCGTCGAGCCCCAGGCGCTGAAGAGGGGGCCGCTGCCGGCAAACGTGCCGGCGCCGAAACTGAGCACGGGAACGCGCAAGCCGGAAGCACCGAGATTTCTGTAGTCCATCGTCCGTCTCCTGTTGGTTCTTCAGATAGATAGACCGCCAAAGGAAGATGATATAGATTGCCGGTTAGAAACTCATTTGTGATTTGAATTCATCATGAGCCGCCAAGACATCAACCGTTCCGGCGAAATGGAAGTCTTCGTTCGGGCCGTGGAACTCGGCGGCTTCACCGCCGCCGCCACGGCCTGCCGCATGACGCCCTCGGCGGTGAGCAAACTTGTCACAAGGCTGGAAAAACGTCTAGGCGCCCGTCTCATCAACCGCTCGACACGGCGGCTGCAGCTGACCCCGGAAGGCTGCGCCTTCTTTGAGCGAAGCGTTGCCATCCTTGCCGATATTGCCGAGGCCGAACGTCATGCCTCGGCGGGAGAGCAGGTTGCCGGCCATATCCGCATCAATACCAGCGGCTCGTTCGGAAACCATGCGCTGGCGCCGCTTATGCCCGCTTTCATGGCGCTGCATCCGAATGTCTCGCTGGAAATCTTTCACACGGACCGGATCGTCGATCTGATGGAAGAGCGCGCCGATGTCGCAATCCGCGCCGGACCGTTGAAAAGCTCCAGCCTGACGGCCCGCAAGCTTGGAGCGACACGCAAGGTCATCGTCGCCTCGCCGGATTACCTGAAGCGGCACGGCACGCCCCGCTCAGCCACTGAGCTGGAGAAACATTGCTGCATCGGCTTTGCCTATTCCCGGGCAATCGAAGGCTGGCCGTTGCTGGTTGATGGCGAGATTGCGACGGTACCGACCCCTCGCAGTCTGCAGGTGGGCGATGGAGAGGCCATGCGCCATCTCGCGCTCGGTGGCGCCGGCCTGGCGCGGCTTGCCGCCTTCACCGTCAGATCGGATATCGCGGCGGGTCGTCTGCTGCCGGTCCTTGACGATCTAAATCCCGGCGATGTCGAGGAATTCCATGCCGTCTATATCGGCCAGGGCGGCCCGCTGCCGGCGCGCGTGCGGACGCTTCTGGAGTTTCTGCGTGAAAACGTCAGCCTTTGAAAAAAGCGATGCGACCTTTGGAGCCGCATCGCTTATTCAGCAAATTGCAACCGCTTGTCCCGATCAGGCGGACGGCTGGCGGGTCTTGCGCAGATAGGGCAATACCGTGTCGAACGAGCCGAAGCGGGTAATCGCATCTTCATTGGAGACGGCTGCCGTGATGATGACGTCTTCACCCTGCTGCCAGTTTGCCGGCGTCGCGACCTGATGCTTTGATGTCAGCTGGATCGAGTCGATCGCGCGCAGGATTTCGCCGAAGTTGCGGCCCGTCGTCATCGGATAGGTGAGGATCAGCTTGATCTTCTTGTCGGGGCCGATAACGAAGACGGAGCGCACGGTGGCATTGTCGGCCGGCGTGCGGCCTTCCGAGCTTTCGCCGGCACCGGCCGGCAGCATGTCATAGAGCTTGGCGACCTTGAGGTCCTTGTCGCCGATCAGCGGATAGTCGACATCGAAGCCAGTCGCCGTCTTGATGTCGTTCTTCCAGCGCCCATGGCTTTCGACGGGATCGACGGAAATGCCGATGATCTTGACGCCACGCTTGCGGAACTCTCCTTCAAGACCGGCCATCGCGCCGAGCTCCGTCGTGCAGACGGGTGTGAAGTTCTTCGGATGGGAGAACAGCACCGCCCAGCCATTGCCGATCCAGTCGTGGAACTGGATTTCGCCTTGCGTCGTGTCCGCCGTAAAATCCGGAGCAATATCGTTGATGCGCAAACTCATTGTCTTACCTCCAAAGTTCTGCCCCGTTGCACGCCTGAAATGCGCCGATGTGGAGCAGGATCAGAAAATCCGCCGCACAATGGCGCCGAACGTTCGATATGAAAAGCCTTCTTTTAAATGGGGACTGCGACAGCCGTCGAAAACCCTTGCGGCCGGCGATGTCTGTTGCGCGTCTTCAGTATTTCAAGGAAGCCATAACCGCTTGGCCAGCGCCCGAAGCCGCTGGCAATATTGATGTGCCCCGCAAGGCCGATATTGCGGACATCGGATTTCCAGAGCCGCCCGAACATGGTCAGCCGGTCGAGCCCCATATAGATATCGTTCAGGCTTCCGATCGTGATGCTGGGAAAAGGCAGGGCTTCCGTCGGCATCGTGCCGAAGGAAAGATGTCCGGCATGCAGGGCTTCGGTCACCGGAATATCGCAGGGTGCGACGAGCAGCGCTCCCTTGACCCTTCGCGCGGCGGGGCGGCCCGCCAATTTCGCCGTCAATACGCAGCCGAGGCTATGGGCGACGACATAGGCGTCGCCTGCCTCTTCCAGCGCTTCCTCCAGCTTCTCCATCCAGCTGCCGAGATGGGGCAAGTCCCAATCGTCCTGCGCGACCAGCCGGGCATCTTGATGATCCCGCAGCCAGTAACGCTGCCAATGCCCCTCACCCGAGCCGAAAAGACCCGGTACGATCAGCACTCTGGTCATGGAAGCCTCGCGACGAATAATGATGGGAAGCTTAACTGGCGACACGACATCGAAGGGGCATCCTTTCAATACCAGGGCGCCGGCGTGGAGCACCAATAATAGATCTCGTAGTCTCGGGCGGAGAGCTCTCGTTCCCGCTCGCTCGACTCGACCCAGTCAACGGACCGCGTGCGAACATCCACCTTGTGCAGCGTCGGACCGGCGAAAATCGTCTTCAGGCGGCTGATGACATTCCATCTCATGTAAGCCTCCATTCCGTTGACAAATCCGAGACGTCCGGGCGTGGCCGCCCGTCATTCCGCAGCGGCAAGCCTCGCCACCGGATGCGGGAAAAAGGCCGCAAGCTCGCCGACGACCTCGTCGATCCGGTTGGCCAGCGGCTCGGACGAGACCTTGTAATCGGTGAAATCGCGATCCGACGCATAGACCGCCGTCGGCAAGGTATGCGCCATGAAGAAGCCGAAGAGCGGCCGCAGCTGGTGTTCGACCATCAGCGCATGCCGGTCACCGCCGCCGGTCGCCGTGATGATGATCGGTTTGCCCCGCAGCTCATGCGGATCGATGAGGTCGATCAGATGCTTGAACAGGCCGGGATAGGATCCCTTGAAGGTCGGCGAACCGATGATGAGAGCATCGGCCGACACGATCTCGTCGATGACGCTTCTCGCCTGGTCGTCGAGTCCCTTGCGCCATTGCGCCAAGCCGAGGGAGGCGCCGACATCGTGCAGATCGTAGACCCTGCTGGTGAAGCCATATTGCTCGCTTGCCAGATCGGCAACCGTCTGGACCAGCGCGTGGGTCTTTGACGGCCTGTTGAAGCTGCCGGCGAAGCCGACGAGTTTGGGCACACTCATTCTCATCCCTTTCGCTCATCCCTTTCGGAAATCACATGCGTTTTCGATAATGCGAATATTGTCCACAAAAATAGTAGATTTAAAGAAACAGCCATCTCTTGGGCCGCCGGAAACGGAAAATCTCTTTCCCGCTCCGTGCCCTCCGGCGTTCCTGCTTAGTTTTGCCTGTCGACCCGGCTCGCGGGGCCTCAGCACTTACTCATCGGGCAGCGGCGGGCGCCGTCTTTGCCAAGCGAAGTGCATATGATGAAGCACGTGCCACAGATCGTGACACGTGCTCCTAGTCCTGACGCTGTCATCAATTGATCGGCTTTTTGGCAAAGGCTATCGAACTAGCAAGCGGGACTGAAAACGTCGTTTCAGCGCCCGCTGGCGGCAGCAATGGCAAAGATTGCGCTACCACCGATGCTGCAATGCTCAATGCTTGAGCACGACTTTGCCCTGCGCTCCCCTGGCGACTGCATCTTGGGCCAAGCCCAATTCCTCCAGGGCAAAAACCTGCGAAATCGGTATCACCAGCAATCCTCGCGCTGCCGCGTCGAGAACCGCATCAAGCGTTGAAGCATCGGTTCGATGATAGAGCTCGCGGATGGTCAGGCGGTTGCCTTGGTTGGCGTCCTCGGGCACTGGAACAACGCTTGCGACCTGGCCGCCATCAACCACATTTCCGATGAGATTTTGAGCCACCGGCGCAGCGGCGCTGATGGCATATTGAAAACTGGGACTCTTTGCCGGCACGGTAATGTCCACGCTTTCCCCGGCCAGTTCGCGCGCCTCGTCCATCCGCTCGGGCCGAACGCCTGCGACCGGCTGGGCACCTACTTGCTTGAGATATTGGATGGCGGCACGGCCGACGGAGCCGAGCGCGCCCGAGATCAATACCCGGGCACCTGCCTTGACACCCAAGGCATCCACAGTCTGTCTCCCGGTCAGGCCAGCCTTTACCAACGCCGCTCCCTGCTCGAAACTCAACGCAGCGGGCAGCTTGGCAACGGAGGTGGCTGGAACGAGCCCGAATTCGGCATGCGCCCCTTTGCCATTCGCGGAGAAATCGGCCACGACGCGATCGCCGACCGCCAACCCTTCGACACCTTCGCCAATGTCTGCAATCGTACCGGCGGCGTCCCCGCCCAGAACCGCCGGGAGCGGAAGCGGAATGTATTGGGACATGAAACCCTGACGCAAAATGAGATCGAACGGATTGACGGCCGATGCCTCGATCTTGATCAAAACCTCGCCGGCACCCGGCTTTGGCGCTGGAATGTCGCCGATCTCGAATTGATTGATGTCGCCATAGGATTTCAGAAGCACAGCCTTCATTGCTTGTCTCCATGGGTTCGTTATGGCCTTTACGGATTTCGGCTCCTGTGCGGAGCGTCGAGAAGGCCAAGGAATGGGCTATCGGATCGGCAAGAAACGCCGGCCGCTATTCAGATCGCGTGGATGACACGCTCCCGTCGAATGACGGGAGCGCATTGGCTTTATGCTCGTTCCGTGAGCGATACCTGCTTCGAAGAGCCGCGCAGGGAGTTGTCCAATGCCCAGCTGCCGGCGCCGGCAAAGGCGATATAGAGAAAGATGAAGCAGAACATGATGGCGACCTCACCCATGTTGAGTGCCGGCCAGAAGCCCTGGGGTGCATGCGCCATCCAATAGGCGGCCGCCATTTCGCCCGATGCGACAAAGGCGGCGATGCGCGTATAGAGACCGACGGTCATCAGCAGGCCGGTGACGATTTCAATGGCGCCGGCGGCGAGCATGATGGCCGGCAACGGATAGCTTACGCCGGGAATTGCCGCTGGGAACTGGAAGAATTTCATGGTCGCATGTTCAAGGAACAGCAGCGCGGTGACGATCCGCAAAATCCCGAGAACATGGGGCGTCCATTTGGTGGTGTTTAACATAGTGCTTCTCCTGAATGGCCGTTGAGTGCATCAAGCGGCGGTGGATTTGAGTTTGAGATTTTCCGTCCGGAGGGCCCGTCAGCAGCGTGAGTACGCTTCGACAGCTCGCTCATTTGGCTGATCCGTCGGCTGCCACCAATGCCGGTACATCGCCGAAGCGGAAGCTGGATGCCGTAAGCCCGCCTGCAAAATCGGTCTGGTGATAGGTGACGGCGCCGGGTTCATTCCTTGCCGCGCCGACAGCCACCATCAGCGGAATGAGATGATCCTCGCGTGGATGTGCCGCGCGGGCAGATGGTGCCTGTTCCCATTCGAGCAGCAGCTTTGCGCGCTCATAGGCGGACGAACGGACCAGGGTCTGCTGGAGCCAGGCGTCGAACTGCCGGGATGGTTCGTAGCCCTCCTTCCCGCGCATTGCGGGAAGATTATGGTAACTGAGGCCGCTTCCGATGATCAGAATGCCCTCGTCGCGCAGCGGGGCCAGTGCGCGCCCGACTTCAAGGTGCAGGGCGGGATCGTAGCCGGCATCGAGCGAAAGCTGAACGACCGGAACATCTTCTTCGGGATAGAGCGGCTTGAGAATGCTGAAGGTGCCATGGTCGAAGCCTCGGGTCGGATTGAGCCCTGCCTCGATGCCGCGCTCCTGCAGCAATGCTTGCACTCTCCTGGCAAGTTCCGGCAAGCCGGGTGCGCCATATTTGATGCTGTAAAGATATTCCGGAAAGCCGTGATAGTCGTAGACCATCCCCGGATGGGCACCTGACGATATGGCGAAACCCTGCTCTTCCCAGTGACCGGAAACGACCAGCACTGCTTGGACCGTATTGCCGAGCTCAAGACGCATATCGATCAAGGATTGCTCGAGCTTGTCGAAATTACTGCGGAAATCACCGGCCATATAGGGCCAGGGACCGCCGCCATGGCTGATGAAATAGGTTGGAAGGCGAAACTTATTCACGGTGTTGCATCCTTTTCGAGGCGACTGCCACCAGCCTGAAAACCAGAGAGGTGATGAGTTATGCAGCGTAGCGCAATGCAAACTAATCTTTCACTGTCATTGATCAATGCGACTTACATTGAAGGAACATTTCCTCTATGTTGATGATCCATGGATACGTTGATGAGCCTGCGGGTCTTTTGCACGGTGGCTGAGCTGAAGAGCTTTACCGCCGCGGCCGATCGCCTTGGTCTCTCGCCTGCAATGGCGAGCAAACATGTCATGCATTTGGAAAATCGGCTGGGCACTCGTTTGCTGAACCGAACCAGCCGCCATGTCAGCATGACGGAGAGCGGTACGCTCTACTTCAACCAGAGCCGACAAATGCTTGACGGCCTTGACGAAGTAGAAGCGGCCGTCAGCAACGTCACCGTCATGCCGCGCGGAACCTTGAGATTGAGCGCTCCGGTGTGGGTAGCAAATGCGCTTGTCGCTCGCGCGCTCGCCGAATATCACCAGCGCTATCCGGACGTGCGCTTCGACATGGATCTCAGCGGCCGGATCGTCAATCTGGTCGACGAAGGCTTCGATCTTGCCTTACGTGCGACAGCACCAGGACGGCTCGATCCCAGCCTTGTCGCACGTCCCTTGTTGCAGGTCCCTTTTCACCTCGTGGGATCACCCGCTTATATCGAGCGCACCGGGCGTCCGTCCGAGGTGAGCAATCTCAATGGTCATTCACTGCTGGCCTATAGCGGCATGAATGCGAGCGGCAGTTTCGCACTCGATGGGAGGAAAGGCCCTGAAACAGTGAGCTTCCGCACGGTCATGCAAAGCGAAAACGAAATCATGCTGCATCTGGCAGCATTGGAAGGCATGGGCCTGGTCTTTTTACCGGTATGGATGACACAGGCCGACATCGCCGATGGCCGCTTGGAAATGGTTCTGCCTGAGGATGTGACATTCAAGGCCACCCTGCATGCGGTCTATCCCACCAGAAAATATCTTTCCGCCAAAGTTCGCACCTTCATCGATTTCCTCGCCTCCCGAAAAAGCCTTTGCCCGATGTCGGCCGAAACTCAATTGGTGACATAGGCCTGCCTGATCTGCAAGTCACGTCAGGGCGGCACCGCAAGAAAGCGGAGCGGACGCAGGCGTTTCCCTTCATCGGCCCATAGCACTCCCATCCTTGGCAACGGCGAAAAAACTTGCCGCAGGGGCTGGGCAGAAAAACAATGCACGCTATCTGATGCATATGAGTGGGGAGAAATATTAGATCGGTTGAGGAGCTGGTCCGGCACCAAGGAAGAGGTTTCTCATGCCTAATTCAGTTTTGAATGCTCTTGGACAACCGCTTTACTATAGCGGTACGTCGACAGGTTTCTTTTCCGCCACCGGCTCGGGACCGACGCTCTACGGTACCGCCGGCAATGATTCCATATGGGGCGACAACACCGTCAACGTGACGCTGATGGGCGGCACAGGCGACGACATCTATTATATCTACTCGAGCAACAATCGGGTCTCTGAAGGCCCCAATGCCGGCGTCGATACCATCAAAACCTGGATGGATTACACGCTGCCCGCCAATGTCGAAAACCTCACCGTCACCGGCGACAACCGCCACGCCTATGGCAACGACGCCGACAATATCATCACCGGCGGCAGCGGCAGCCAGACCATCGACGGGCGCGGCGGCAACGATGTCCTTATTGGCGGCGGCGGGGCCGATACCTTCGTCATCTCCAAGGGCAACGGCAGCGATCTCATCACCGACTTCAGCGATGACGACAAGGTGCGGCTCAACCAGTATGGTCTGACGTCCTTCGATCAGGTCGTCAGCCATTCCACCCAGGAAGGAGCCAATGTTCGGCTAGACCTCGGCAATGGCGAAAGTCTGGTCTTCGCCAACAAGACCGTGTCCGACCTTCACCAAGACCAGTTCCAGCTGGGCCTCGACAGAGCGTCGCTGACGCAGACCTTTTCGGACAATTTCAATACGCTTTCGCTGCACGAGGGAACGCAGGGCACCTGGGATGCTAAATACCATTGGGCGCCGGACAAGGGCAGCAGCCTGAACGATGAGCTGCAATGGTATATCAATCCGTCCTACGCGCCGACGGCATCCGCAAACCCGTTTTCCGTCTCGGACGGCGTTCTGACGATCACGGCGAAACAAACGCCGGACGCATTGAAATCGATCGTCGAGAACCATGATTACACATCCGGCCTTCTGACCACCCATTCCACCTTCTCGCAGACCTATGGCTATTTCGAAATGCGAGCGGAGATGCCGCATAATCAAGGCGTCTGGCCCGCCTTCTGGCTGTTGCCGGAGGACGGCTCCTGGCCGCCTGAACTCGATGTGGTGGAGATGCGCGGACAGAACCCCACCACGGTGAATGTCACGGTTCATTCGAATGCCACCGGCGAGCATACGAAGACGTCCATTCCAGTGGAAGTGCCAAGCACCAACGGCTTTCACAACTACGGCGTGCTTTGGGACAAGGATCAGATCGTCTGGTACTTCGACGACGTTGCCGTCGCCCATGCCGATACGCCCGCCGATATGCATGGCCCGATGTATATGCTGGTCGATCTCGCAGTCGGCGGCGTAGCGGGTACTCCGACGGATGGGCTTCCGAACGGATCCGAGATGAAGATCGACTATATCAAGGCCTATTCCCTGGACGATCATGCTGCCTCGGCCCAATCCGCCCATACGACGGATTGGCATATCTGACCGGCCTCAGAACTCGAAGCATTCCAGAGCGGCCGTTCGACATAAATCGGACGGCCGCTTAGTGACTGCATGATTTCAAACAATTGCCGCGCCCTTAGCTCGTCTTGAAAGGCGGCGCTGTAATATCAGCACGCGTGTTCGGGAAAGAGACCGCGGCACGAGACCACTTTAATCTTCTCTAAACGCCCGCCTGATCTGATCGGTCATCGGCTTCGTCAGATAGGCCAGAACGCTTCTCTGCCCTGTCTGCAGGAAGGCTTCCACCGGCATGCCGGGCAGCGGCGTAAGTGCACCGAGCCTCTCCCATTCCGGCTTTGCCACCTTGGCCCTTACGACATAATAGCTTTGGCCCGAACGCTGATCCGTCACCAGATCCGCCGAGATGGTGCCGACCTGGCCGTTCAGCTCGGGCGTTATCCGCTGATTGAAGGCGGGAAAGCGCAAGGATACCGCCTGCCCGACGCTGATCTGGTCAATATCCTGCGGCGCGAGTTTCAGCTCCGCCACGAGCGCATCCTTGTCCGGAACGATCTGCAGGATCGCCTCGGCCGGGGAAATGACCGCTCCTTCGGCATGGATGCTCAGCTGGTCGACGATGCCGGCCTGCGGCGCCTTGAGGTCAATCCGTTTCAGATCATCCTCGGCGGCGATCAGCCGCTCGGAAAACTGGCCGCTGTCGCTCTCCGCCTGACGCAATTGCTCGGATACTTCCGAACTGTGATCGGCATCGATCTGCAGGATCTGCAGCTCGGTTTCCGCGATCTTGCCCCTGGTCTGGGCGATGGACGAGACGAGGTTGCCGAGATCGCCGTTCAGCGAAGCGCTTTCGCGCTGCAGGGAATAGACTTTCGTCGCCGAAATGATGCCCTGATCGAGCAGGCCTTCAAGGCTACCGAGCTCCTTGGCGATGAGTGCGATCTCGCGCCGCTTGCCCTCTTCCTGCGCCACAAGCCCTTCGATCTCCTGCTTCAACTGTTGAATGCGCTCGTGCAGCTGCGATTTTTGGCCCTCACGCGATGCGTGGCGATCGAAAAAGAGCCGGCGTTCGCCGGCCATGATAGCCGCTACGCCTGCGTCGTCGGCGGCCGAGAGCAGTTCGGCGGGAAAGGCGATATCCTGCCGGCCGTCGCGCTCCGCCGTAAGACGCGCGGTGCGGGCGGAAAGTTCGTTCAGCCGTTTGCGGATGATGGCAAGGTTGGCCTTGGTCTGCGTGTCGTCTAGCCGGACGAGCACCTGGCCGGCTGCGACATGATCGCCATTCTTCACGAGGATCGCGCGGGCAATCCCGCCCTTCAGGTGCTTCACCGGCTTCACATAGCTGTCTACGACCAGCGTGCCCGAGGCAATCACCGCCCCGGAAATCCTGGTCGCCGCCGCAAGGCCGCCCATGACGCCAAACAGCAGCAATATAGCCGCCACTACCAGCAGGGACAGGCGGCGGATCGTCCGTTCGGTCGACGGCGAAGTCTTTTCGGTCATCCGTGCGTCTCCCCACCGGCAACGGCGAAATGCGTCGTTCCGACCTGCTTGGGCGATGGCCCGAGGATGTCTTTCTTCGGACCGAATGCCTGGACCTGGCCGCCGGCAACGATCATGACGGTGTCGGCGGCGGCCAGAGCGCTTGGCCTGTGGGCAACGACGATCGCGATAGCGCCGCGCTCCCGCACGCCTGCGAGAGCCGCCGTCAGCGCCGCCTCCCCCTCCGCATCCAGATTGGAGTTCGGCTCATCGAGAACGACCAGGAACGGATCATCGTAAAGCGCTCTCGCCAGGGCGACGCGCTGTCTCTGCCCGGCCGAAAGGCGCGATCCGCTCTCGCCGATCCTGGTATCGAAGCCATCTGGGAGCTTGACGATTATGTCGTAAACACCCGCAGCCTTGGCCGCGGCGATGATCGGCTCCGTGCGCATGTCCTCAGCGAAACGGGAAATATTCTCGGCGATCGAACCGTCGAACAGGTCCACATCCTGCGGCAGATAGCCGATATGCCGACCGAGCTCGTCGGTGTCCCATTGTGACAGAGCGGCACGATCGAGCCGCACGGCGCCGATGGGAACCGGCCACAGACCGGCAATCGCCCGCGCAAGGGAGGACTTGCCCGACGCACTCGGGCCGATGACCCCGAGCACCGTCCCCGCCGATATCTTGAACGACACATTGCGCAGGATAAGGTCGCGGCTGCCTGGAGAGGTGACGCTGATATTCTCGACGCTGAGCTCGCGTGACGGCGGCGGCAAAGCGAAGGTCTGCAGCTTGGGCGGCACGATGTCCAGGAGCGCGGCAAGCCGGCTCCAGCCCTGGCGCGCGGCGACAAGGCCTTTCCACTGGCCGATCGCAAGCTCGACAGGCGCCAGCGCCCGCGTCAGCAGGATCGAACTGGCGATGATGATGCCACCCGTCGCTTCCTGGCGAATGACGAGGATCGCCCCGACAGCAAGAACGCCGGACTGAAGCATCATGCGAGCCATCTTGGCGGCAATGGTCAGCGCTCCGACGACCGTGCTCGCCGTTAGCTGATGCCTGAGATAGTCGTCGTTCATGGCCGCCCACTTCTCGCTCAGGCGGCCAACAAACCCCATGGCGATGGCCGCCTCCCAGTTGCGCCGTGCCGCCTGGGCGAAACCGAGGCGCTTGGCCGAAGACCTGGCCGCCTCCTCAGCCGGTCGACGTGACAGCAGTTCGGCAAGCACTGTGATGCCGACCAGCAACAGAGCGCCGCACAGAGCCGTGAAGCCGATCCAGAAATGGAACAGAAAGCAAAGGGTCAGATAGAACGGTACCCACGGCAGATCGAAAAGCGCCGTCGCGCCGCTACCGGAGAGGAAGGAGCGGATCTGCTCGAGATCGCGGACCGATTGCAGGCCGTCGTCCGAGGTCTGCTTCCTGGTCGGCAGGAACAGGAGCGAGCGGAAGACCTTTCTGTTCAATCGTTCGTCAAGCGACATGCCGATGCGAACAAGCAGCATGGAACGCAGGAACTCGATTGCCCCTTGAAACAGGAACAGGGCCACGACGATGATGGCGAGGCCGGACAATGTCGGCAGGCTGCGGCTCGGAATGACCCGGTCATAGACCTGCAGCATGAAAAAGGAGCCGGTCAAGGCCAGCACATTGATGGCGCCACTCGCCAGGGCGACGCCAATGAAGGCCTTGCGCAGCGCAGACAGCATCAAGGCGACAAATGTCTGCGGAGGGTCTTTCGGGACGGCAAGCACCTTGGCTTTATCCTCAATATTGGCCGTCGCGCACGGCTGGGATCGACATGACGTCCAAGGCACCGCCTCCCGCTCGGCGCCATGAACCCGCAAAGCGATCGTGAATGGTCTCCACCACCACTCCCGCTTCACACTGAGAGCGGCTCAGCTTTTCACGGAGTCTCTGAACCGCTCTATCTCTTTGTCGCAATTCCGGACGGAAAACCGCTGCGCACTTTTCCTGGAATTGCTTTAACCTTCGGCGATCCCATGCAATTCAGGAAGTCGAAATCTATCCAGAATGCAGTTTCGGTGAACCCAAGCTTATCATGGAACGCCTTATCCCTTTCCGGGACAATTGCGCCATGAAATGGGGCAGCAGCCGGTTCCGGCAAGATGCCTGACCCATGAACATTGAGATGAGCAGACGGCGTCTTGCCGCCTGCGTCCCCAAGTTCAATCGAAAAATTCAATCGAATTTTTCCGTCGTATCCGCCTTGCCCTTCACCCAATAGCCGGATGCCTTTATCCAGCTCAGCGGATAGCCGCGCTCGTCCACGAGATAGGAACGCAGAGCGCGCGTGACGGAAGCCTCGGCCGCTATCCAGACGAAGGTGCCGGGCAACAACTCGACGGACCGAAGGATTTCCATCAGTGCGGAGGGATCGGTCGCCTCCGAAAGGGGACGATGCGCCCAACGGATATCCAGCCGTGCCTCGGTTCGAAAGATCTGGTGTTCGGCAGCGCCGACAACCGCCGCAATGGCCGTTATGCGTGCAGCGGCCGCAGCCTCTTCGATCCGGCGACCCATGGCCGGCAATGCCGTTTCGTCGCCGATCAGCAGCCAGTTGGCGATATCACCCGACACGACGGCCGAGCCGCGGGGACCACCGATCTCAAGCCTATCGCCAGGCCGCGCGTCGAGCGCCCATTGGGTCACCGGCCCCGCCTCGTGAATGGCGAAATCGATGATGAGCGTCCGTGCATCGGTATCGTAACGACGAGGCGTATAGTCACGCCGCTCCATCTCTTCACCGGAGCCCGGCACGAAAATCTTGATGTGATCGTCGGGCGCAAGACTGACGAAATCGGCCAGATCATCGCTCGACAATCGCATGCGCAACATGCCAGGCGTGATCCTGTCGATGGCCGCAACCGTCAGGGAGCGTCGCTTCAGCTCATGACGCACGCGCTCGATCCTCGGCGCCGAGACAGTCGGATTGGAAGTTTGGGGATTGTCCATCATGTGTCCTTGCGAGGCGCTTCGATCTCGATCCGCAGGACACAGTCGCGCAGACCGAAGCCGCAGAGCCGTTCGATCATACGCGTTGAGTGACGTTAACGCTTACGTGGCCGAGTGATATCTGGCCAATCTCACGTTTCTATAGAAGAAGAGCCCTCGCTTCGCAACAAAAAGATGATAATTTCAGACAAGTTTTTTGACGCGCCAGGGCTATAACGCGATCGCAATCCTTTACGAATGGATCGGCACGGCCGTTTCGAGCCGTGCCGATCCATTGGATTACTGCAGCGCCTTCTCCATCAGCCGTGCCAGACGTTCGGCAAAGGCGCGCGGATCGGCCGGCTTGTCGCCATCGAGCACACGGGCCTGATCGAGCAGGAGAAAGGCGGCATCGTCGCGCAGGGACGGTGAATCGGCCTTGGCGGCAATGGCCTTGACGACCGGATGATCCATGTTGATTTCGAGGATCGGCTTGGCGCCGGACTCAAGGCGACCAGCGCCTTGCAGGATCTTCTCGAGCTGCCGGTCGTAGCCCTGCTCGGAAGCAACGAGGCAGACGGCGCTTTCGATCAGGCGATCGGAAGCGCGCACGTCGGAGACTTCGCCGGCGAGCTTCTCCTTGGCATAATCGAGGAAAGCCTGCACTTCGGCGGGGGCGCTTTCGCTTTCCGGCTTGTCGTCGTCCTGCTTCTTGAACTGGGCAAGATCAGCGGACCCTTGCGTGATCGACTTGAAGCTCTTGCCCTCGAATTCCGGAGCATTGGTGACCCAGAAGCTGTCGACGGAATCGGTCAGCAACAGAACTTCGATGCCGCGGGCACGGAAACCTTCGAGCTGCGGCGAGGCCTTCAGTTGCTCCAGGCTGCCGCCGACGAGATAGTAGATCGACTGCTGTCCTTCCTTGGCATCCCTGGCGTAATCCGCAAGCGAGCGATAGCCGTCTCCCGACGCGGTCGTGCGGAAGCGCGAGAGCGCCAGAAGCTGCGACCGGCGTTCGAAATCCTCGTAGAGGCCTTCCTTGATCAGGCTGCCGAAATTCTCCCAGATCTTCAGGAAGGCGTCATGATCACTCTCCGCCTGCTTCTCGATCGCCGTGATGATGCGGTTGGTGAGGCCCTTACGGATCGCCGTCAGGATCGGGCTTTCCTGGATCATCTCGCGCGAGACGTTGAGCGGTAGGTCCGACGTGTCGACGAGACCGCGCACGAAGCGGAGATAGCGCGGCAGCAATTCCGCCTCGTCGGTGATGAAGACGCGCTTCACATAGAGCTTCATACGGCCCTTGCGGTCCGGATCGAAGAGGTCGAAGGGCTGCGAGCCGGGCACGAAGGCGAGCGCCGAATATTCATGGCGGCCCTCGGCGCGGAAATGCACCGTCAGCGCCGGCTCGTCATACTGGCCGGACACGCCGCGATAGAAATCCGTGTATTCCTCGGCCGTGATATCGTTCTTCGACTTCGTCCAGAGCGCGGTGCCGTCGGTGAGCTGCGTTGCCTCCTCGCCGGGCTTTTCGGCGATCTTGATCGGCACCGGCACATGGCCGGATTGCTCCTTGACGATGCGCTCGACGCTCCAGCGCGACGCGTAGCTCTTGGCATCCTCCATCAGATGCAGCGTGATGCGGGTGCCGCGCGCCGGCGCCTCGCCAACATCGGTGGGAGCGACGCTATAGCCACCCTTGCCGTCGGAAGACCAGAGCCACGCATCTTCAGCGCCGGCGCGCCGCGAGACGACATCGACGCGATCGGCGACCATGAAACAGGAATAGAAGCCGACGCCGAATTGGCCGATGAGCTGTGCGCCTTCACCCTGCTTGTTGGCCTCGATGCGCTCCATGAAGGCGCGCGTGCCGGACCGGGCGATCGTGCCGAGCGCTTCGATCATCTCGTCGCGGCTCATGCCGATGCCGTTATCTTCGACGATGAGCTTATTGCCATCGGCATCGAGCGTCAGCAGGATACGGCTGTCGGGATCGTTTGCCAGCAGGCTGGGGTGGGCAATCGCCTCATAGCGCAGTTTCTCGCAGGCATCGGCCGCGTTCGAGATCAGCTCGCGCAGGAAGACATCCTTGTCCGAATAAACCGAGTGAACCATCATATGCAGAAGGCGGGCAACGTCGGCCTCGAAAACGTGGCTCTCGGCGGTATTTTCTGCGGTGGTGGTCGTCATAAGCGTCTAGTCTCCTGGGAATAACAAAAGTCGCGCCGCACAGGTGGCGGAAGATGAGGGAAATTTCAAGCGGGCGTTGTCGATGCTGGCTCTGGAACGGAGCGAGAAACCGCTTTTCAGCATGTACAATCGCCAATTCGACGCCTTGTTCCAGGCTTCGGCCGAAAGAACCGACGGACGGCATCTCGCATCTCAGCTGCGTGATTGCCATTGCCGCAGCGCTGCTATAATAACTTGAGTTTAATTTGAAGGATTATTGCGGAAAGCGACGCCGGATACTGCAAATGACGTTTCAGCCACGAATGCAAAACAAGATCGGAGGCTTCTCCGTGGTTGGCGGCATGCATCGCCGCCAATGGAACGGCATGGTTGCCGACATCTGGAACGTCAATTGCGCGGCACAGGCCGGCGGATATTATCTAGCGAGGGATCCGCGGCTGTTCATCCTGCTGGAGCAGCGCGGCGCGGGCACGACCAATGTCCGCCCGTCGCCACGCGCACAAGGCCGGCTGCAGGATTATGATAGCGGACGCATCTCCTATATCCCCGCCGGCATGGAGCTCTGGGTCGACATGGCAGGCGTCGAGTTCGTGCGCCACCTCGATATCCATTTCAATGCCGAGATCATTAGCCAGCGCCTGATGGAAAATATCGACCCGGCGCAGCTCGACCGTCCGAAGCTGCATTTCAACGACCAGCGTGTGATGGCGCTCGCCGAGCTGATCGCGGCCGAATGCGAAAACCCCGAGCCGCTGCACGATCTCTATGGTGACGGCCTGACACTTTCGCTGCTGATCGATGTACTGCGCTTGCGCGGAACGCAGCCGCGCAAGCGCAGCGGTCTCGCCAGCTGGCAACTGCGCCGCGCGGTCGACTATATCGAAGAACACTGCACGCGGGCCATCCGGCTGGAGGAGCTGGCTGAATTGACCGGCCTGTCGCAATCCCATTTCAGCCATGCTTTCAAGGCCTCGACCGGCTTGCCGCCGCACCAATGGCAGACGCAAGCCAGGCTCGAAAGAGCCAAGCATCTGCTCCTGAACAGCGAGATGCCGCTGACGACCGTTGCCGTCGAAACCGGCTTTGCCGACCAGGCGCATTTTACGCGCGTCTTCCGCAAGAATGTCGGCGCCGCGCCGGCGAGCTGGAAACGCAGCAAGCTTGCCTGAAAACCACAGGCCGCGAGCAATTGTATCTCCCGCGGAGAATTGCCCAAAAACATTCAATTTTCCCAGTGACAGACAAGCCGCGCCGGTAAATATGAGTTAACTCCTCATCTTATTGAGGGATCGGCCGGCTCCGGCCGAACAGGCGTAAAATCGGGACAAACGACGGAAATGCAGGGATTGAAGGAAGACGTATTGCGGATGCGGCTGATGGCGACGGGCGTAGCCATTGCCACCTTGCTGCCGGGCTCACAGCTCATGGCTCAAGAGGCCGCCACTGAACTACAGCCGCTGGTCATCCAAGGCTCGCAGCAGAAGGGCGACACCAGCGGCACGGCGCCGATCAAGGGCTACGTCGCCGCGAAAACGACCTCCGGCTCGAAATCCGATACGCCGATCACCGAGGTGCCGCAGTCGGTCTCCGTCATCGGCCGACAGGAAATGCAGGATCGCGGCATCACCAACAAGGTCGACGAGGCGCTGCGCTACACGCCCGGCGTCACCACCCAACCCTTCGGCAATGACGGCGATACCGACTGGTTCTACATTCGCGGCTTCGATGCGACGCAAAGCGGCGTCTTCATGAATGGCCTGACGCTCTACAGCTACGGCTTCGGCGGCTTCCAGATCGATCCGTTCATGCTCGAGCGTGTCGAAGTGCTGAAAGGTCCTTCCTCCGTGCTTTACGGCGGCTCCAATCCGGGCGGCCTCGTCAACATGGTCCGCAAAGAGCCGACCGACGATCCCTATTATTATACGGAGATCGGCATCAACAATCTCGGCAACGCCTTCGTCGGCTTCGACTTTTCCGACAAGCTTTCCGCCGACGGCGTCTATCGCTACCGCCTGACCGGCAAGATCGCCGGCGGCGACACCTATAGCGACGGCACCCATGATCTGCGCGGCTTCATCATGCCGCAGGTGACGATCTCACCGGACGATTCCACCAAGCTCACTGTTTTCGGCATGCTGAGCGGTCTCGACGAGATCCACAGCGGCAACGGCTTCTTCCCCTATGTCGGCACCGTCGTCGATGCGCCGTTCGGCAAAATCAAGCGCGATGCCTTTTATGGCGAACGCGGTATCGACAACCTGAAATATGCCCAGCAGATGCTTGGCTACGAATTCTCCCATGATTTCGACGGCGGCTGGACCGTGTCGCAAAACGCGCGCTATGGCCATCTCTACAAGCGCGAGGACGGCCCGTATCTGAACGGCTACGTGGGCGGCAATCCGCTCAGCCCAACCTATGACGACCCGGATTACATGCTGAACCGCATCGGCTTCTTCGAGCGCTCAAAGGTCGATACATTCTCGGTCGACACCCGCGCGGAAAACAAGTTCGACACCGGTCCGATCAGCCACGATTTCCTGATCGGCACCGACTATTCGATCTACCGTCTCGACCAGATTCAGGCCTGCTGCGGCTCGAACCCGATCAGCGCCACCAATCCGGTCCACGGCACGGCGCAGGGAACCAACTTCGTCTACCTCAACCAGGTGCTGACGCAGCAGCAGCTCGGCATCTATGCGCAGGACCAGATCCGCTTCGGCGGCGGCTGGCTGGTGACGCTCAACGGCCGCTACGACTTCGTCGATGCCAACTCCGATGCAAAGGTCGGCACGACCTACAGCTCGAACGACAGCGCACCGAGCGGCCGCGCAGGCATCGCCTACGAATTCGCCAATGGCATCACGCCCTATGTCAGCGCCGGCACCTTCTTCCGGCCGCTGGTCGGCACCAGCGTCACCGGCGGCGGGCTGCTTCCGGAAAAAGGCGAGCAATACGAGGCCGGCGTCAAGTACGAGCCGGACTTCATCGACGGCCTGTTCACGGCGTCGATCTTCCAAATCGACCGCAAGAACATGGCGCTGACCGATCCCGTCACCTTCCTGCAGCGCCAAGTCGGCGAGGTCCGTTCGCGCGGCGTCGAATTCGAAGGCAAGGTCAATCTGGACGAAAACTGGAAGGTACTCGGCTCCTACTCCTACACCGACCTCGAAGTCACCAAGGACCTCGACTCCTCCATCGTCGGCAACTCGCCCTATCTGGTGCCGAACTCCACCGCATCCCTGTGGCTCGACTACGCCTTCACCAGCGACGCGCTTGATGGCCTGAGCATCGGCGCCGGCGTGCGCTACCAGGGCAAATCCTGGGCAGACCAGGCCAATACCCTGCGCGTGCCTTCGGCAACGCTCTTCGATGCGGGCATCCGCTATGAGAAGAAGGGCTGGGGTGCCGCGCTCAACGTCTCCAATCTGTTCGACAAGGAATATGTCTCGGGCTGCGCCGGAGAGAATGTCTGCGGCTATGGCGAAGCCAGAACCATCACCTTCAAGCTGAGCAAGAAGTGGTAAGTTGAGAATAAAAGTATACTTTATTTCTCAATCATGGCAAAGAGCCGGCGATCGCCGCAGGGCGATCCCCGGGCCGATTTGAAATCAGAGGCGACGTCAGCATGACGGCTAGAAGCGCTCACGGGCTGTCGCGTCGGCAGCTGCTGGCCATGGCGAGCACTGCCGCGCTCGCCGGTTTGACGCCGGCGCGTGCGGCAACGAGCCCGCGCGTGGCGACGCTCGATTGGGCCATTCTGGAAACCCTGCTGGCGCTCGGCGCCAATGTGGTTGCCGGCACCGAACTATTGCAATTTCGAGACGTTGCCGTCACACCGGTCATTCCCGCAGGTGTTGCCGATCTCGGGCTACGCGGTACGCCGAATTTCGAGGTCCTCTATGCCGCCAAGCCGGAGCTGATCTTCAACTCCAATTTCTATGCCTGGGCCGACGATCGCCTGCGCCTGATCGCACCGGTCGAAAGCCATGCCGTCTATCAGCCAGGAGCCAGCCCCTATCGGCTTTCCGAAGAGATGACGCTTGCGATTGGCGAGCGGCTCGGCCTTCCCGCCGGCCGTGCGCTCGTCGACGCCATGCGGGAAAAGCTGGAGGCGTATCGCATCAGCTTCGGCAGGGGCGATCATCGCCCGATCCTGCCGATCAATCTGGGCGACGCCAGGCACTTTCGCGTCTTCGGCTCCGACAGCATGTTCGGGGATGTCCTGACCCGCACCGGCCTTGCCAATGCCTGGCCGGATCTGACGAGCTATTCGGCGACCGCGCCCGTTGGCATCGAGCGGCTCGCCGCCATGCCGGACGCATGGATCGTCCTGATCCCGCCGCATCCGGCCGAAGCCTTGGCCGAACTCCGGCAAAGCGCATTCTGGAATGCGCTCCCGCCGGTGCAGCAGGGCCGGGTCCTCCTGCTCGGCTCGATCAACCCTTACGGCGCGCTACCCGCAGCGGAGCGCTTTGCCGATCTCCTGGCGGGAGGGCTCACCCGTGCATGGAATGGTTGATCGCCGCATGGCTGCTCGAGATACGATCGCCAGGGATGGGCCACTGGCACGCAATGCGGTCCTGCTTGGCGTCGTCTGCATCCTTGCTTTCATGGCGCTCATCTTCCTGCGTCCTAAGCTTGCCGCGGACACGGGCAATGCAGCCGCCCTCAACCACATCCTGCTCATCGACAGCCTGCTGCCGCGCTCGGCGATCGCGCTCATCGCCGGGGCAGCGCTCGGCCTTTCCGGCGCCCTGTTGCAAAGGGTGTTGCGCAATCCGATCGCCGATGCCTCGACGCTTGGGATCGCCGCCGGCGCGCAGCTAGCAATGACGATCGCCGTCGGCCTCTTTCCGCTGCTCATCGGCCTGCCGCGTGAGATTTCGGCCTTTGCCGGCGGGCTTGCGGCTGTCCTGATCGTTCTAGCCCTGAGCTGGCGTCGCGGCCTCGATCCGGTGACGGTGACGCTCTGCGGCATGATGGTGACCCTGGTCGCGACCGCACTCAGCGTCACCATTATTCTGGCGCGCGGCGAATATGCCATGTCCGTCTTCATCTGGGGCGCGGGCGCGCTCAATCAGCAAAGCTGGGATGGCGTCGTCACGCTTGTCCCTCGCCTTGCCATCGGCTTTGCGGTTGCCCTCATGCTCGTTCGCCCGTTGACTGTCATGAACCTGGACGACAACAGCGCGAAGAGCCTCGGCCTGGCCCTGCATGGCGTGCGCTTCGCCGTTCTGGCGCTCGCCGTCTGGCTCGCAGCTTCGGTGACGGCGCAGGTTGGCATCATCGGCTTTCTCGGCCTTGCCGCGCCGCATCTGGCAAGATTTTGCGGCGCGCGCCGCACCAGGCAATTGCTGATCGCCGCACCGCTTGCCGGCGCCGGGCTGCTGTTCCTCACGGATTGCCTCGTGCAACTGCTGTCGCCGGGGTTTACCGATCTCGCACCGACAGGTGCTGCGACCGCACTTCTCGGCGGGCCGCTCCTGCTTCTGCTTCTACCGCGCCTGCATTCGCGCAATGCGCCGCGCGCCGATGGCGCACCACGAGCGCGGTTAGATCTCACTGCCCCCAGGCGGGCGCTTGCTCTGCTCGCCATCGGTTTCGTTCTCCTGATCATCTTTGCCCTATCGGTTGGACGCAGCATTGACGGCTGGCAGGTGGCTGTCGGCAGCCGGTTCTCAGAGCTTTTGCCCTTCCGCCTGCCACGCACCGTCGTTGCAGCGACCGCCGGCGCCATGCTGGCCGCGGCCGGCTTCATCATGCAGCGCCTGACCGCCAATCCGCTCGCAAGCCCCGAGGTCCTGGGCGTCAGTGCCGGCGGTGGTGCGGGACTGACCGCGGCCCTCTTCCTGTTCGCCTTCCCGTCGCCCGCCATCACGATCACGGCGATGACGATCGGCGCGCTGATCGCGTTCCTCGCGATAATGGCGGTCAGCGCACGCGGTGGTTTCCGAGCCGAGCGTCTGCTGCTTTCCGGCATTGCGATCGGTGCGCTATCCATGGCGATCGTCACCGTCGTTCTTTCCCGCGGCGACCTGCGCGGCTATCTCTTGCTGACCTGGCTGTCGGGTTCCACCAACCGCGCCGGCGCCTTCGAGGCCTGGACCGGCATCATTTCGGCCGCCCTCCTCATGCCGGTGTTACCGCTCCTGCGGCGGTGGTTCGATATCCTGCCGCTTGGCGGAAATGTCTCGCGCTCCGTCGGCCTCTCGGTCGCGGCAAGCCGGCTGACTTTGGCGGTTCTCGCAGCCCTCCTGACCGCGATTCCCTCTTTTCTCGTCGGTCCCCTCAGCCTGACGGGGCTGATCGCGCCGCATCTTGCCCGCCTCATCGGCTTCCGCGAGACGATCAAGCAATTGATGGCCAGCCTGCTGCTCGGCGCCATGCTGCTGGTGCTGGCCGATTGGCTGTCGCGAATGGTGATCTTTCCCTACGAGGTTCCCGTCGGCCTGTTCGCAGCCCTGATCGGCGGCCCCTATCTCATCTGGTTCCTGACCCGCAAGGAGACTAAGCAATGATGCATGCAAGGGATTTCACCGCTTCCGGCGTTGCTACCCACAAGGATGCCGGCGAGCTGCTGGATCAGTTCTGCGCGCGCTTTGCCGAGCATGTCACCATCACGCGAAGCGAGGCCGGAGCCCGCCTCGAGACCGTCATCGGCAGCGCCGATATCGCCGTCAGCAACGATCGCCTCGACATCAAGCTGCGTTGCCCGACCGCGGCCATGCTCTTCACCATCCGCAGCATGGTCGCTGAAAACCTGTTCGAACTCTCCACCAACACGCTCGCCCTCAATTGGGCCGACGGGCCGCAACCGTCAGCCATACCGAATTTCCACGAAATCAGCGTCGTCGATACCTACGATATTACCCCTCATATGCGCCGCGTCGTGGTCGCGACCGATGATGCCAGGCATTTCGTCGAGGGCGGCATGCATGTCCGCCTGCTTATACCGCCTAAGGGTCGCGAGCCGGTCTGGCCGCATACGGAGCGGGATGGCCGCATCCATTGGCCGAAGGGCGACGATGCGCTGACCATCCGTGCCTATACGATCCGCAGCATCGATCTTGACCGCGGAGAAATGAATATCGATTTCGTCGTGCATGAAGGCGACGACGTCCCTGGGGCGACCTGGGCGATGACTGCCCGCCCCGGCGATCGCGTCGGCCTTATCGGTCCGGGCGGCGGCGGCGTGCCGACGGCGCGCAGGCTCATTCTCGCCGGCGACGAAACCGCGCTGCCCGCCATCGCCCGCATCGCGGCCTCCGTGTCCGCAGATGCCGAGCTGCGCATCTTTATCGAGGTCGCCGATAGGCAGGAAGAGCAGCCGCTGAGCTCAAGCGCATCGATGGATCTCACCTGGCTGCATCGCAATGGCGCGGCGGCTGGAACGACCGATACGCTTGAACGCATTCTGCGCGACATCGTGCCTGCAGCCGATCCGGACACCTATGTCTGGGCCGCCTGCGAACAGAAACAGGCTCGCGCCATCCGCGCTTTCGTCAAGAGCGAGATCGCGAGGGACCCCGGCACCTTCAGCATCGCCGCCTATTGGCAGCGTTGTTGAGGAAATAGTCAGAAAACAGGCGGTAATAGCCTAGCTTTTGAGCAAAACTTTAAATCGCCCAATATTTCGGCGAATAGGCTTGTCCGCTTTGCTGCGTTGCGTCATAACGATGCGATGAGCCGTCTCGATCTGACTATTCTTGTGATCGATGAAAACACCATCCGCGCCTCGATCATCGAGGAAGGTCTGCGGGAGGCTGGCCACGCGCGCGTAACGGTCATCCATGAAGTGCAGGGCGTGGCGCGCACGATCGAAACCCTTCATCCAGACGTCATCATCATCGATCTCGAAAATCCGAACCGCGACATGATGGAACATCTGTTTCAGCTGACGCGGACCGTGGGCCGGCCGATTGCCATGTTCGTCGACCGTGCCGATACGGCCTCGATCGAGGCGGCCGTCGAGGCCGGCGTTTCGGCCTATATCGTCGATGGCCTGAAAAAGGAGCGGGTGAAACCGATCCTCGATATGGCGGTCAGCCGCTTCAACGCCTTCAGCCGATTGCAGCGCGAATTGGCGGAAGCCAAGTCCGCGCTGGAAGAGCGCAAGATCATCGAGCGGGCCAAGGGTATCCTGATGAAGATGCGCGGACTTTCGGAAGAAGAGGCCTTCGCGCTGCTGCGGCAGACGGCCATGAACGAGAAGAAGAAGATGTCCGAAATCGCGCAAAGCGTCGTGACGGCAGCCGGATTGCTGATGTGAGCGCATTAAAGCCAATCCCGTCCGTCAACCACGCAGGGGAGACATCGGAGTGAATATGAGAATGCAGGCAACTCCTTTCGCCAGTGCTCGCAAGGCAGGCAGCAGCAACCCTCCCGCGCCGGCGCGCATTGCCAGCGAAGGCCAGCGCACACTGCGTGCGGGCTTTATTCCGCTGGTCGATGCTTCGGTCCTGATCGCGGCCGCGGAATTCGGCTTCGTGCACAAAGAAGGGATCACGCTCGATCTCATCAAGGACGTCTCCTGGGCCAATATCCGCGACCGGCTTGCCTTTCGCCAGTTCGACATCGCCCATATGCTCTCACCGATGCCGGTGGCGGCGATGCTGGGCCTCGGCTCCAACCCCTCGCCGACGATCACGCCGTTCTCGCTCGGCCGCGGCGGCAATGCCATCACCCTGTCGACACGTCTGTTCGAGCGCATGGGCAGCGAAGCCCGTCTTTCCGACCACGCCAGCGCATTGGAAAATTCTCAGGCGCTGGCAAAAGTGGTCAGCACGATGAAGGCGCGCGGGGAGCAGCCGCCAACGCTCGGCATGACCTATCCTTTCTCGTCGCATAATTACGAATTCCGTTATTGGCTGGCCGCAGGGGGCATCGATCCCGACCGGGACGTGAAACTCGTCGTCGTGCCACCGCCATTGACTTCCGATGCCCTTGCAGCCGGGGCCATCGATGGCTTCTGCGTCGGCGCGCCCTGGAATATGGTCGCCTCCGAACGCGGCGTCGGCCGCATCGTCGCGGCCAAGCAGGATATATGGCCCTCTGCGCCTGAAAAGGTGATCGGCATGCGCCCGGAATGGGCAGAAAGCCATCCCGAAACCGTTTCGCGCCTCATAGTGGCGCTCGACGCTGCAGCGCGCTGGTGCGACCGATCTGAAAATCATGATGCCCTTGCCGAAGCGCTTGCCGATCAGCGCTATATCGCAGCGCCCGTCGACATTATCCGCCACGTACTCTCAGGCGAGTTCAATCTCGACGCCAAGGGCAATCGTCGGGTGATCGACCGATATTTCAGCTTTCATGCCGGCTTCGCCAATTACCCGCGTCCGAGCCAGGCCCTGTGGATCTTCAGCCAGATGGTGCGCTGGGGGCAAAGCGCGCTTTCCGAGCAAAACATGACGATAGCGGCTTCGGCCTATCGACCGGACCTCTATCGGCTGGCGCTTGGAAACGGGGCCTCGCCCGATGACGCCGATATCCGCATAGAAGGCGATATGCAGAGCGATCGCTTCATGGATGGCCACGTCTTCGATCCCGCGGACATGGCGAGCTACATCGACAGCTTCGCGGTGAAAGCGGTGAATGCCGTACAATTCTCCGCCGACGATATTTAGTCTGCGCCTACGCTGCACTGCACAGAATAAGCGCAGGATTCCGAGCCGGACAGCCAGCATTCGCCCAAAACTTTAGCAGCCGCAGCATTCGCACACAAAACAGACAAGTGTAGTGCTATCTGAAATAAGTCAATAATTTCATTGCATTAGACACAATATCAAAAACTGGCACACGGATTGCTTGGTTGAATACGCCTCGGTCAACGGCGATCGAGGCACGCAATGCGCGGAAAACGCGCTCGCAAAGACACCGACGTCGCAAGGTTCTTGTC
Source organism: Rhizobium sp. KNZ2-6A (assembly GCF_056755475.1). Lineage (NCBI taxonomy): Bacteria > Pseudomonadati > Pseudomonadota > Alphaproteobacteria > Hyphomicrobiales > Rhizobiaceae > Rhizobium > Rhizobium sp. KNZ2-6A. Next base: position 10,631 of record NZ_JBNDIC010000033.1, on the reverse strand, counting down.
CCGAGGGCTCACCTCTCTGTCCCGGGCACATCGACCGAGCGGCGTTTTTTTTATGGCCGAAATCCACGCGTCACGAGAAAAAAAAGGGGAAACTGCAAGTGAAGAAGATCCTGTCCGGTAGTGTTACGCGCCGAAGCCTTTTGAAGACATCCGCCACGGCAGCTCTGATCGGAGCCGTCAGGACGGCTTTCCCCTCCGGCGCCTTTGCAGCCACCGCCGGACCTGAAGTGTCGGATGTAAAGCTCGGGTACATCGCGCTGACGGATGCCGCGCCGCTGGTCATCGCCAAGGAAAAAGGCCTGTTCGAAAAGCACGGCCTTGCCAACGTCGATGTGGCCAAACAGGCATCCTGGGGCGCGACCCGCGACAATCTCGTGCTCGGCGGGGCGGCAAACGGCATCGACGGCGCCCATATTCTCTCCCCGCTCCCCTATCTCATGCATACCGGCAAGGTGACACAGAACAACCAGCCCGTTCCGATGGCGATCCTCGCCCGCCTCAATTACGACAGCCAGGGTATCTCGGTCGCAAAGGAATATGCGGAAACCGGCGTCCAGCTCGATGCATCCAAGCTGAAGGCCGCCTTCGACGCGAAAAGAGCAGCGGGCAAGGAAATCAAGGCGGCCATGACCTTCCCCGGCGGCACGCATGATCTGTGGATCCGCTATTGGCTGGCCGCCGGCGGCATCCATCCCGACAAGGACGTCTCGACCATCGTCGTGCCGCCGCCGCAGATGGTGGCGAACATGAAGGTCGGCAACATGGACGTCTTCTGTGTCGGCGAGCCCTGGAACGAACAGCTCGTCAATCAGGGCATCGGCTTCACGGCCTGCACGACCGGCGAAATCTGGAAGGGCCACCCCGAAAAAGCCCTCGGCATGCGCGCCGACTGGATCGAGAAGAATCCGAATGCCGCAAAGGCATTGCTGATGGCGGTCATGGAAGCCCAGCAATGGTGCGACAGCATGGACAACAAGGAGGAAATGGCCACCATCCTCGGCAAGCGGCAATGGTTCAACGTGCCGCCCAAGGACGTGCTCGGCCGTCTCAAGGGCGACATCAATTACGGCAACGGCCGGGTCGCCAAGGGCACCGATCTTTACATGAAGTTCTGGAAGGACGGGGTTTCCTATCCCTATCAGAGCCATGACGCCTGGTTCATCGCCGAGAACATCCGCTGGGGCAAGTTCGCGCCCAATACGGATATCAAGGCACTGGTCGGCCAGGTAAACCGCCAGGATATCTGGCGCGATGCCGCCAAGGATCTCGGCGTTGCCGCATCGGATATTCCCGCGTCGACCTCACGCGGCAAGGAAACCTTCTTCGACGGCAAGGTCTTCGATCCCGAAAACCCCACTGCCTACCTCGAAAGCCTCTCGATCAAGGTAGCGTCGTGATGCCAGGCACTCTCTCCCAAGAAGGATTCGTTCAATGTCCGTAACCGCCCGCAAACAGCAAGCCGCCGTTGCGCAAGCGCCTGCTCCCGCAAAGAGCCATGTCGTGACATTGGCGGCCCGCCCCACCCGCCGCATCGAGCCAGGCCGCATTGCCGCCTCTGTCCTGCGCAGCGTCCTGCCACCTCTCGTGGTCCTCGTGCTTCTGCTCGGCATCTGGCAATTGCTTTGCGACCAGCCAGGCGCCAGCCTGCCGCCGCCTTCGCAGGTCTGGCAGGAAAGCTACGACCTCATCGTCTATCCCTTCTTCTACAATGGGCCGCAGGATATCGGGCTTGCCTGGCGGGTGCTTATCTCGCTGCAGCGCGTCGCTTATGGTTTCGGCCTTGCCGCCATCGCCGGCGTGCTGATCGGTGCGGTGATCGGCCAATCGGTCTGGGCAATGCGCGGCCTCGACCCGATCTTCCAGGTGCTGCGCACCGTGCCGCCTCTCGCATGGCTGCCGCTGTCGCTCGCCGCCTTCCAGAATTCCAACCCTTCGGCGATCTTCGTGATCTTCATCACCTCGATCTGGCCCGTCATCATCAATACAGCGGTCGGCGTTCGCAACATTCCGCAGGATTACCGCAACGTCGCCAAGGTGTTGCGGCTGAACCAGATCGAATTCTTCTTCCGCATCATGGTGCCGGCGGCAGCTCCCTACATCTTCACCGGACTGCGCATCGGGGCCGGGCTTTCCTGGCTTGCGATCGTTGCCGCCGAAATGCTGACCGGCGGCGTCGGCATCGGCTTCTTCATCTGGGACGCGTGGAATTCCTCGCGCCTGCCCGACATCATCGTGGCGCTGGCCTATATCGGCGTCACCGGCTTTGTGCTCGACCGTCTGGTCGCCGGCCTCGGCGCCGTCGTGACCCGTGGCATGACCAACAATTGAGGAGACCATGATGAGCGCCTATCTGAAGCTCGATCATATCGACAAGTATTTCGATCGCGGCGGCCAGCGTGCCGAAGTCCTGAAGGGCATCGAACTCGTCATCGACAAGGGCGAATTCGTGTCGATCATCGGCCATTCCGGCTGCGGCAAGTCGACCCTGCTCAACCTCATTGCCGGCCTCACCCCCGTCTCCGCCGGCGCGGTGCTGCTTGAGAACCGCGAGGTCAATGCGCCCGGTCCCGATCGGGCCGTGGTTTTCCAGAACCATAGCCTGCTGCCCTGGCTCAGCGTCTACGAGAACGTCAATCTCGCCGTCTCGAAGGTGTTTCGCGGCACCATGAGCAAGGCCGAGCGCCATGAGTGGGTCATGCGCAATCTCGATCTCGTGCAGATGGCGCATGCCAAGGACAAGCGCCCCTCGGAAATATCGGGCGGCATGAAGCAGCGCGTCGGCATTGCGCGCGCACTCGCCATGCAGCCGAAGATCCTGTTGCTCGACGAACCCTTCGGGGCGCTGGACGCGCTCACCCGCGCCCATCTGCAGGATGCTGTCATGGAAATTCATGCCCGTCTCGGCAGCACCATGGTGATGATCACCCATGATGTCGACGAGGCCGTGCTGCTGTCCGACCGCATCGTCATGATGACCAACGGCCCGGCCGCCCATATCGGCGACATCCTTGAAGTGCCGATCCCGCGGCCGCGCAACCGCATCGAGCTTGCTTCCGACCGAACCTACCTCAAATGCCGCGAGGCCGTGCTGAAGTTCCTCTACGAACGTCACCGCTTCGTGGAAGCCGCGGAGTGATATCATGACCCAGAAACTCGTCATCATCGGCAACGGCATGGCGCCAGGGCGCATGCTGGAGCATCTGCTCGAAAAGGCGCCCGGTCTTTATCAGGTCACGATCTTCAACGCCGAGCCGCGCGTCAACTACGATCGCATCATGCTGTCGCCGGTGCTATCAGGCGAAAAGGACTATGAGCAGATCATCATCCACGGCGACGGCTGGTACATCAAGCACGGCATCACCCTCTACAAGGGACACAAGATCGTCACCATCGACCGGGCGGCAAAGACGGTCACTTCCGATCATGGTGTGACCGAAAGCTACGACAAGCTTGTCATTGCAACCGGCTCCGTCCCCTTCATCATTCCGGTTCCGGGCAAGGAATTGCGCGGGGTCATCACCTATCGCGACCTCGATGACGTGCAGGCGATGCTGCTTGCCGCCCAATCGCGCGAAAAGGCTATTGTCATCGGCGGCGGTTTGCTTGGTCTGGAAGCGGCCGCCGGCCTCAGTCTGCGTGGAATGGATGTCACCGTTCTCCATGTGCAACCGACACTGATGGAACGCCAGCTCGACCCGGCAGCCGGCTACCTCCTGCAAAAAGCCGTCGAGGAGCGCGGCATCAAGGTCATCACCAAGGCCAACACCAAGGCGATCATCGGTGACGGCAAGGTCGAGGGGATCGAACTGGACGATGGCCGCGTAATCCCCGCCACGCTCGTCGTCATGGCCGTCGGCATCCGTCCCAATGTCGGCCTTGCCAAGGAGGCAGGCATCGCCGTCAACCGCGGCATCGTCGTCGACGACGGCATGCAGACCTCGGACGGTTCGATCATGGCGCTTGGCGAATGCGCCGAAGTCGGCGGCATGGTCTATGGCCTGGTTGCGCCGCTCTACGAGATGGCGCGTGTCGCCGCCTCGCATCTTGCCGGCGACACGAGCGCCGCCTTTGTCCACTCGGACACCCCGACGAAGCTGAAGGTCACGGGCATCGACCTGTTTTCGCTCGGCGACTTCGCCGATGGCGACGACCGGGAGGAGATCGTCCTGCGCGACGCGGCAGCCGGCGTCTACAAGCGGCTGGTGCTGAAGGACAACAGGATCATCGGCACCGTGCTTTACGGCGAGACGGCCGACGGCGCCTGGTTCAATGATTTGAAGAAGAAGGCGACCGACATCTCCGAGATGCGCGAAACCTTGATCTTCGGCCAGGCCTATCAGGGAGGGTCGCCGCTGGACCCTATGGCGGCCGTTGCAGCCTTGCCGGATGATGCGGAAATCTGCGGCTGCAACGGCGTCTGCAAGGGCAAGATCACCTCGACCATCACAGCCAAGGGCCTGACCTCGCTCGACGACGTGCGCGCCCACACGAAGGCTTCGGCCTCCTGCGGCTCCTGCACCGGCTTGGTCGAACAGCTGATGTCGATCACGCTTGGCGACAGTTACAACCCCGCCGCCATCCAGCCGATGTGCACCTGCACCGAGCTTGGCCATGACGACGTGCGCCGTCTCATCAAGGCCAAGGGGTTGAAGACCATTCCTGCCGTCATGCAGGAACTTGAATGGAAAACCTCCTGCGGCTGCGCGAAATGCCGCCCGGCTCTGAACTATTACCTCGTCTGCGACTGGCCGGATGAATATGCCGACGACTACCAGTCGCGCTTCATCAATGAGCGCGTGCATGCCAACATCCAGAAGGATGGCACCTATTCCGTGGTGCCGCGCATGTGGGGCGGCGTCACCAATTCGGGCGAGCTGCGCGCCATCGCCGATGTCGTCGACAAGTTCGAAATCCCGATGGTGAAGGTGACCGGCGGCCAGCGCATCGATCTGCTCGGCATCCAAAAGGAGGATCTGCCCGCAGTATGGGCCGACCTCGGCAAGGCCGGTTTCATCTCAGGACAGGCCTATGCCAAGGGTCTGCGTACGGTGAAGACCTGCGTCGGCTCTGATTGGTGCCGTTTCGGTACGCAGGATTCGACCGGCCTCGGCATCCGCATCGAGAAATTCATGTGGGGTTCGTGGACACCGGCAAAGCTCAAGATGGCAGTCTCTGGCTGTCCACGAAATTGTGCGGAAGCGACATGCAAGGACATCGGCGTCATCTGTGTCGACAGCGGCTTCGAAATCCATTTCGCAGGCGCGGCTGGCCTCGACATCAAGGGCACCGAAGTGCTCGGCCTCGTCAAGACGGAGGATGAGGCGCTCGAACACATCGTGGCGCTGACGCAGATGTACCGCGAACAGGCCCGCTATCTCGAACGCATCTACAAATGGGCCAAGCGCATCGGCCTCGACGAAATCCGCCGCCAGATCATGGGCGATGCCGAAAAGCGCAAGGCCTATTACGAGCGCTTCGTCTTCAGCCAGAAATTCGCGCAGGTCGATCCCTGGTCGGAACGCGTTTCCGGCAAGGATAAGCACGAGTTCAAGCCGATGGCGACGGTCGGCTTCCCGCAGGCCGCCGAGTGAGGAGATGGATATGACGACTTGGCCAAAGGAAACCTGGCATGCGATCGGCGATATCTCGGACATTCCTCTGCGCGGCGCGCGGTGCGTGAAAACCCCGCAGGGCAAGATTGCCGTATTCCGCACGGCCGAAAACGAGGTCTTCGCCATCGAGGATCACTGCCCGCACAAAGGCGGCCCGCTCTCCCAGGGCATCGTTCATGGCAAAGCCGTGACCTGCCCGCTGCACAACTGGGTGATCTCGCTCGAAACCGGCAAGGCGCTTGGAGCCGACCAGGGCGAGGTGCGGACCATTCCCGTCCGCAACGAAGACGGCGCCCTCTTCATCGCGCTCGAAAGCCTGATGATGGCGGCGGAGTGAGGATGCCTGGGAGACATCACCCCCCTCTGTCAGCTTCGCTGACATCTCCCCCACAAGGGGGGAGATTGGTCGGAGCAAGGGGCCATCTTCATCAAGCCAAGACGAGGAAATCGGCGATAGTGGCACCATGTGATCTCCCCCCTTGTGGGGGAGATGTCCCGCAGGGACAGAGGGGGGTACTCTCCCGCGCTCCAAGCTTCACGGATATGCTCCATGTCCACTGAAACCAAAACCACCTGCCCCTATTGCGGTGTCGGATGCGGTGTCATTGCTCGCGTCGATGACGAGGGAAAAGTCTCCGTCAAGGGCGATCCCGACCACCCTTCCAACTTCGGGCGCCTGTGCTCGAAGGGCTCTGCCCTTGACGAAACCATCGACCTCGACGGCCGCCTGCTCCATCCGGAAATTGCCGGCCGAAGGGCAGGCTGGGACGAGGCGCTTGATCTGGTCGCGCAACGCTTCAGCGAGACGATTGCCGAGCATGGGCCCGATTCCGTTGCCTTCTACGTTTCCGGGCAGTTGCTGACCGAGGATTATTATGTCGCCAACAAGCTGATGAAGGGCTTCATCGGCTCAGGCAATATCGATACGAACTCGCGGCTTTGCATGTCATCCTCCGTTGCCGGTCATCGCCGCGCCTTCGGCTCGGATACGGTGCCTGGCACCTACGAAGATATCGAGCTTGCCGATCTTGTGATCCTCACCGGCTCCAATCTCGCCTGGTGCCATCCGGTCATCTATCAGCGGCTGGCGGCAGCAAAGGCGGCGCGGCCGACGATGAAGATCGTCGTCATCGATCCGCGCCGAACCATGACCTGCGATATCGCCGACCTGCATCTGGCGATCCGGCCGGATGGCGACGTCGCCCTTTTCCTCGGCCTCTTCGAACATCTGATCGCAAGCAACACCATCAACCAGAATTACATCGCCGAGCATACAAGCGACTTTCCCGAGGCTTTCGCCGCCGCCAGTTCGCTGTCGTTCAACCGCGTGCTCGACCTGACCGGCCTGCCCGCCATGCAGCTTCGCGAATTCTACCGGCTGTTTGCCGCGACCGAGAAGGTCGTCACCTGCTACAGCCAGGGCGTCAACCAATCCTCATCCGGCACCGACAAGGTCAACGCCATCATCAATTGCCATCTCGCCACTGGCCGTATCGGCCGGCCCGGCATGGGGCCATTCTCGCTGACCGGCCAGCCGAACGCCATGGGCGGCCGCGAGGTCGGCGGGCTTGCCAACATGCTTGCCGCTCACATGGCGATCGAGAATGCCGAGGATCGCGACCGGGTGCAACGCTTTTGGCAATCACCCCGAATTGCCGCCAAGCCGGGATTGAAGGCGGTCGACATGTTTCGCGCCGTTGCCGACGGCCGCATCAAGGCGCTTTGGATCATGGCGACGAACCCGGTCGTCTCCATGCCGGACGCCGATGCCGTCGAGGCGGCCATCAAGGCCTGTCCCTTCGTCGTCGTCTCCGACGTCCTGCGCGAGACGGATACGACGCGGCATGCCCAAGTGCTGCTGCCTTCGCTTGGCTGGGGCGAAAAGGACGGCACCGTTACCAATTCCGAACGCCGGATCTCCAGGCAGCGCCAGTTTCTGGCAGCGCCGGGCGAGGCCAGACCAGACTGGTGGCAAATGGCCGAAGTTGGCCGCCGCATGGGATTTTCCCAAGCCTTTGCCTTTCGGACGAGTGCGGAGATTTTCGCTGAGCATGCGGGCCTTTCCGGCTTTGAAAACCAGGGCAGCCGCGATTTCGACATCGGCGCTTATGAAGAGATCACAACGGAAGACTTTGACACGCTTCCGCCCTTCCAGTGGCCGCAGCCTGCCGGATCGGCCCCAAGGCTGACACGCTTCTTTGCAGACGGCTGGTTTTATCATCCCGATCGCAAGGCGCGCTTCGTTGCCATAGAGCCGCCGGCGAGCGATCGGACCGACAGCTGCTTCCCCTTGACGCTCAACACCGGACGCGTTCGTGATCACTGGCACACGATGACCCGCACCGGCAAGAGCGCTCGTCTGTCGGCCCATATTGCCGAGCCTTTTGCCGAGATCCATCCACGTGATGCGATCGAGATCGGCGTCGCGGAAGCCGGCTTGGTCGAGATCGAAAGCCCGCAAGGCAAGGTGATCGTCCGTGCCTTGGTGACGGAGCGACAGGCACGCGGCAGCCTGTTCGTGCCGATGCACTGGAACGACAGCTTTGCCGCCAAAGCGCGCATCGACGCCGTGGTTGCCCCCATCACGGATCCGGTTTCCGGCCAGCCGGCTTCGAAGAATGTCGCCGTTCGCGCTCGCCGCTTCCAGGCGTCGCATTATTGCTTCGCAGTCTCCGCGGCAAAGCCGCGCGACCTCGATAGCGCCTATTGGGCGCTTGCCAAGGCCGACGGCGGATGGCGGACAGAACTTGCGTTCGATCTGGCACCCGACGAATGGATCGGCTGGTGCCGCGCGACATTCGATATCCCTGCCGATCTCGAACCGCTCGGCTATGCCGATGAGGCCTCCGGCGACCTGCGTCTTGCCTTCTTCGATGGCGAGCGGCTGCTTGCGGCTCTCTTCGTCGCCCGGCAGCCGGTTGCCGTGGCCCGAAACTGGGCGATCGCCCAGCTTTCAACATCGCATGGCAATCTCGGCAAGCGGTTTGCGCTGATCGCCGGTAGACCGGGAGCCGATGTCATCGACGCCGGCGCGACGGTCTGCTCCTGCTTCAGCGTCGGCGTCAATCAGATCGTCGCCGCCATTCGCGGCGGTTGCCATAGTGTGGAAGCCGTCGGCAAGGAGCTCAATGCCGGAACCAATTGCGGCTCCTGCCGCGCCGAGATCCGCACCATCATAGACGGCTGCCTTGCCGCGGCAGCCGAGTAGTTGCCAGGCTCCGAGATCCCTCGAACACGATCAATCGTCGTAGTCACCAGTTCCGCCACAAGCCGCGCGGTGCTAGAATTACAAAATTAGACGCATGATTTCGCTTTCTTTTTATACTCGGAGGAGGATGGGAGCGGATGGACGCAGCAGACCAGAAGGTTCAACTCAGCTACGGGGTCGAGCCCGGCATACGTTTTGCGGTTCTTCTCGACGGCAATGGCGGCTGTCGCGAAATCGGCGCCGCCGACCTGCAGAACTGGAAGCCGGCGGACGGCATCCTTTGGGTCCATCTCGAGCGTAATCACGATGCCGCGGCAGCATGGATAATCAGCAGTGGCGGTTTCGATCCGCTCGTCGCCGACGCGCTGCTGGAAGACGAATCCCGCCCGCGCGTGGAGCCGGTTGACGACGGCCTGCTCATCATCCTTCGCGGCGTATGCGCCGCTCCCCCTCAGGATGTCGAGGAAGTGGCCGAGGAACTGGATCTCGTGCCCATTCATGCCTGGGTGGACGAGAACCGTGTCGTGACGCTCCGCGACAGCGGACACTACATCACCGCCCTTCGCGATATTCGCCAGGCGCTGGGAAAGAACAAGGGGCCGAAGCGCACCGGCGAGCTGCTGGCGCTCGTCAGCGACAAGCTCGTGAGGGATCTGGAGCCAGTTCTTGATCAGATGGACGAGGAAGTCGACGAACTGGATGAACTGATCTTCCATGGCGAAGCCGCGGAGGTCCGCGAGCGCCTGAAGCTGCTTCGCAGGCGCGCCGTGCAGCTGCGACGCTATCTCTCGCCGCAGCGCGACGCCCTCACCCGCATCGAACACGACGACGCTCCCTGGCTTGCCGAGCGCGACAAACTCCGAATGCGCGAGGTCATCGACAAGCTGATGCGCTGCATCGAATATCTCGACGCGATCCGCGACCGGACAAGCATTCTGCACGACGACCTTTCCACCGTTATCAGCGAGCGCATCGCCCGCAATTCAAACCGGCTTGCAGCACTTGCCGCCCTCCTCCTGCCCCCAAGCGTCGTCGCCGGCCTTTTCGGCATGAATGTCGGCGGCATTCCGGGCGTCAACGACACCTGGGCGTTCGTCATCATCGTCGCCTTGGTCGCCATCACCTCCGTCATTACTCTTTACGTGCTGAAGCGCATCAATTGGCTGTGACCGTGGCGGAACCGTCGATGTCCTTGCGGCGTTCTCCGTCAATTCCCGTGGAAAGGTTATCACCATGCGCCGCCTGGCATGCCTTCTCGCAATGCTCGCAGGGCTCTATGCCGCAACACCCGCGGCCGCGGACGATAGCGGATTTCTGAAGCCGCTGAACGGCAGCTGGGTGGGGACCGGCAAGGTGCTTCGAAAGATCGGCAGCCCGCCTATCAATGTCTCCTGCGGATTCGACATCGGCACACCGGGCACTTCGATTTCGATGAACGGGAACTGCCGCGGCCTTCTCATCATCAGCCGCGCGATCTCGGCCCAGCTCACCGCTCGGGGAACCCGATATTCCGGCACCTATACCGGTCCGTCCGGCACGACGTCGCAGCTGTCGGGCAGTAGACAGGGCGATGTCATCAGTCTGGCAGTGCACTGGGCACGCCTCGTCAATGGCGATCGGGATGCCAATATGACCATCCGCAGGCAGAGCAGCGGCCAGCTGAAGCTGACGACCATCGACAAGGATCTGACCTCGGGCGAATCGGTCGTTACCAGCGAAATCAACCTGCGACGTCAATAAAAGCGCGCATGCTCCAATCCTCTGATCGGCATAGACGATGCCAATCGGCCCGAATGCCCGGCTTGCTTGAC